>NZ_CP023202.1:6837292-7137891 GCF_000220705.2 Streptomyces xinghaiensis S187 | reverse complement strand
CTGGTGCGGGCCGCGCAGGCCGCGGGCGTCCCGGTCCTGCTCGACACCCACGGCGAACCACTGCGCCGGGGCATCGCCGCCCGCCCCGACCTCGTCGCGACGACCGCCGGGGAGCTGACCGCGCTCACCGGCTTCGCCGAACCCGTGCGCGCCGCGCACGAGGCCCGGCGACGGGGCGCCCGCGCCGTGGCCGCCTCGCTGGGCGGGGACGGCGTGCTCGTCGCCACGGCGGACGGCAGCCTGCGCGCGGTCCCGCCCCGGCCGCCCGGCGGCGACCCCACCCGGGCCTGCGAGGCGGCCGTGGCCGGGCTGCTCTCCGCCCTCGCCGAGGGGCTGCCCTGGCCGGAGCGGCTGAGCCGCGCGGTCGCCCTCTCGGCGGCGGCCGCCACCGCCCCGGGGCCCGGCGAGTTCGACCACGCCGCGTACACGCGCCTGCTGCCGGACATCGAGACCACCGAACACCCCTGTGACGCCCGGAAAGCACACCGGCCGCCCCGGGGAACGGATCCCGGGGCGGCCGGTGCGAGGAGAAGTCCCGCGGACGGCAAGCCCCGGGGCGGGCCCGCGCTCAGCGGTCGGGGCGGGCGGAGCACGCGGGGCGGGCGCGCCTCAGTCCTTGATGTGGCCCTCCTTGAGCTGCACCCAGTCGAGGTTGAACTCGCAGCCCTGGCCCTCGCCGCAGGTGAGGTCGAGGGTGTTGGTGCCCTTGGTGAGGTTCACCCAGGAGTAGGTGGTGGTCCAGCCCTTGTCCCACTCGCCTTCCTTGGCGTTCGCCCAGTTCTTCAGCTCCTGCTCACGGTCCTTGCCGTTGACGAGGAGCGTGGCCTTGGTGTCCTTGCCGGGCACGCCGTAGCCGATGAAGAGGGTGTACTTGCCCGCCTTGGGCACGTCGATCCGCCAGGTGGCCGTCGCGCCGGGCTGGTTCATGCCCGCGATGTAGGCCCCGCTCTTGGACCGGGCGCCCTCCACGTCGTTGGCGACGGTCGCACCGCCGGCGGTCTTCATCCCGACCGCGTCGAACTTCTCGGAGGAGAAGGGCTTGGTCTTCTTCCCCTCCTCGTCCTTGCCCTCGTCCGCCGGCTGGTCCTGCCCGCCGTCGGCGGGGAGCGACTCCGAGCTGCCGGCCTCCTGCTTGCCCTCGTCACCGTCATCGTTGGTCAGCATGGCGATGACGATGCCGATGACCACCACGGCGACCACGGCGATCGCCCCGATCAGCAGCCCCTGGCTGTTGGGCCCGCGGCCGCCGCCACCGCGGACACCGCGGCTTCCGTGGCCGGCGGGCGCGGCGCGGCGCGGCGGGGCGCCGCCGGGCAGGGTCTCGGGGGCGGCGTAGGAGGTGTGGGGGCTCTGCCCGTAGGCGGCGGTCGGCTGGTCCGCCGGTGCGGCGCCGGGTCCGTAGCCGGGCCGCTGAGCGGCCTGCTGGCCGCCGTACTGGCGTTCCCCGACCCGGTGCACCTGGTTGTACGAGGTGCGGGGGACCCCGGGCTGCGCCGCGGGCCGGCCGTACTGAGCGGTTCCGCCGTCCGCCGCGCCGTTCGCGCCCCCGTCGCCGCCCTCCGAGCGGTAGAGGTAGGCGAACGGGTCGTCGTTCTCGGGCGTGCCCGCGCCGTTGTTGCCGGCCGTCATCCCCTGTCACTCCCCAACTGGTTTCCGGACCACCGGCGCCGCGTCCACAGCGCCTGGACAGCTCCTATCAGCGGCGGGGCGGCCCGGATAAGGCCTGTGCTGTCCGGATGGTCAATGTTCACGATCGCGTTACCTCGGCCCGCGGCCGATCGATCGAGCCTACCCGCTCACCGCGGCCGCTGTTCCCGGTCCGTCGCCGCTCGCCGGGGCGCCGCGGAGGCGGTCCCGCAAAAGCCCCGCTCGCGGGCGTGCGGCACTGTCCGGATGTGTCCAGTACCACCCGTACCGGCCCGTTCCGTACCGGCCGCGGACGGGCCCGGACCGGCCACGCGCCCCCGGAACCGGCCCCGGGGTCACCCCGCGCGGCGGTGGGCGCGCCCCGCCCGGGAGCGCTTCTCCACGTACATCCGCTGGTCGGCCGATTGCAGGACCTCCTCGGCGGACATCCCGCAGCCGGCCCAGCCGATGCCGAAGCTCGCCCCCACCCGTACCGCGCGCCCGTCCACCCGGATCGGCGGGATGATCGCGTTGCGCAGGCGGACGGCCAAGTCCTGGGCGTCCGCGCGGCCGAGGCCGTCGGCGAGGACGACGAACTCGTCGCCGCCGAGGCGGGCGACCGTGTCGCCGTCCCGCACGCCGTTGGTCAGCCGCCGGGCGACCTCGATGAGGACCGCGTCACCGGTGTGGTGCCCGAACCGGTCGTTGATCGATTTGAAGCCGTCGAGGTCGCAGAAGAGCACCGCGAGCCCCTTGGTGCCGTCGTCCGGCTGCTCCTCGGCCGGGGCGACGGTGTGGACGTGGCCGTCGAAGGCGCTGCCCGGCGGGCCGAAGGGGGCGTCGAAGCCGTCGGTCCGGAAGCCGTTCTCGTCGGTCTCGACGCCCGCGGCCGGCCCGTAGGCGCTGCCGGCCGCCCCGTCCAGCGCGTAGGTCTCGCCGTCCCGGGAGGGCGGGCGGTCGCAGAGCCGGGCGGAGAGCCGGGTGCGCAGCTCGGCGCTGTTGGGGAGGCCGGTGAGGGCGTCGTGGCTGGCGCGGTGGGCGAGCTGCAGTTCGTGCCGCTTGCGCTCCTCGATGTCCTCGACGTGGGTGAGCAGGAAGCGCGGCCCGTCGGCCGCGTCGGCGACGACGGAGTTGCGCAGCGAGACCCAGACATAGCTGCCGTCGCGCCGGGCCAGCCGCAGCTCGGCCCGGCCGCCCTCGGCGGAGGTGCGGAGCAGCAGCCCGATGTCGTCGGGGTGGACGAGGTCGGAGAAGGAATAGCGGCGCATCGCGGAGGCGGGGCGGCCCAGCAGCCGGCAGAGGGCGTCGTTGGCGCGGAGCAGACGGCCGTGCTGGTCGCCGCCCATCTCGGCGATGGCCATGCCGCTGGGCGCGTACTCGAACGCCTGGCGGAAGCTCTCCTCGCTGGCGCGCAGGGCCTGCTGCTCGCGTTCCAGCCGGACGAGGGCGCGCTGCATGTTGGCGCGCAGCCGGGCGTTGCTGATGGCGATGGCGGCCTGGAAGGCGTACATCTGCAGGGCCTCGCGGCCCCAGGGGCCGGGCCGGCGGCCGTTGCGGGGCCGGTCGACGGCGATGACGCCGAGCAGGTCGTCGCTGGAGGAGTACATCGGGGCGAGCAGCCGGTCGCCGGGGTGCCACTCGTCGGCGAAGCGCGGCTGGGGGCCGCCGCTGTGCCACTGCGGTACGTCGTCGTCGTCGAGGATCCAGCCCTCGGTGTGCGGTATGAAGCGCAGCTCGCCCCAGCGGGTGCCCATGGAGAGGCGGCGCTCCCAGGCGGTGCGCGAGCCGACGCGGCCGGCGAGCAGCGCCTCGGCGCCGGCGCTGCCCGACACGGCGGCGACGACGAGGTCACCGTCGGGCTGGACGAGGTTGACGGCGGCGAGCTCGTAGCCGAGGCCGGTGATGACTCCGTCGGCGACGGCCTGCAGGGTGTCGGCCAGGCTGCGGGCGGTGTTCAGGTCCGCGACGACACGGTGGAGCTGCCGCAGGGTCGCAAGACGGACGTACGGTTCCGACTCGGCCTCCATCGATTGCACTCCCCGAGACCTCGACAGCAACTCCAGGATCTTGTCGTCTGATTCCACGGCCACTGAATCACAGCGAGCTGCCCACCCGGTACACAGGGTCAACAATTCCCGGCTGCTGTGACTCATGTCACATGATCTTTCGGTGTATTGACGCTTGCGCCGGTGACGGGCCGTCTGCCCTGCCGATTCCTTCCTGAACGCAAATCGCCCGGGCGGGCATCCGCCGGGCGACCTAGGTCCCGGACGGTCCCCGCGCCCGATGTGAGCGCCTCGGGCGTCCGGATAGCGTGCGCACGTGCAGCAGACTCCTTCATCCCCCGCAGCGATCATCCCTCATTCTGAAGGGGTGAGTGACGACGAGTTCCGTGCGGCCATGGCCCGCCTGACGGCCGGCGTGGTGCTGGTGACGGCCCGCGACCCGGAGGAGGGCCCGCATGGGGAGGACGTGGGCATGACAGCGACGGCCTTTATGTCGGTGTCACTTGACCCACCGCTCGCGATGGTGAGCGTTCGCAACGACTCCCGGATGGAGGAGCTGCTGGAACGGCAGCCCCTCTGGGCCGCCTCCGTGCTCGCCGAGAGCCAGCGGCAGACAGCCGGGCGATTCGCGATGAAAGGCCGCATCAGCGACAAACTCCTCTTCCGGGATGCTCCGCACACCCGCGGCGAGGCATCCGGGGCGCTGCTCGTCGACGGCGCCCTGGCCGCCGTGGAGTGCCGTACGGAGCAGCGCGTCCGGGCCGGGGACCACACCCTGGTGATCGGCCGGGTGATCGGCACCCGGCTGGGGCCCGACGGCGCCGGGCCGCTGACGTCATCGGCATCCCGTTCTACGTCTGGGACCTGGCCGAGCGCTTCCGCGAGGACGTGGTCGACGACTTCGTCGCCGAGTACGCCGCCGGGCGCACGCCCAACCCCTGCCTGCGCTGCAACGAGAAGATCAAGTTCGCGGCGCTGCTGGACAAGGCCCTCGCCCTGGGCTTCGACGCCGTCTGCACCGGCCACTACGCCACCGTCGTCACCCGCGAGGACGGCGGCCGGGAGCTGCACCGCGCCTCCGACGAGGCCAAGGACCAGAGCTATGTGCTCGGCGTCCTCGACGAGCGCCAGCTCGCCCACGCCATGTTCCCGCTGGGCGACACCCTCACCACCAAGGACGAGATCCGGGCCGAGGCCGAGCGCCGCGGTCTGGCCGTCGCGAAGAAGCCCGACAGCCACGACATCTGCTTCATCGCCGACGGCGACACCCAGGGCTTCCTGGCCAGGCACCTGGGCACCGCCGAGGGCGACATCGTCGACGAGGACGGCAACCGGCTCGGCGGTCACCAGGGCGCCTACGGCTACACCATCGGCCAGCGCAAGGGCCTGCGCCTGGGCGTCCCGGCCCCGGACGGAAAGCCGCGCTACGTCCTGGACATCTCGCCGGTCAACAACACGGTGACGGTCGGCCCGCAGGAGGCGCTCGACGTCACCGCGCTGACGGCGATCCGGCCCCGCTGGTGCGGCGAGCCCCCGGCGGGCCCGGGCACGTACACGGCCCAGCTCCGCGCCCACGGCGAGGAGACGCCGGTGACGGCGGAGCCGGCCGAGGACGCCGAGGGGGCCCCGGAACTCCGGGTGACCTTCACCGAGCCGGTCCGCGGCGTGGCCCCGGGCCAGGCGATCGTCCTCTACGACGGCACCCGGGTCGTCGGCTCGGCGACCATCGCCACGACGGAACGCCGCCGCGAGCCGGCGGCCGCGCGAGGCTGAGGGGGAGTCCTGCCGGTGACGCCCTCGGCCCTTCCGTGGACCCGTCATCTGTCGGCCGACGAGGTACGGCAGTTCGTGCAGGAGCTGACCCGGGCTGCGGACGACGCGGCATATCCGGATGTCCACGCCAACCTCCACCGGGTCGTCGCTGAGTGGCGGGCGACCGCGCGCATCCTCGCCGACCCCGAGCTGACGGCTCAGCTCACTCGCCCGCTGCCCGACGAGGACCACGGAGAGGCGACCGCTCCGTAACGCCGAAGCGAGGCCGCGAGCTCGCCGCGCTGCCGGTCGGCACCGAATGAACCGCGAGCCCCGATGAGTATTCTGGCGTGCGAGGACGGGGCGTCATAGGCTGTTCTGTGCGGGTAACCCGCAGAGGAGATCCCAAGACGGGCATTGGGAATCACCGCCCTGTGAGGAGGTCGGCCGTGCTGCTCAGCTTCAGGGTGGCCAATCACCGCTCGATCCGGACCGAGCAAGAGCTGTCGCTGGTGGCCACGGAGTTCAACGAGGGCACGGAGCGCGACACCGGTGCCCGGGTGGATGGCAAGCCGGTCTCAGTGCTGCCCGTGGTCGGCATTTTCGGGGCGAATGCCTCGGGTAAGTCGAACACCCTCAGCGCCCTGCGCTTCATGCGCAGCGCGGTACGGGAATCCTTCGCCGACTGGGGCAAACACCCGGAGCGGGTCCCGCGTGAACCTTTCGCGCTCGACCCGGAGGCGCGCGAGGAGACGAGTCTCTTCGAGGTCGAGCTGCTGCTGGGCCCGCGCGGCAGGCGGGTGCGTTACACCTACGGCTTTGAGCTGTCGGACGAACGGGTCGAGGCGGAGTGGCTGCACGCCTACCCCTCCGGCCGCCGCCAGGTGTGGTTCGACCGCGAGGCCGGACGACCGGAGGAAGAGGGCGGCGAGTTCAGATTCCCCGGTACGGGCCTCAAGGGCCGCAAGGAAGAACTGGCCGAGTCATCAAGGGTGGACAGACCACCGCCGGAGGCGTCATGCAGGCGGTGACGTCCGTCGCGCAGACGATCCCCGACGCCGACGCGGCGCACGATCTGGAGACCCAGGCACTGCCCGCGCTCCGGGCTGCCGCCACGCACGCTTCCTAGGCCGGTGACCGGGTGCCGCATCCCTGTCCAGGGGTGCGGCATTCCCGGCCCAGCGCTCTTTTGGGGCACGCCGTGGCCGCCCACGGCGTGCCCGCCGTCAGCCGGTCGGTCTGAGTCGGCCGACGCCGGTCAATGCCAGCTATCCGCTCCCCTCAACGACGGGGGAGGCCATGGAGGATGCCATGCCGGAACTCGATTTCGCCTTCGCCGATCCCGCAGGGCACCGAGCAGTCAAAGCCTTCACCCGGCTGGTCCGCACCGCGGGCCGGGGTTCTCATCAGATCTCCGTTGTCGCGGTGGAGGGCGAAGGCAGCGCGTACCACGCCAGTTGCACGGTCTCGGTGGACCACGAGGACAGGGTGCGCTACTGCCCGGAGAGGGCTGTTGATGTCGTTGTGGTGTTCCGCGCCGCATTCGGCGTAGCACCTGTGATCGGCGCCGGTGTGCTCGTCCGGACCCTTACGGAGGAGGGATCAAGGGTCCAGGGTTGGCGCCTTCAGGGACAGTGGCTTACGCCGCTCTCCGAAGGAGAGATCTTCGACGCCGCTTGCACTGGTCCGGATGGTGACGTGCAACCACCGGAGTACGGCGTCACCTACGCCGCTGGCACGCCCCTCGGGCCGCCGCCGCTGGTCTGAGGTAACCGGCCGCCGCCCCGGCGCCCCGGGGCGGCGGCCGAGGGCCGTCCCTGCCTAGGGCCACGCGGTACACCCGGGCAGCACGGCCGCCGCGCTGCGGCCGTCGTGCTGCCCCGCCGATCCCAGCTGTGCCCAGCCCCGTCCGGACGGCCGGCCCGACCGGACAGGGCCATTGCCGCTGCACTGCCTGACGACGCCCCCCGCCGCGCCACAGAGGAGGAAGCCATGCCGGAATACCACCCCGATGACGCCACCCTGAGGGCCGCAGAACGGCGAGCGCTGGAAGCCCTCACCAAGCTGATCCGTGCCGCAGGTCCGGGTTCTCATCTGATCTGTGCCGTAGCGCACGAGGTCGGGGACACTGCGCTCCGCTCCGTCTGCCCGTTCTCCATCAGCCGCGATGACGAAACCGGACTGACCGCCCTGGAGTGGTGTTCGGAAGGGCTCCGGGACGTTCACGCGGTGCTCTGCGCCGCGTTCGGCGCCACGCCGGTGACCACCGCCTGTGTGCTCATGCGGACGATCACAAACACAGGTACGACGGTCCGGGGCTGGCTGCTGCGGCAGAACTGGCTCGTCCCGATCTCCGAAGCAGAGGTCTTCAAGGCCGCCTGCACCGGTCTGGGCGGCGAACTGGTGCCGCCCGAGTACGGCGTCACTTACGCCGCCGGTGTCCCACTCGGGCCGCCGCCGCTGACCTGAGGCCCCGTCCCGCCTCTCCGGTACCGCTGGGCGGCGGGACGGCTTCAGGTGCGCCGCCCGGCCCGCGCCCACCGTGTCCGGGGCCCGCTGCTGTTCAGCGGCGGCCGCCGGCGCCAAGCCAGCCTAGGAGTCGCTATGCACGCCCACCGTGCTCGTTTTCCCGAGGATTCAGAACCACAGGGCCGTCTGCCCTCGGAGTCCGCCATTCCCGACGACCTGGCCGTCGCTCTGTCAGCTGCGGTGCCGCTGCACATCGAGGAGCTGCGCGACCTGGACCCGGAGATACTCGCCTCCGTGGCGCACACAGCCGCTCCGGTCGTGGGTTCGCACGGCGACGATCTGCTGTTCGGTGGCAAGCACTGCGCAGCGGCATTCAACGCGCTGGCCCGCGGTTTGGCGGCCGCGGCGCTGACTGCCTGGGGCGGCGTCAGTTTTGCCGGCATGCACTGGTGCGCCGAACAGGGGTGCAGCAACCCCGCCGCCCCGCATGCCGCCCTCGGGCCCGAGCGCCGGGGGGACCGCCGCCCGTGAAGTCGGTGCCGATCACCGGCGGTTTCCTGTGGATGGCCTGGGGTCTGGGTGCGCGAACGGCTCACGCTGGCTCCCGCGTTGGGCTTTTCCTGATGCTGACGAGAGATGGGAGGGGGAAGTGCCGGAGACGGATAGCGCCTATACCCACGAGCTGATGCTTGGAGACCGGTTTCGTTTCCCGGGTGACACGCTCGGTACCGTCTACGGTCCTGTTCGCACAGCCAGGAGCAGTTACAACCTTCACTGGACCTGGGTCTACTTCAGCGGGGGCCGGTCGTTGGACCGCCACGCGTTTACGCGTGTTGAGATCACGGCGCGAGCCGACAAGTGCAGCTGTGGCAGGTTCTTCGAGTGGTGTGAGAATGAGTGCCCGTGGCCCGGTGATCTCGAAGAGCTGTTCATGGAGTTCTGAGCAAATCTGCTGGTGGGAGGGGGTTCACAGCCAAACATCTTCCACTATTATGGATGTCGAAGGAGGTTCCCATGCTGCGCATTCTCCGGCGCCGCCCGCGCCCCGCACGTGTGATCTACATTCACTGGCTGCCCGCACCGCCCGAACTACCCCCGGTGGCCCGCCATTTCCTGCCCGAAGCCACCGGCGAGGAGGCGGAGAGCTTCAACCGGTCCCGGCTGGCAACCGCCGTAGCGCTCCGCCTCTTCCGGGACGGCCACCGCGAGGACGTCGCCGACGCCGTCATCAACCAGGCCGCCACTGGACTCGGCCGGAAGCAGCCGTCCGGCAGGACCCGGGCCGCCGTCCGCGCCGCTCTGGCAGTCCTCCGCACGGACCCGCACGTCATCCGTGGCCGGTAGGCCCGGGTGCGCCGGGCTCCCGGTCCGGCGCACCCCCTCCCGAGGAGAGGTCATGAGACACCGCCGTCCCCGCAGCCATGCGTACAACGACCTGCCCGATTCCGCTGCCGGATGCCCGCCTCTCGTTGACCGCCGGTGCCTGTACTGCGGCTGCCCCGGGAAGGTCCCGGTGGACACCATCCCCCGTCTACGCGGCCCCGACCGCCTCGTCTACTGCTGCCGCCGTTGCACATCCCGGCACCCACGCCGCGCCCCCCGATGACCGCCTCTTCGAACCGCCGAGGGAACTGCCATGGACAACACCGGCCCCCGCCGCCCGCCGGGCGGCGCCCAGCACATCGCCCCTGAGGAAGCTGCGGCCCCGGTCCCGCGCATCCCGCCTCCAGACACGGCCGGATACGCGCTCGGCATGGCGCTCGCACTGCGGGGATGGCGCTACCGGGTCGTCAATCCCCCCGGCGAGGAGTACATCCAGCTCCGCCTGCCCCGCGGCATGAGGCTCCACATCAGCGGGACCTCACGGGACGGCCGTACCGCACAGCTGTGCCACCCGACGCACGAACACGCCAGTTGGCAGGCGTGGTTAACGGCGCGCCGCACCAGGTCCGCACCGCAGTCCGTTTACGACTCCAGCGACCAGTCCCCCGCTCCGTTCGGCGGGGACACCGCTTCCCTGATCACCGCCGTGGCCGCGTTGGCGGTCGATCTCTCCCGTACCCGCAAGGGGCGGTGACCGGACCCGAGGGAGGAAGGAGCGGTCATGTCCGCCGCCGATGAGCCTGTCATCGGATCCGTGGTGACCTATCACGGCAGTCTCACCGACCACTGGGGGCCGGGGTACCTGCTGCTGCCCGACCTCGCGCACGAAGGGCGGTACGTACTGGCCGACCCGGGCACCGGCCGGGAGTTGGCTGCCGTGCGACCGGGCAGTTTCACCGCCTCCGCCGAGCGGTGGTGGCCTGCCGACGCGGTCCTTTTCAACGTGGCCGGCTACTGGTACCCGGCGTCCCACAGTGAGCCGGGAGGTTCGGACCGCGCCCGCATCGTGCGCTACTTCACCCAGCCCGGGGCCATGGGAGGCGTGTGGTGCTCCTTCCCCGAAAAGACCCCGGAGATCCGCGCTCTCGACGCCCGTCGACTGCCCTGACACAAACGACCGGCCCCGCCCCGGAGACCCCGAGCAACCCGTCCGCCGCCAGTCCAAGACAGGAGAACTCCAATGCACGAAAGGCTGATCGAGACCGCCAGCGATCTGCCGGCTTCCACCGTCGCCCAGTTGATGGGCCCTGGATACCACGCGGAGGGCGGAGGTGACCACGTTCTGATCCGTGACGATCACGGGCGTGCCATCACGCTGTCCGTTGCGGCTGACTGGACCCTTGAGCTGCGTATGACCAAGGGCAGCGAAGTCGGTCCCTGGATGCACATGCCGCTCCAGAGCGACGCGGCCGCCATCGCCGACTTCATCCACCACGAGTTGCTGCCGAAGTTCGAGGAGCAGCAGGAGGCGCGGAATTGCGTGGCGCGTCAGGCGGAGCAGCGAGAGGCTATCGCCCGCCGTCTGGCTGCCGTCTTCCCGGGCACCGGACACAGTGGCCACGAGGATCTGAAACGCCGCCGCGGCTGGGACGGAGGCACAGTGGCCTGCGCTCTGGCCGAGGTTTCCAGCAAGGGGGATTACGTGGACCTGACCTTGAAGAGGGTCAGTCCAGTGGAGGCGGAAGCCTTGTTCGGTTTCCTGGCCGAACTACCCGGCTGGCACTAACGGCTCTCGGGGAGGGGATTTCCGCAGGTCGGCGGGGGCTTCCCCTCCCCCATAATTCCACTATTATCAACGTTGTCGGGGTGACGCCCGGCAACGCCGAACAGCCAGCCAGGAGGCATACGTGTCCGCGAAGGCGCAGACCCGCCCAGCAGCCAAGAAAGCCGGACCCCAGGCCGCCCCGGAGCCGCCCGCCGTGACTGCGGCCCCCGCAGCCGAACCGGAGCCGCAGATCGTCCAGCTCGACCCTGCCCTGCTCGACCGGGACGAGAGCAACGCCCGTGAGACGGACACCGAGCCCGACCCGGAACTTCTGGCCTCGGTCAGGGAACTCGGGGTCCAGGATGCCGTGCACGTCCGCCCCAAGCCCGGTGGCCGGTACGGCGTCTTCAAGGGCTGGCGGCGCTCCCAGGCCCAGCGGGCCGCCAACGCCAGCGCCGAGAAGGACGGCCGCCCTCAGCGGACCATCCCCGCGATCATCCGCGAGGACCTGGTCGGCAGGAACGGTCTGACGCGGCTGCTCTCGCAGATCGAGAACTCCCACCGCCAGGGCATGACCGCCCGCGACACCGCGCGCAACTACGAGGTGCTGCTCCTGGAGCTGGATCCCGGGGAGCAGGCCAAGGCCACCCGGGCGCTGAACCTACCTCGCGGCGCGCTGACCCGCGCGCGCCAGGCGTCCCAGCTCGATGACCACGCGCTGCGCCGGGCCACGGCCCAGGGGATGGACCTGGAACAGATGGCCGACCTCCACGAGGTCGAGGACGTACCCCGCGCTCAGGACCGGCTGGAGAAGGCCAAGGCGCAGGACGAGGCCGAGGGCAAGGGCGGCCGGGGCCACTGGAATCAGACGATGGCGCTGCTCCGGCAGGAGCTGGCCGACCACCAGGCGCGGCAGAAGGCTGAGCAGGCCCTGGCCGACGCGAAAATCCCGCTGCTCCCGCCGAAGCCCACCTACGACTGGGGCCCGAAGGACACGTCCCGGCCGCTGTCGGAGCTGACCACCCGGCTCGGGCACCCGCTGACTGAGGCCAACCACAGCGGATGCCCCGGCCACAGTGCCCGGCTGGACGACGAGCACCGGGCGGTGTGGCACTGCACGGACCCGGAGCAGCACGGGCACAAGGTCCGGCCGGAGGCGCGGGCGCCGAAGAACCCCAAGAGCGAGCGGGAGAAGGCGGAGGCCGCGCGGGTCCGCGAGGGCAACAAGATGTGGCGCGCGGCGCGGGAGGTCCGCAAGGACTTCATCACGGCCATGGCCCGGGGCAAGGCAGTGCCGGACGCCACGAGGCGTATGGCCTTGCACGTCGTGATGACCGGGCCGTACTTCTACCGGGCCTGGTCCTGGAAGGACGAGAAGGGCGATGTGGCCCGGTTCCTCGGGACGAAGAAGGAGGCCCTGCCCGAGGCGGTCGAGCGGACGGGCAAGCCCAGGGAGGGCAACGCCCTGTTCGCCCTGGTCGCCGCCGCGTACGAGTGGGACCTGCGCGAGCCCAAGGCGTGGGTGCGCCTGAACCCTTCACAGGCCCGGTGGCTGCTGTGGCTGGAGGAGCAGGGATACACCCTCTCCGAGGTCGAGCAGCAGGCCGTGGCACCGCACCGGCCGCCGGACCCCGAACCGCCGGTGGCCGCTGGCGGGGCCGGGGAAGAAGGGAGGAAGGCGGCGGCCTGATCTCCTCCGGCAGGCTCCCCGACCCTCCCATCCTGAGCCCTGGGCCGGCATCTGCGCCGCTCGGCTGCCCGCGTGGAACCGACCTCCACGCGGGCAGCTCCGCCTCTCCCTCCCATTGCGTTCGTTTCCGCAGGTCAAGAGGGGATTGCCTCTCCGCCATGTTCCACTATTATTGACTTATCGGCCGCAGCCATCCGCGGCACCCCCTCCCTGACCACTCCAGGAGGATTCACCATGCCCGGCAAGCTCGACGACGCGCTCAACTTCATCCTCAACCAGGCCAGCCAGGAGGAAGTGCACAAGATCTTCAGCGCGGGCAAGCAGCGGCTCAGCACCCTGAGGACCCTGCGAGCCGCCGCCGTCACCACAGGCGCCCACGTCCGGATCACGGAAATCAAGCCCAAGCGCTATGAAGGACTGGAAGGCCAGGTCACGGAAACCGAGCGCGCACGCACGCGCACCTACGCCACCGTCCTCCTGACCGAGAAGTCCACCACGAAGCTGCGCGAGCGCGGCGGGGTCATCGCCCCGGACGTCACGCGTCACGAGGTGACGGGCATCCCCGCAGCCTGCTGCGAGGTTCGTGGCGCCTCTGACAACAGGTCCTGACATACCCCTCCCTCCAGGGCTGCCCCTGCGGCGCAGCGCCGTACGGACAGCCCCTGGGGGAGAGGCCGCTGCTGTCGCACTCGCCGGCCAAGCCGCAGTCACTCCACCTTCACGCCGCCCGACGCCGCAGCGGAGGGGGTACGCCCACCGAGGAGACCCCGTCATGCCGCACCCCTCCGACCCGCCCGAGAAGAAGCAGCCCGCGCCGGAACTGGGGCCGCGAGAGCGGGAGATCCTGCGCCTGGCGCGGACTCCTTTTGCTTCCCCCGGACCACGGGACCGGGCCATCCGGGAGCAGCTGGGGATGTCGCCCACCGCCTATTTCCAGATCCTCAACGCTCTCCTGGACGACGAGCGCGCCTTGGCCCACGATCCGGTGACGGTCAATCGGCTGCGTCGTATCCGTGAGCGGCGTCGAGCTCTACGCGAAGGCCAGGATCCACCGTGAGCACAGGTGGGAGGGGGGATTGACCATCCCGCACCTTCCACTATTATGTTACTTGACATCGCAGGCCAGAACGGCTCTGCCGTCTGACCGCGACGGGGCACCCTGCATCTCCCCGACCAGCAGCCGGAATCCTCCCCCTCCCTCGGGATCCCGGCTGCCTCCCGGGCCGCGCCCTCTCTCCCTCCAAGAAGGCGCGGCCCACCCCGGTGCTGTAGCTCAGCTGGGAGAGCGCGGATCTTATAAGTCCTGAGGTCGCGGGTTCGAACCCCGCCAGCACCACGCTTCTCTCTGCCCGCGTTCGCGGCTGCGCGGATGCACCGACGTCTTCGCGCTCAACCTGCTCTCCGCTCGAAGGAAGAGGTCCGTCATGCCCGGCGAGCCCATCGTCGCGTTCAGCGGGACCGTCACCGGCGACCCCGAATGCCGCTACCACCAAGACATCCCGGTCGCCCGCTTCCGTGTGGTCAGTACCCCACGAGTGTGGGACGCCCGGACCCGCGCCTGGCGGGATGGCCCCCCACAACGGCATATCTGCACCGTATGGCGCAAGGCAGCCGAGCACGTGATGGAATCCCTGGTCGACGGCGTTGGCATCGTCGTCCTCGGCCGGATCACCCGGACCGACGGCGAGGCCGTGCACATCAGTGTCGACGACGTCGGTGTGAGCCTGCGCAACCGGATCGCCTACACCGAGTCCGCCTTGCCCAGCCCTCTAGCCGCCGCCCCGCAGACCGCGCTGCGCCCGGAGCCGGCCCAGCCTCAGAACGCAGAGAACCCCGGTCTCCCGCCGTCCGGCGGCACCCCTGACTGGTGGCACCAGGCGCGGCGCAGCGGCTGGCCGGGGTTCGCCCAAACCGCCGCCCGCGCCACTACCGACCCCGCAGTCTTCCACCTCAGCTGAGTTGGGAGCGCCGTCCCTTCACGCCCAGGTCCGGCCGTACCGCCTCGCCCCGAAGCGCCCGGCCCGACTCGACATGCAGGACAGAAGAAGGAGGTGGTCACCGTGCCCGCCGAGCAGCAGTCGCTGCCGTCGCTCCTGCCCCGTCTGGGCAGCGCGGAGCTGTTCATCAACTGGGGGCTGGGGCTGGACTCCTCCAGTTACCTCGCCAAGATGCTGGAGAACCCGGCCGCCCACGGGGTGGATCTGCAACGCACTGTCGTGCTGCACATGGCCACGGGGGACGAGTGGCCGGACACGGTGGCGGATGCTGAGCAGTTCATCCTGCCCCTGCTGCGCGAGCACGGCGTTCGCCTGGTGCAACTCGCCCGGGCTGGCCAGGCCAAGGCCGCGGGCATCGAAATCCTCGACGACTCCAGCAGTCCTCACCATCTGGTGCCTCGGGGCAGCTGGACGCTGTGGGATGAGCTGGAGACGTGCGGCACGGTGCCACAGCAGGCCGGGACACGGCTGTGCAGCCTGCACGCCAAGGCTGAGGTGGGTGACCGGTTCACCGCTGCAGCCAGCGGCGGCCGCCCTTTCCGGCAAGTGATCGGTTTCAACGCCGACGAGACCGGCCGGGCCGAAGCGGACCGGAGGCTGAACAAGAACCCCCTGCGCACCGGAGTCTTCCCGCTCATCGAATGGGGGTGGGGACGGCAGGCGTGCGAGGACTACCTGTATGACCGGTTCGGCGTGCGGTGGAAGAAGAGCTACTGCTCCTTCTGCTGCTTCCCGGTTTCCCTCGGTGCGCTGCCCGCCCACCTGCAGCGGATGCGGGCGTTCCCTGACATCGCGGGCCGGGTGCTGCGCCTGGAGTACACCGCCATGCGGCTCAACACCAACGGCCGGCTCTTCGGCCGGCGGAGTCTCCTGGAGATGTTCGAGCCTGCCGACCAGGAGGTCCTGACCGCCTTCGCCCGCGAACTGGACTGCCTCTGGGCGTCGTACCGGGTACGGCGGATCCTGCCAGCGTCCAGGAGCAACCCCCAAGCGCGCGCCCCCGCCCTGCGAGCCGTCGAGCGGTCGCGCACCGGTACGCGCCGCGAGCTGGGCCGGGAGCTCCGCAGGCGCGCTGCACGCCTGGGACTTCCCGTGGAGGAGGACCCGGCGGGCGGGTCGGTGCGGGTCTGGCTCCGACGGCGCGGGAACGGTTTCCCGGCCGTCGAGGAGTTCTGGGTTACCGCCCCCGCTCACGTGCACAGCAAGCAACAGGATCGGTTCGAGGCCGAATGGGCCGCCCACACCGACGGCCAGCAGCTGGTTTTCCCCCTCACCGCCTGAGTCCTCAGCTCCCCATCCCGTACCGGGCTGCCGTTGGGCGGCCGGGCTTCCCCCTGTGTTGCGAAGGAGATGAACCATCGTGCCCCCCGCTGCGCCCCTCCAGCGTCTGCGGCCCGTCCCTCATGCCGCCGTGCTGGCGGCCGCCGCCGACCCCGACCACCGCGTGCCGCCGGGCACCAACCCGCGCACCCTTGTCGTCCTGGAACGGGAGAAGCTCGCCACGAGCCGGCCGTTGCTGGGCCGCCGGTACGCCGTGGCCGAACTGGTCCACCCCGCGGTTTCCTGACCCCGCGGGGTCGGGCCTACGCCGAAGCACATGGTGTGCTCTGCCCGCCCCACCGGGCCGTCCTGGTTGCCTGCGGTGCGGCGAAGCTCCCTGCCGAGCGGCTGGGCGCCGACGGCGGGGCTCCGGCCGGTCAGATGTACACCGGTGCCTATCACCGGTCCTGCCGCGCGGCCGCCGCGGCGCTGGCCGGGGAACACTCCCGAACCTGGATCCTCTCGGCCCGCCACGGGCTCCTCAGCCTGGACCGGCGAATCCGCAGCTACAACCAGCGCCTGGGCCAGAAGGGCTCCGTCACCGCCAGCCGGCTACGGGAGCAGGTCCAGCGCGAGGGCCTGGACGAAGCCGAGGTCCTGGTGCTCGGCGGCGGCGACTACAGCCGTCTGGTCACCACCGTCCTGCCCGACGCACTGCCGGTGCTGCAGGGCCGGGGCGGCATGCTCAGCCAGCGCCGGTACTGCGCGGAGCTGGTCGGCGACCGGAGCCTGCGGCACGCGGTGTGGGCGGAAGCCGCCCGGCGGACCCTCCGCGGTGTGTCCCAGGTCCCCTGTCCACGCTGCCGTCTCCGGCACGGGCGAGTCGACGCCGCTGATCTGCTGCCCGGTGACGCCATCACCCTGGACGGCCACACCTTGCTGGTGGTCAGTTCCTCCCCCGCCGGATACGGCCAAGTGGTGCACGCCGCCGCCGGATCCCCGGCCCTGAAGCGGCTGCGGTTCGGCGCGCGGCAGGGTGTCGACGTGCGGCGCCCGGCCCACCCCCGCGCTGTCATCGGCCCTCTGTTCTGCTCTGAGCAAGGGAGCACGCGATGACCACGCCTGGCCAGACGGTCACTCGTGCGCCGCTTCCTGACCTGACCGACTACGACCTTCTGGCGCCCCAGCTCTCCGGCGGCAACGACAGCGCGTTGATGATGTCGCTGTTCATGGATGCCGCGCGGGCCGCCGGCGTCGTCGACCGGGTCCGGAGCTATCACGCCTGCCTCGGAGTGCTGGACTGGCCGAGCGTCGTCTACGACGGGGTCCGCTGGCCGGGCGCGGCGGAGTACGCCGCGTGCCAGGCGGCCGCCTTCGGCCTGCCTGCGGACCAGCACATCGAGGTCACCCGGACCATGCCGGTGGCCGGTGGCGGACGGGTGCCGCACACGCTCCTCACCGAGATCGCCGCCTACGGCCGGTATCCCCGGCTCGGGGCGAAGTTCTGCACCAAGAGCGCGAAGGAATCCGTGGTGTCCGCCGCCTGGACACCGGTGGTCAGGGCTTGGAAGAAGGAGCTGGGGCGGCCGGTCCGCATCCTGAAGGTCATGGGGATGCGCTGGGACGAGAGCCCGGCCCGGAGCCTGCTGCGGCCTTACCGGAACGTGGTGAGCAATTCAGCCCGGATCGTGGACGAGTGGCTGCCCGCTCTGGCGTGGAGTACCCCGGCCGCCCGGGAGTGGGCCGGCAGTTCCCCCATCGCGCCGCACTGGACGTACGACTCCGTTCCGGGGGCCCGCGACTGGGGAGGAACCTCCCGGTGTTCCTGCTCGCTGTGCGTCTTCGGCTCCCGGAGGGACGTACTCCTGGCCATCGGCCGCCGACCTCGTCTCGCCGCTTTGTACGATGAGGTGGAGGCTGTCCGCGGTGACATTTTCCAGCCCGGAATCCGCATCCACGAGCTGATCCACCTAGCGCGCTCGCCCGGGGCCCCCGCCCCCGGGGTGATCTGCGCGGACGACACCCCGGCCTTCGACTTTCTGCAGGAGCAGGTGCGCGCGGCCCTGCAAAAGCCGCCGCGCAAGCAGGTCTTGCTCGCCCGCCGTGAGGCCACTGCCTCCGACTGCGCCGCCTGCTCCCTCGACAGATTCAGAGGAAGTTGACTCCGATGAGCTACACCACCGAGCACCTCCTGGACCTCCTCGCCCTGGCCGAAGCCACCGATGACGCCGTCGAACTGCGGGAGATCCTGCACCAAGGGCACGAGCACTACTCCCAAGGCCTGGAAGAGACCCGGGCCGCCGTCCACACACGCTATGCGGAGCTGACGGATGCCCAACTCGCCGAGGAACTGCGCCGCCTCGGCCTGCCCCCGGCGGGCGCCGACCGGCCGATGCTGCTCGCGCCCCTGGTACTGCGGGAGTGGGAGAACACCCCCGCAGCCCTCGCCTACGGCGCTCTCGCGGCCCGTGCCGCCCGGCGCGGGGTGTGTCTGATCCCGGAGTGACCATCGGTCGGCCCGCCCCGGCCCGGCGCCGCCGGTACGACCGCCGGATCACTTCCAGCAAGAGTTGAGGCCCCAGCCGGTAAGGCTTGGGGCCTCAACAAGCACTGCCAAGGGCTGTGTGCGGAGCAGTGACAGGACCCCAAGGCCTACGCACAAACCGTAACGGAAGGGCGGTTGTGCTGCCGGTGTCCGGCCGAGGGCCGGCCGGGGAATCCCCAGCGGCAGGCTGGAAACGCGTCATGCGGTAGACACCCACCCCAATCATCCACCATTATGTGCGGGCGGGGTGCCGAGGGGCACCCGCGGTGGATGATTGAGGGACGCCATGCCGTCGGAGCCCAGGGACCCGGTCCCCGCAGAGGTCATGCGGGTCATCGAGAAGCTCACCACTGATCCCGCCTGGCCCGACGCCCTGCGGTCACGGCTCGACGACGGCACACCGGAGGCGCTGGTCCACAGCAACGTCTCGCGGCAGAAGGACGTCGTCGCCGACCTCGTCGCCGGCCCTCCCGGCGAACTGCTGAACGCGAGCAAGGCGGCGCGGTGCCTGGGATACAAAAACGCCAACCAGGTGACCACCTACCTGCGCGACCACCCGGGTTACTTTCCTGAGCCTGACAGCGTCGAGGTCCTCGGAACTCCGGAGAACCCGCGGAGGCGGCTGGGCTGGCTCCGGGTCACGCTGCTGACCTGGGTGCTCACCCGCCCGGGCAAAGGCCGGCGCAAGGGCAGCGGTCGGGGGACATCCGCGCTCCCCCAGGTGCCGAGCGAAGGCGACCCCGGGGAGCTGCTGGGCGCCTCCCAGGCCGCTGCGCTCCTCGGGTTCACGAGCGTCAACTCCTTCTCCAGCTCGCTGGCACAGGGCCGGCTGCCCTTGCTGTGCGAGCCGGACGCGACCGAGCCCAATCCCCGCGGCGGCCCGCCGCGGCGAAAGTGGACACGGCGACGTCTCCTCGAGCAGGCGGCGGCCCGAAGACGTTCCTGAGCAGCGCGCCGGCCCGGCGCCGAGGGTCGGTTACCGTGAGCTGCGGCGCCTGGCCAGGGATCGTTGGTTCCCAGGCGGGCCAGGTGGCCGCCCGATGGCCGGTATGGAGGGGTTGTCACCCCCTCCTCCCCGGCGGCGCACGCCGCCGGGGGCCGGCCATCGTGCATGCGTTCGTCCGGGGCAGCCCCGTGGCGGTGTGGCACAGCCATTGCAACAGTTCTTCAACAACTCCTGTGCGTAGGCGGGGTGTTGTCTCGTGATGCGCCCGGGGCTGGTGTAGGAAACCAAGTGGCATATGCGTAACGTAGTGACTACACAAACGCACCATGGGTCTTGACCGGATCCAGTAGGTGCTCGCGAGCCGGACCCACGGCCTCTGCGCGACGGCCCGCTGTCCGGCACCGCCCGCAACCCGGTAGGGGGACTCCGTGGCAAGGACAGCACCAGCAGCACGAAGGAACCACCACCAGGCACGCCGGACCGCAACGGCCGCGGCCCTCATGGCCGCGGTCTTCCTGGCCAGCGCATGCGGGGAGAAGGACACGCCGGACGACAACGGCAACACGTCCTCACCAACCAAGAGCTCGCCCTCGCCCGACGCCGCCGTCGTCGAGGCAGAGGCCGCAGTGTTCGACGCCTACCAGGGCATGGTCAACGCCAAGGTGGAGGCGACGAGCAAAGGAACGCTGAAGGGCAGCGACATCGGCACCTACGCCTCTGAGAAGGCCCTCGCGGGCGTCAAGGAAGAGGTGTTCGTCAATCTGCAGAACGACATCGTCACCACGGGGAAGCCCAAGGTCGAGGCGGAGCGGACCACCGTCGACCTGAAGCAGAAGCCGCACCGGGCAAAGCTGGTCGTCTGCTTCGACAACGCGTCGCTGACACCGGTCAACAAGTCCACGGGCAAGAGCGTGGAAGCACCGGACCAGCCCAAGCGGTACATCGTCAACGCCTCACTGCGGACCATCGGAGAACGCTGGGTGGTCACCGAGGCACTGGCGGACCGGGACCGGCCGTGCTGAGGCGCGCGGCCGTGGCCTTGCCGCTGGCCGGCGCGGTCACCGTGAGTGTGCTGTCCGGGTCCGCGCAGGCCGACGGGGGCAGGGTGTACTGCCCGCCGGACGGCTCCCCGTGCCGGATCATCGCAGAGGACACGGTGACCACGCCGGGGCAGAAGGGCGGTGACCGCGGCGGGAGCCGGCAGAGCGGCCACAGCGGCGGCAAACCGACCTGCCGTGACGACTCCACCGGGGGCGCGGGCCAGGAGGTGCCCTGCCACCTGGACGGGTTTGGCTCCTGGGACAGCAAGACCTCCTGCTACTACCAACTGGCCAACCCTCAGCCTCCCGCCGGCGACCCGGCGTGGGAAGGGCGCTCCCCCGGGGACGGCGCGATCTATGACGCGTACTGCCCAAACCACGATGCCGGCTTCCTCACCCAGTGGTTCGCCACCCCGCCAGGGGGCGCGGCCCAGCCCGTTGACCCCGAGGTGCTGGCCCTGGAAGCGGTGAAGAAGATGACACTGCTCGGGCCGGACATCGCCAGCCCGAAGGCGTCGGGGAAGTTCGCCGTCGGCATGCCGGTCTGGATGCACATCAACCGGTCACCGAACACCTTCGGGCCGGTGACGGCCAGCGCCAGCGCCGGAGCGGTGACGGTGACCGCCACGGCGAAGGTCTCTACGATCCGGTGGTCCATGGGGGACGGCACCACGGTGACCTGCACCAAGCCGGGCACCCCCTACAAGCCCGCGTACGGCAAGCGCGAGTCCCCCGACTGCGGTCACCTCTACACCACCACCTCCGCTTCCCGGCCGGGAGACAAGTTCACCGTGACCGCCACTTCCACATGGGGGATCGACTGGCAAGGAGGCGGGCAGAGCGGGCAGTTGACCGAGACCCGGGAGTCGCAGGTGGAGATCGCCGTCGGCGAAGTGCAGGTGCTCGGCTGACGCCGGCGGCTGGGGGCACAGGAAAGGACGAGAAGTTGAGCAAGACCGAGCAGCGGACGGCGAACCCCGGACCAGGGGAGACGGTACCCCCGCAGTTCACCGCCGGCGGCCCCGTGGCGCCGCCGCAGGTCTCCAGCCGCCGCCGCAGGCCCGGGATGATCGCCTTGTCGCTGGCGCTGATCGCCGCGGGCGGCGCCGCCGGCGCGGTGCTGTGGCTGGAGAGCGGGCAGCGCACACAGGTCGTCACCGTGGTACGCCCGGTGCCGGTCGGCCAGCAGATCACCGAGCGGGACCTGGGGCGGGCGGCGATCGCCTTGGATCCCGCGGTCAAGGCGGTCACCTCCGCGGAAAGCGTGATCGGCAAGCGGGCGGCAGTGGAGCTCACCCCCGGATCGCTGCTGTCGCCGGCCGAGGTCACTGATACGTCGCTGGTCGCCGATGGGGAGGCCCTGGTCCCGATCGGCCTCAAGCCCGAGCAGGTGCCGGCCACGGATCTCGCACCCGGGCAGCCGGTGCAGATCGTGCAGGTGCCCGGCCCCGATCAGGAACCGGAGGAATCGACCGCCCAGCCGTCGACCATCGCCGCGAAGGTCGTGAAGGTCGGCGAGCCGTCCCCCGGCACCGGCACGGTCGTGGTGGACGTGGCGGCGCCCGCCACCGACGCTCCGGCGCTGGCTGCCTGGGCTTCGAGTGGCAACGTGCGGCTGATCGTCGACTCCCGGGACGGCTCCTGATGCCGGTGATCGCCCTGGCGGGCTGCACGGGCGCTCCAGGGGTGACCACGACCGCCCTGGCGCTGCTGATGACCTGGCCTCTGCAGCCGGGCCGGCGTGTGGTGATGGCCGAATGTGACCCGGACGGCGGTGCGGTCCTGCACGGCATCCTGCACGGCGCCCTCGGCGACACCTACGGGATGAAGAACCTTTCCCTGGCGGCCCGCAAGGGGGAGCTGACGGAGGCGTTCTGGCGGCAGCTGATCGACATGACCGACGGGGAAGGCGTGCAGGACCCGCCCCGGGACCGGCTGGTGTTGCCCGGATTCACCGACCCGGCCCAGGCCGCCGGGATGGCTCCGGCCTGGGAGGCGCTCGCGGACCTGTTCACCGGCATAGAGCGGCACCCGGACTACCCGCACGACGTGGTCATCGACTTGGGGCGGCGGGGCGCGTTCGGTGCCTCCGCGGTGCTGGCCCAGCGCGCGGACGCCGTAGCCGTGGTCGCCCGTTCCACGCTGCGCGGCCTGCAGTCGGCGCAGGCCCGCGTGACGGCGCTGGAACAGCAGGTCGGCGGCGTGGGGCTGCTGCTCATCGAGGAAGGCCCCTACCGCACCTCGGAGGTGGAGAAGGTGTTGAAGGCTCCGGTGGTCGCCCGGCTGCCGCACCGGCCGGAGCTGGCCCGGGTGCTCTCCGACGGGGCCGCTCAGCCCCGGCGGTTCACCCAGTCGGACCTGATGCGGTCGGCCAGGGGTGCCGTCGGCCCGCTGCTGCAGCGCGCCGCGCTGCGCCGGGCGCGGCTGGACCCGCGGCGCGGCCGCGGGGAGGTGACCGGTGCGCGGTAGGCCCTTGCACCCCAACCCCGTGGTCCCGGGCGCCGTCGGCAGTCTCTCTCCCCGGCAGCACGACCCCCGCACGGCGGTGACGGGAAACGGGAACGGTCAGGCCGGCGCGGCCGGGCTGGGCGTCCTCGGTGCCGCGGTGCCGCAGGTGACGGTGGACCACCAGGTGGCCCGCCACATCAAGACCCAGGTGGGCAAGCAGCTGGCACAGGCCCGCAAGGCCAACCCGGCGATGAGCCCTGCCAGCCAGGAGCAGCAGGCCCGCAGGTGGATCAACGATGCCGTCGCCGTGTGGTCGGACGCGGTCGCCGCCGAGCGGGGGGTGAGCCCATCTGCGGCCGAGGACGCGGCGCTGGCCCGCACGGTGTTCGATCTGCTGTTCCGCGCCGGCCGGCTTCAGCCGCACCTGGACAACCCGCGGGTGGAGAACATCTTCATCAACGGGCACGAGGAGGTGTGGCTGGACTTCGGCGGCGGGCGGCGGGAGCGGGCTGAGCCGGTCGCCGATTCCGAGGAGGAGCTCCTGGCGCTGCTGGAGGACCTGGCGCGAAATTCAGGGCAGAGCGAGCGGTCCCTGTCCACCGCGCGGCCCATGCTGGCGCTGCGGCTTCCCGACGGGTCGCGGCTGCAGGCCTTCACGGGGGTGAGCCCGAAGACGTATGTGACGATCCGCCGGCACCGGGTGTGGGACGTCGACCTGGACGGGCTGGTGAAACTCGGCACGCTGGACACGACGCTGGCCCAGTTCCTGCGGGCGTGTATCCGTGCGGAGAAGAACGTGATGATCGCCGGGGAGCAGGCGGCGGGCAAGACGTCGCTGCTGCGGGCCCTGCTGAAGGAGTTCGACCCCGACGAGCGGTTCGCCACGGTGGAGACCGAGTTCGAGCTGTTCGCACACACCAACAGCTACCACCGGCAGGTCATCGCCTTGGAGGGGCGGGAGTCCAACGGCGAGCGCGGGCCGGACGGCCGAGGGGTCGGTGAGATCACGCTGCTGGACCTGCTGCACCCGGCGCTGCGGATGTCGCTGTCCCGGGTGGTCGTCGGCGAGGTGCGCGGCCCGGAGGTCGTGGCGATGATGCAGGCGCTGACCAGCGGCAAGGGCGGCAATCTGTGCACCCTGCACGCCCGCCGCCCTCAGGTGGTCTTCGACCGGATCGCCGAGCTGTACGCGCTGGCCGACGGCAACCTCTCCGAGCAGTTGGCCTACCGGCAGATCGCGAACGGTCTGGACTTCATCGTCTACGTCTCCCTGATCGACGAGACGAAGACCGGCGGGCAGCGGCACCGGTTCGTCTCCCACGTACTGGAGGTGACCGGGATGGGGGAGAACGGCCGGCCCGCCACCAACGAGATCTTCGCTCCCGCCCCGGAGCAGGGTGAGCCGCGCGCGGTGCCGCGGATGCACCCGGCGTGTAGTGAGGACCTGCGTCGTGCCGGGTTCTCCCCGCACCTGCTGGATCAGCCGTACGGGGCGTGGGATCAGACGTTGGCGCTGAAGGTGGGGTCCTTGTGACGTGGTTGCTGGCCGCCGTGTGCGGCATGGCGGTCTCCGGCGGTGTCCTCGGCCTGGTGCTCGGCCTGCGCGGAACCAGTGCCCCTCCGCGCCCGGGGATGCTGTCCCGCTGGCGGGCCCGGGCCGGGCGGGGCGGCAGCTCCGCCCAGCGGGCCCGGCGGCAGGGGCGGCTGCTGGCCGGGGGTGTGGCGGCGGCCGTGGTGTGGCTGGTGACCGGGGTGTTCGTGGGTGCCGTCCTGGCCGGGCTCGCCGTGGTCGGGGTGCCCTGGCTGCTGTCACCGACGAAGTCGGCGTCGGCACGGATCGGGCAGCTGGAGGCGCTGGCGGAATGGACCCAGCGTCTGGCGGGCTTCCTGCGGCTGGGCATGGGCCTGGAACAGGCAATGATCAACAGCCGGAAGGGCGCCCCGGCCGAGCTGGAGGAGCCGATCGGGGACCTGGCCGACCGGCTCCAGGTCGGCTGGCGACCGGACGATGCCCTGCGGGAACTCGGCAACCAGCTCGGTGACGTGACCGCGGACAAGGTCGTCGCGGCGCTGATCCTCTCCGCGTCCGACCGCGGCCCGGGCCTGGCCCAGGTCCTGGAAGACCTCGCGGAGTCGGTGCGGGAGGAGGTGGCCAAGCGGCGGCACATCGAGGCCGACCGGGCCAAGCCGCGGACGAC
This sequence comes from Streptomyces xinghaiensis S187, assembly GCF_000220705.2. Lineage (GTDB taxonomy): Bacteria > Actinomycetota > Actinomycetes > Streptomycetales > Streptomycetaceae > Streptomyces > Streptomyces xinghaiensis. Next base: position 7,112,826 of record NZ_CP023202.1, on the reverse strand, counting down.
GGTGCGGTGGATGACGATCATCACCATCGGGGTGGTGGCGGCCGGGTTCCTCGTCCCCGGCTACACCGCCCCCTACGGCACACTGCTGGGCCAGCTCGTGCTGGCGCTGCTGTGCGCCGGCTTCGTCGGGGTCCTGGCATGGATGCGGAGCCTGGCCGACTACCGGCCGATCCCCCGCTTCCTCGTGGACGATCCGCGCAGCCGGGTCCGGGCCCCCGCGCCGCCCGAAACGGCGGAGGCGCGATGAGCAGCACACCGCTGGTGGTGGCCGGCGCTGCCGTGGGCGCCGGGATCGCCGTGCTGGCCCGGGAGTTGCTGCGCCCCCAGCCCGCGTTGGCCGCGGCACTGCGCCGGACCCCGGCGGGCTCGGACCAGAGGGCGGTGCGGCCGGAGCCGCGGGACAGAGACCAGGTGTGGGGCCAGTGGCTGCTGCAGCACCTCGGCGACGTGCCCGGCGTGCGGATCCCGCGGAAGGACCTGGCGCTGCTGGGGCAGAGCCCGGAGAGGTTTCTGCTGATCAAGACCGCGCTGGCCGGACTGGGGCTGCTGGCGCCGGCCGTGGTGTTCATCCCGTGGACACTGCTGGGGATCGGGGTGCCGTTCTACATCCCGGCCGCGGCCTCGCTGGGGGTGGCCGCCTTGCTGTGGGTCACCCCGAATCTGGCGGTGAGGGACCAGGCACGGCGGGCGCGGGAGGAGTTCGCGCACGCCATCGCCGCCTATTTGGATCTGGTCGCGCTGAAGCGGGCCGGGAACTCCGGGCCGACCGAAGCGCTGGAACGGGCCGCCGCCGTGGGCCGCGGATGGGCGTTCCTGCGCCTGCAGCAGGCCCTGCTGCAGGCCCGGGTGGACAAGACCCCGCCGTGGCAGGCGCTGGACGACCTCACGCGCGAGCTCGATCTGCCGGTGCTGGAGGACGTCGCCGAGATCATGCGGGAGTCCGCGCAGGACGGCGCCGCCGTCTACAGCACCCTGCAGGCCCGCTCCAGGACGCTGCGCACCGAGCTGCTGGCCGCTCAGGCCGCGGAGGCCAATGCGGACAGCGAGAAGATGACCGCCCCCGGTGCGCTGCTGGCGGTGCTGGTCATGCTGCTGATCGCTTTCCCGGCTGTGATCCGCATCCTCACCACCTGACCACCACCCCTACGGGAGGGAATACCGTCATGAACCGCATCACCGCTTTTCTCCACGCCCTGGCCGCGCTGCTGGTGTCGGTGCCGGCCCGGCTGCGTACGCGGCTGGAGGTGGCCAGCGCCCAGCCGGATCGCGGTGACATCAGCATCACCACGGTGATCATCTGGGTCGCGGCCACGGCCGGTGCTCTGGCCATCGCCGGCACCATCGCGGCGGTCGTCGCCCGGTACAACGGCCAGCTGTCTGGCATCTGATGGCCTCTTGGAGCCGCTTGCGACGCAGGTGCCGGGGTGACCGGGGCGATGCGAGCGTGCAGATGGCGATCGTGTTCCCGTTCGTCATCATCGTCACGGTCGCCGTGGTGCAGGCCTCCCAGTGGTACTTCGCCCGGGAGATCGCCCTGACCGCCGCCCGGGAAGGGCTGGCCGCGGCCCGCACCTACGGGGCCGGGCCCGGTGACGGGGCGGCCCGGGCCCGGTCGGTGCTGAACCGCATCGCCGGGGACAGCCTCCGGGGCGCGGCGGTGTCCACGGCCGGCAGCGACGGGCAGCGCATCCGGATCCAGGTCTCCGGGCGGGCCCCCTCCATGCTGCCGGGCATTGCCGACCTGACCATCACCCAGTCCGCGTCCGGCCCGGTGGAGCGCTGGACCAACCCGGAGGGTTGACCGTGAGGCACATCAGGAGCCGTTTGCGGGAGGACCGGGGCAGTGAGGCCATCCAGGCCGCGATCGTCACCCCCCTGCTGATCATGTTCCTGTGTTCGGCCGTGGCGGCCGGGCGCATCGTCATGGCGGGGACGAAAGCCGACGCGGCGGCCGAGGACGCGGCGCGGGAGGCTTCCCTCTCCCGGAGCGCCGGCGCAGCGCAGAGCGCCGCCCGCGCGGCCGCGGAGGAGTCCCTGGCCGGCCAGGGGGTGGACTGCGCGGACATCGGTATCCGGGTGGACACCAGCGGGCTGACCGTGCCCGTCGGCACGGTCGGCACGGTCACGGTCACCGTCCGGTGCACCGTGGGGCTGTCCGACCTGCTGCTGCCGGGGGTGCCCGGCTCCCGGACGCTGGAGTCCTCCTTCACCAGCGTGGTGGACCAGTACCGGCAGCGGGAGAACTGACCATGCGCTACATGACCCGCGCCGCACGGTCCGATGAGGGAGGCGTCGCGATTTTCGTGGCCATCTGCGTCGTGGCCCTCTTGGCCATCATCGGCCTGGTCGTCGACGGCGGCGGGAAACTCCGCGCCATGGAACGGGCCGATGCCGTCGCCACCGAAGCCGCCCGCGCCGGCGGTCAGGCCATCGACCCCGGGCAGGCCATCCCCGGCGACGCGATCGTCGCCGACCCGGCCGCCGCCCGGGCCGCCGCCCAGAACTATCTGCGCCGGGCCGGCGTGTCCGGCCGTGTCACCGTCTCCGGCAACGGCAAGAACCTGACGGTGACCACCCGCACCAGCTACGCCACCCGGTTCCTGACCGTGGTGGGGATCGGCTCCCTGCCGGTCTCCGGCCACGGCCAGGCATCGCTCCTGCACGGGGTGGCCGTTCCCCAGGAAGGCCCCTGATGACACCTCACCCACGCTCTCCGGCGCGCCCGCGCGGGCCGCGATCACTGCCCACTGTCCTGCGCGGCCTGGGCAGCCTGCTGCTGCTCCTGGCCGCGGTCGGCGGTCTGCCGATACTCCTGGCGTGGGCGACACCGGTGCTGTGGCGCAGCAGCGAGGGCCAGTTGGTGCATCTGCTGGACCGGCAGGACACCGGTGGGCTGTTCCTGCTGGTGCTGCTGGCCGTCGCCTGGGGGAGCTGGGCCCACTTCGTCTTCTGTGTCGCCGCCGAGATCCCCGCCCAGCTCCGGGGCCGCACCCGGGCCCCGGGGGGCTGGGCTCTCAACCGCCGTGCGGCCGCCACCCTGGTGGGCGGCATCCTGATGCTGCTGCCGGCCGGCACCGCGCTGGCCACACCAGCCCCCGCAGCCGCGGCCGCCGAGCCGCACTCCCCCGCCGCCGACCCTCCCCAGCCGGAAGACCAGCAAGAGCGGCAGAACAGGGTGCGGGAGGCGGAACCTCAGCAGCGTCTCTACACCGTGCGGGAGATGCGCCCGGCCGAGTCATTGTGGTCGATCGCCGAGCGGGAGCTGGGCGACGGTGAGCGGTGGGTGGAGATCGCGGACGCCAACGCGGGGCGCACCATGCCCGACGGCGCGCTCTTCAGCGCGGATGAGTTCCTCCAGCCCGGCTGGGTCCTGCACCTGCCCGACAGCGGGCCGGCCCCGCAGGGCGGCCGCACGGCGGAGAGTGTGACGGTGCGGCCGGGCGACAGTCTCTCCGGGATCGCCGAGCGCGAGCTGGGCGATGCCAGCCGGTGGCCGCAGATCTTCGAGGAGAACCGAGGTGAACCGCAGCCCGGCGGCAAGGTGTTCACCGACCCGGACCGCATCTATCCCGGCCAAGAGCTCGACCTCCCCGCATCGGCGAAACCCGGCGGCCCGGGCCAACACGACCGGCCACCACGCCGCGACGACGGCTCCCCGCCACAGGACGTCCCCTCCGGTCCGCCCGCTCCCGAGGCCCCTCCCTCGGCGGAGGGCACCGGTGAGGATGGAAGCAAGGACGGCGGCGGGGCAGAGGCCGGCGCCGAGACCACACCGCAGGGGCCGGGGCAGCCGCGCGACGGGGCCGGCCCCGAGGTCGGCGGCGGCCAGGAAAGCCGCCGCCCCGCTCCGCCGGACCCGCAGGAGTCCCGGGGCGCGCCGGAAGCGGACCGGCCGGACGACAGTGCCGACGAGGGCGGGATCAGCGGCCGGGTCCTGGGCGGCATCGGGGTACTCCTGGCCTCGGTCCTGGTCGCCGGGATCGCCCTGAAACGGATCCTGCAGCAGCGCCGCCGCAAGCCGGGCGAGACGATCGCCATGCCGGCCGAGACCAGCCGCCTGGAGCAGGCGCTGACCACCAGCGCCGACCAGGCCACCACCGAGTTCCTGGACCGGGCCCTGCGGACGCTGGCCCACCACGTCGTTGCCGACGGCGCAGAGGAGCTGCCCGGGCTGCGCGGGGCCCGGGTCACCGCGGCGACGGTGGAGATCCTGCCCGAGGACCTGACCGCTGCGCCGCTGCCCCCGTTCGGGCCGGGCGAGGACGGCTGGTGGACCCTCACCGACCGCGAGCGGCTGCTGCCGGCGGAGGAGGCCCGCGACGTCGCGGCGCCGTATCCGGGTCTGGTGACCGTGGGCAGCGGCGAGGACGGCAGCCTGTACCTGGTGAATCTGCCCCAGGCCGGCGCCGTTCTCCTGGAGGGGCCCGAGGAGGCGGTCCAGGAGGTGTGCACGGCGGTGGTGCTGGAGGCGGGCATGAGCCCGTGGGCGGACCAGGCGGAGATCCTCGTCACCGGCTGCGGGGCCGAGCTGCCCCGGCTGCTGCCCGCCGCCCGGGTCCGGCATGTGCCCTCCCTCGGCGCCGCCGTACGGGATCTGGGTGAGCGGATGCTCGAGGCTCACCAGGAGCAGGATCCCGGCGGTGTGCTGCCGTGGATGCTGATCTGCGCCACCCGCGCCGAGGCTGACGAGGCCTGGCAGTTGGCGGAAGCGCTGGAGGCCGCCCGCTCGCTGCCGGTCGCGGTGGTCCTGCCCGCCCGCGAGACGGCTTCGCTGCTGCGCGCCGCGGAGGTCCTCCGCGCGGATGCCCGGGAGGCGCAGCACGTTCAGGTCCTCGGGGCCCGGGTGCAGTTGCAGCGGGTGGAGGCCGACGTTTACCGGCAGTTGGTCGCCACCCTCGCGGTCGCCGAGGAACCGGCCCGGCCGGCCACCGGCGACTGGCAGCATGTCCCCAGCGAGCCCGCCCGGACGGCGACGCCCTCCTCTCCCTCCTCCCGTCCGGCGCCCGACCCCGGCCGGGAGGGCAGCGGGGAGGGCGGTGGCCTGCAGGGAGATGCCGCGCCCGCGCTGCTGGCCGCCGTCCAGGACCCGTCCGCACTCCGGTTGCTGCCCGCCCCTGCGGCGCCGGGCGATGACCAGGCCCAGTCGGCGGCCGACCCCGGTGATACGCCGGGAACGCCCGGCGCTTCGGGAGCCGTTCCCGGCCGTGAGGACGCCGCCGCGGCCGCGAGGGAGGGCTCCGGTGCGGACAAGCCCGCCGCGGAGCCGGTGGATCTGCACTCCCCGGAGATCCGGGTGCTGGGGCCGCTGGAGGTCCCCGGCTTGGGCACCACCGGCCACGGCCCGCGGCTCGCGGCCCTGGCCGCGCTGCTGTACTTCCGCCCGGGGCGGGACGCCGGCGCGGTGTGTGAGGCGATGGACCCGGTCAATCCCTGGTCCACCTCGACTCTCACCTCCCGCATGCACGGGCTGCGGTCCCGGCTCGGCACCGACCCCCAGGGTCTCCCGTACGTGCCCCGACGCTCCAGCGGCAGCGACCCGTACCGGCTGCACCCGGCCGTACGGTGCGACTGGGACGCATTCCGCCGGCTCGCCTCCCGGGGACTGAAAGCCGGCCCGGCCGGGCTCCCCCATCTGGAGAACGCCCTGGCGCTGGTGCGGGGCCGTCCTTTCGGCAGCCGCCCCCCGGCCTGGGCCGCCCCCCTGCAGCAGGAGATGATTTCGCGGATCGTCGACGTTGCGCACACCGTGGCGCTCTACCGGCGGGCTCCCGGCCCGGACCAGGACCTGGACGCCGCCCGGCGCGCTCTGGCCGTGGGTATCGAGTGCGAGGAGACCGCTGAGGTGCTCTACCGCGGCTGGATGCTCGTGGAGCACGCGGCTGGCAGCCGCAGCGGACTGCACACGGCTATCACCCGTCTCCAGCAGGTCATGCGGCACTACGACCTTGACCTGGAGCCGGAGACCGAGGAGCTGATCGCCGAACTCCTTGCAGATCAGCCGCGCCCTGTACGCAGGGCCGGAAACAGCTGAACCCGCCGGGGCGAGGGGAAGGCCCCGGCGGGCGGCTTGAGCGGTGCGGCGGCTGGCCGCTGCGGAGAGTTGGAACGGCTGTCGGCGTTTCAGATGGCGTCCGTTGCCCGCGGTGCGGGCGGGGTCAGTACCGGCCCTTTCCGGTGCGGTCGGCGTAGATCCAGCCCTTCCGCTTGAGCGGGTCCATGCCGTAATACCAGAGGTTGCCGTACTGGTTCCTCGCGCTGCAGTAGGCCTTGAAGTGGTCGCCGAAGTACAGCTGGTAGCGCTTCTTGTACATCGTTCCCGGTCCGGAGCGGACGGTGGCATCGGCGAGGTTGTTGACGGTCCGCCAGTGGTTGGTGACGTTCTTCGTGCAGCGCTCGCTGCCCACGGCGTGAGCGACGGGCGCCGTGGCGAGCGTGCCACCGAGCAGTAGCGCGCCGGCGGTCGCCACGACGCCGGTTCCGCGCGCCAGTGCAGTGATCTTCATGCAGTCCCCTTGTAGAGACCGGGACGGGTATCCCGGATGCCGGTTCGCCGGTCCCAGGGGTGGGTCCGGCAGGTCGGCATCAGCTCACCGGCGGGCCCTGACCGGTTCGGTGACCACGGCAGGCTGACCACCATCACATCGGCGTCACGATCCGCAGACGTCGGCACTCTGACCGCCGAACCGACTGGCCGCGCTGGCCCGGTACGGGCTGGGCCCGAAGGCGGCGAGCCTGGAGCGCGCGGCCCGCAGGGTGGACAAGGAGACCCTGGAGAACATGGCCTGGCTCCTGGGGGAGATCCTCACCGACTGGTTGCAGCGCGCCGCTGAGGCTGTTGCCGCCGACCGCGCCAAGGGACACGGGACGCCCACCACCGCCGACGTCACGCGAGTTTTGACCCGGGTCGTGTCTCCTTCAAGGACGAACTGGTGCGCGATAGCCCGCTGGCACCCTTCTCCCGTGTCTACAAGGAACTGCGGCTGCCCGTGGGACCGGGCGGTAAGGGCCGCTACGGGTGGGCCGACGTGGTGGTCTGGATTCCGAGCGGGCCGAACTTCGTGATCGAGATCGACTCCGTGCCGAAGCCGGCCTCCGCCGAGAAGCTTGTCTTCGCCACAGGGTGTGTGTGAGGCGGGCGCCGCCGGGCGTTGCTACGGGGTGCCGTCGATGCCCGACGCCGTGGCGTTCGGCGTGCCGACCTTCCGACGGTAGCGGCCCTGCGCGGCCTGCTCGGACTCCACACCGAGAGCGGCGGCGATCTGCTTGAACGTCAGCAGCGGCTTGCCCGTGCGGGTACTGGCCGTACGAGCGCCCAGCAGCAGAGCGGCCTCCAAGCCCTCCAAGTCGTCGCGGGCGACTTGGAGCAGCGCGAGCGCGGCGGCTACGTCGTCCGCACGGTCTTCGGGCACCTCGGTAATGCCCGCGGTCTCCCTCCAACGCGGATCGCATGCGAACACGCGCTGTGCCTGGTGAGCGTGAACCGCATGCAGGAGTGCGGTGATCGATGCGTGCGGGGCACGCTCACGGATCTGCGGGAGGTCATCGGCATAGTCGGCGGAAAGCCGGGCGAGCAGCTGGGCTTGGTCCTCATCCATCACGTAGGGGACTGGCCGGATCGGGCGCAGGGGCTTGTCGGTGTTCGTCATGTCCCCAGGCTCCCTACACAGCACCACGCTGACAACGCCACACTGTTAGCGCGATGATGCATCCAGGAGCGCGCAGGGCGCGCAGATCAACACCCGGGTGAAGGTCCGGCCCGAGCTGGAGAAGGCGTTCGTGCTGGCCCACCAGTTCAAGGAGGCCGCCCCGAGACGCCCGTCATCCTCACCGTGCGCGCTCAAGCGCCTCGCACGCAGCGCACGCGCCGCCGACGTTCTGGACTTCTTCCCTGTTCAAACGGTTCCTGTAAGGCAAGTCGCCGCGCGAAGTACTTTCTGGGAGCTTAGTTACTGCCAGGGAAGGGTAGGCGTGCCGTCCGGATCCAGCCCGTTCGGCCACAGGCCTTCAAGGGTTGCCCCGTCACTTGGGGCAAACGAAAGGATGAAGGTGTGGCCAGCGTCTATGGCTTGCCGGGCGAAAAGCTCCGCACTCTCCCGATCCCCCGCCCCCTCCCGCATCCGCGCCAAGGCGGCCAGAGCGGAGAAGTCACCGACATCAGCCGCCTGCCGGGCGAGGATCTCAGCCCTCTCCCGGTCCCCCGCCTCCTCACACTTCCGCGCCAAGTCGGCCAGAGCGTAGGAGGAACCAGCGCTGGCCGCCTGCCGGGCAAGAAGCTCCGCACTCTCCCGATCCCCCGCCCCCTCCCGCATCCGCGCCAAGGCGGCCACGGCGGAGAAGTCACCGACATCAGCCGCCTGCCGGGCGAGGATCTCAGCCCTCTCCCGGTCCCCCGCCTCCTCACACTTCCGCGCCAAGTCGGCCAGAGCGTAGGAGGAACCAGCGCTGGCCGCCTGCCGGGCAAGAAGCTCAGCACCCTCCCGATCCCCCGCCCCCTCACACATCTGCACCAAGGTAGCCAGGGTGAAGGAGGAACTAGCGCCAGCCTGCCGGGCGAGAAGCTCCGCACCCTCCCGATCCCCCGCCCCCTCCCGCATCCGCGCCAAGTCGGCCAGAGCGAAGGAGGAACCAGCGCTGGCCGCCTGCCGGGCAAGAAGCTCCGCACCCTCCCGATCTCCCGACCTTTCTCGTATCCGCGCCAGGATGGCCAGGGCGGAGAGGTCGTCGGCGTCGGCCGCCTGCCGGGCTAGAAGCTCCGCACCCTCCCGATCCCCCGCCTTCTCCCGCATCCGCACCAAGGTGCCCAGGGCGGAGAGATCGCCGGCGTCAGCCGCCTGCCGGGCGAGAGCCTCCGCACCCTCCCGATCCCCTGCCACCTCCCGCATGCGCGCCAAGGTGCCCAGGGTGAAGGGGAAGCCGGCGTCGGCCGCCTGCCGGGCGAGAGCCTCCGCACCCTCCCGATCCCCCGCCTTCTCCCGCATCCGCACCAAGACGGCCAGGCTGGAGGGGTCGCCGGCGTCGGCCGCCTGCCGGGCTAGAAGCTCCGCACCCTCCCGATCCCCCGCCTTCTCCCGCATCCGCACCAAGACGGCCAGGCTGGAGGGGTCGCCGGCGTCGGCCGCCTGCCGGGCTAGAAGCTCCGCACCCTCCCGATCCTCCGCACCCTCCCGCATCCGCACCAAGTCGGCCAGAGCGAAGGTGTCGCCGGCGTCCGCCGCCTGCCGGGCCAGATGTTCAGCACCCTCCCGGTCCCCCACCTCCTCCCGCATCCGCGCCAGGTGGGTAAAAGCGGAGGTGTAGCCGGCGTCGGCCGCCCGCCTGTAGAGGGTCTCGGCGCTCTCGATGGCTCCGGCCTCATGTCGCTGCCACGCCAAGTCGGCCAGGACGGAGGGGTCCCCGGCGCTGGCCGCCTGCCGGGCAAGAAGCTCAGCACCCTCCCGGTCCCCCGCCTTCTCCCGCATCCGCGCCAAGTCGGCCAGGGCGGAAGGGTCGCCGACGTCGGCCGCCTGCCGGGCAAGAAGCTCAGCACCCTCCCGGTCCCCCGCCTTCTCCCGCATCCGCGCCAAGTCGGCCAGGGCGATGGGGGACCCAGCAACGGCGGCTTGGTGGCGCAGGTGGTGGGCCCACTGCAGCCGGTGCCGTGCGTGGGCCTCGGCAGCGAGCTTGTACAAGTCGTCGGGGTGGGTGAGGTGGGTATGGGCGGCGTGCCAGTAGGAGGCGGGGGGACACAGCCGCCTGCGGGTGACGCGGCCGTGCTGCTCGAGGTAGTCGGCCAGTCGGAACACCGCCCCCGGCCCCGAAGATCGCGTGTCGGGTTGGGTCGGTCCGCTTGGAGGCCGGCGCGCGGGCCGCCTTGCGGGTCGCAGGGGGGCCTGCTTGCCATGGACGGGGCGGGCCAGGTCGGCGAAGGCCGCTTCCGCCCAGTCCTCGGGCAGCTCGGCGAGGTCGTGGTCGGTCAGGTAGTCGGTCGCGGCGTCGATCAGGAATTCCTGGGGGAGGTGCAGGCCGACCCCCAAGCGGCGGGCGTCCATTGCCGCCTCCAGTAGTGCCTTGGCCGCTGGCGTGCTGGGCTGCTGGTAGCGGCGCAGCAGCTCTGGTACACCGGCCAGGTCCTGGGCCAGGCGTCCATCGGTGCGGGCGCGGGTGAGGGCGTCGGCCAGTAGGACATCACCGCCCGCGGCCAGGTCGGCCGCAGCGCGCAGCGCCTGCTGGTCGAAGGTGTCGGGGACGGGAACGGTACGTGCGGCCAGCAGCTCCCGTACCCGGCTGTGTGGATCCGGAGCGCTGGGTGCGGGCAGGGCTGTGTAGCGGTCGGCGTACTCGGGCCACAGCGTGCCCAGGATCAGGAGCGGTCCGCGTCCGGGTGTGGTGAGCAGGGCGTGCACGGCGGCGGCGATTTCCTCACCGCATGCAGGGTCGCCGAGGTAATGCTGGGCCTCGTTGAGCCACACCACCGTGCGCGGCTGTACGCGGTGCAGGTCGGCCAGCGCGGCCTGGGCCCGGGTGGGGTCGAAGGGGTGCCACAACCGCCATCCGGCGTTGGCCAGCGGCTGGATGGCTTCCCAGCAGGCCCGTGTCTTGCCGGTGGAGGATGTGCCGACCAGCACCACCATCCGGGTACGGCCCCGCGCGGCGTCCTCCACTGCGTGGGCCAGCACTTGGTCGTGCTCGCGGGGAACGTAGCCGGGCAGCGGCCGTCCCGCCCTCGTGCCAGGCTGAGGCCCTCCCGGGCCGGTGCCAGCAGGGTGGACCTCCAGATCGTGCGGGTCCCATCCGGTAATCGGTCTGCCCAGTACCTGGTCCTCGGGCCTGGAGCCGTCCTCCCCGGCGGCCATCCGCCGCAACTCCAGCAACTCCCCTTCCGACAGGCTCAACGCGCGGGCCAGGGCCGCCACTGTCTGGTCCGACGGTGCGGAAGCGCCGCTTTGGAAGGCTTGCTGCACGGTCGTGCGCCCCAGCTCCGCCCGGGCAGCCAGCTGAGTCTTGGTCAGCCGAGCGCGGGCCAGCCCGTCGGCCAACCGCATGCGGAATTCGGTGAGCGCCGCATCGCGCTCAGTCTGCCCATCCAGCACGTGCCCGCCCCGACCTTGGTGTGTTCGCAAGTGTTCATCTTTGCCTGGTCGGACCACGGCGCACAGCGATTCCGGGACCTTCGACAACGTCAACGCCTCGCCGTCTTCCTGGAGTCTGCCGTGTCCGGTCTCGCTCTCATTCTGCTCACCGCCGCCGTTGTGATGATTCTGGCGCTGCTGGCCGCCGCCGGCGCGGGCAAACTCGCCCGCCTGGACGGCGCCACCTACCCAGCCGCCCTCACCCGCGCCGCCGCCGCCTTCATCGCAGTGCTCACCCTCGCGGCCACCTGCACCGCCGCCCTTGCCGGCCTCCTGGCATAAGCCAGTAGTGGAGCAGTTCACCGGCACAGATCGCCAACGAACGCTCAGACAAAGCCTGAGACCTCCGCCCGACACTGCACCCATGGCATAAATGCCCAGGTCAGACGGGGGTTCACCTCCGACGAATATCCACTATTATTGATTCCGCTCAAGTTCGTAGGGCAAGGGCGGGCGGGTGACGTCTGCCCTGCTGATCGCCTCTGCGTGCTCTTCTCTCCCTCTGCCGCTCCCCGCCGGGACGTACCCCGGCGTCCTCCGCACCCACCGAAGGAGGTTCCCCGTGTCCGTCCTGCCCCGTGCCATTCCCGAGGAGTTCACCGAGGAACTCCGCTCCGCCCTGGCATCCGCCGGCGTCACCTTCGACGGCAGCACGAAGCCCGGAAGCGCAATCACGCACACCGTCACGCACCAGGGCCTCACCTGGGAGCTGCGCTACACCCTTCAGATGGGCGGAGAGCCCGTATGGAAGCTGACCGGCCCAGGCCCCGACTACGAGTGGGGTCCGGCCGCCTCCACCGCCGAAGCCGTCGCCGCCATCACCGCACCTGTGCGAGACCCCGAGCCGGTCGACCAGTTCCCCGATGCATCGCGCACCCACCTCGGCGTAGACGTCCCCCAGGTGATCCGCGCGCGATGGCGCTCGGAAATGGCCGAGGGATGGCGTCTGGGCGTCCGGTGCGCCGTGGGGGAACTCCCCGATACCCGTCCCCGGAGCTGACACCGCACGGCAGGTCTGTCCTGAACCCGGTTCCGAGCCGGGAGGTCGCCCAACCCACGCCCTTCGCCGTCCCGGCAGCTCCGACCCCCCTCACCTGGTGCCCGGCCGTCACTTTGCCCGCGGGCCGCCCCATCCCTGGGGCAGCACGCGACGGAAAGGAGACCCAATGTTCCTGGTCGTCCCCGACCTCACTCACGGACTGGTCGCCGCTCCCGAGTCCTCTCTCGATCTCACGCAGGACACCGAGAAGACCCTCACCGACCAGGGGTTCACCTGGAATCGCGAGATCGAGGCGTACATCCGCCAGACCGACAGCGGCCCCGATGCCGTGGACCGAACCGCCGACGCACTGCGCGACCTGGGCCACTACGTCTTCTCCTCCCACAGTCCGCCGTCCACCGACGGACGAGCGCGCCCAGGACCAGCCAGCAACTGATGCCGAACGGCACCCCGCCGTCCTCGCGTAGCCCTCACGTCTCCCACGAGTTGAAGGACGTCCCAAATGCGCGCAATCCCCCAACGCTGCGCCCGACAGCCACTCGCGGGCGGCCTGGTGGTGCCGTGGGTATCCCTGACCCACGGTGACCACGCGGTCTTCGGCAGCCTCGACGCCAACCGTGCCCGAACGGCCTTCCTGAAGCGCCTCTGCCAGATCTGTGGCCAACCGCTGGACGAACGGTGCTTCCTGATCGTTCGCCCGGTCGACGTGGCCGAAGGAGCCTCACCCGAACCGGCACTGCATCCGGAGTGCCTGCCCTACACCGCCGCGCACTGCCCCATGCTGAACGGCACGGCCACGCACTACCGGCACAGCCCCGTCCTGGCCGGCAACCCCGCAGGGAGGCCCTGCACCGACCCGTCCTGCCCCTGCCCGTCCCGCTCCCCCGACGCGGGGCACGCCGCCCGCAGCGGCAGCCCTGCCGACCGGTACGAGGCTTGGATGATCGCTGTCTCGCACTACCGGCTCGTCCCCCACCAGAACGCGTCCGACCTCCCGGTTGGCATCAGCCTGGACGTGCCCATCCTGCGCAAGCGCACCCTGCGTGAGGCTGTCCTGCCCGCCGACCACGCCGCCCTGCTGCGCACCCTCCTGGACCTGGAGCTTTAGCCCCTGGCCTGTCTCTGGCACATCAGCCTCCGCCTTCTCAGCGAGTTCTGAGCCTTCATGCCGAAGCCGCCCTGATCACAGGACCAGACTCCCGCGCGCACATCCGGCGGGGCATGCCGCGGACCGGACGTCCCCGCCCTCACCGAGAAAGACACCATCGTGATCATTCCCGACCCGAAGACGCCCGTAGGAAGAGCCGTCATCGCACTGCGTCAGGAGCTGACCGAGCTGGAGGAACGAAAGGACGGGTGGCCCGGCGCGGACGTCGTCGACATCCTCGGCACGTGGCTCGCGCTCTTCGACTTCGGAGGCAGCCTGCCGAGGGAGTTCACGGACGAGGAGGTGCAGTGATGGCTTCTCCGGCTCGGCTGGACCCGCCCGAGAGAGGGAAGAGATAGCTCGGCCTTCCTGCTCTCCACCCCTTTCCCGGGTGCGCGGGTAGTAGTCCGCCCAATGGGCGCGGAGTGACTCATTAGGCCTCGGCGCCGTTGTGCCGGGCATGGCGGAGATGATCACAGCGGGTGACGCGGCGGGCCTGTGGGTTCTGGCTGGGGAAAAGGAGCCACGCTTGCCTCTGCTTTCGCTGGGGGAGGCCAGGGCGGTGGTGCAGCTGCTGGAACTCCTTGGCTCCTGCGGTGGTGAAGAGTCGGAGGTGGCCTACGAACTCGCCGGAGCGCTCGCCCGCCGCCTGCCGGCCCCCGCCGAGTCGTAGCCACAGCGATCGATCCCCCCGCCGGCGAAGCCGGTGGTTCCCTCGGGCGGCCTTGAGCCCGGGACAGACGGGCGGCGCCGAGCCCCTACTGCTCCCGGCGGGGCTGGGACGACGGCGCGCAGACGCGCCGATTTCCCCGGCCCGGAGCGGCCCTTAACCAGTGGGCTGGCGTTGTCATCCGAGATGGCCGACCTGCAGCACCGTGATCGTCTTGAGGGTGTGGCCGACGAGGAGGACGACTTGGGCGTGCTCGGTGACCACCGTCCGCATGACGTCGTCGGCTTCCCCGTAGGAGCGGGTCGTGCCGAGAGGGTCGTAGCAGGCGTCGGCCAGAGCCAGGGTGAGCTCTTCGCTGACGTGTGGCGGTAGCGAGTCGAAGACGACCTCGGCCGACGGATCGAACTTGAGGCGGTACAAGGGCCTCCCCCTCGGACCTGGACGCAATGCGCCCTACGGATCAACGTCTGTAGGCCCCCGCGCACCCGAGGAACAGCGTAGCGGTTCGGCGACCCTGTGTGATCCGGTTGACCGATCAGGCAGCGCCCCGGGCAGCCCGGATGCGCCCCGCCTCCGCCAGGACCCGGTCGGTCGCGTCTGACCACTCCCCCGGCGGTTCCTCGCCCCGCTCATCGAACGCGGCCAGCTCACGGCCGCGTTCGATGGCGGCGGTGATGTCCTTCGCTGTGCGCTCCCAGCGGGCGAAGGTCTGCAGCAGTTCGTGGGCTGGCGCCCGGTTGATTTCCGTGAGGAACCGCTTGGCCAGTTCTGGATCATCGAGAGCGTCGCGGATGCGTTCGATGGTCCACGGCTCACTCATGACCGCTCCCCGGGCCGGTGACATTTTCTCGCTTCCGAGACCACTCTAGCGACGGCGCAGCGGGAGTGATATCACTCCCGGGATCGCAGGCCGGTTCGCGTGCGGTCGGCGTGCGGAAGCCCTCAGCTCGTGCGGGGTTGGAGGGTCTGCGGCGTCGGGCACGGCTGTGTGCGGGGTTCGGCCCCGGAGGTTGCGCCACGGGGGAGGGCGGTCTCCGGGGCCGGGAACGGTTCCGGTCTGGTTCAGACTCGGCAGGCGTGGATGCGGGTGGTCAGGATGGCGCGGGCGCCGACGGTCTCCAGTTTGTCCATGATGTGCTGAGCCTGGTCGGCCGGGACCATGGCGCGGACGGCCGCCCAGCCCTGCTTGTGGAGCGGGGAGACGGTCGGTGACTCCAGGCCGGGCGTGAGAGCCACGGCTGCCTCCACGTCTTCCATGCGGATGTCGTAGTCCATCATCACGTAGGAGCGGGCAACCTGGACGCTTTGCAGGCGGCGCAGGAACCTCTGGACGGCCTCGTTGGTGGTGTCCGCTCCGGCAGGGCGGATGACGATGGCTTCGGATTCCATCAGCGGTTCGCCGATGACCACCAGGCCCAGGTGGGCCAGTGTCGTTCCGGTTTCGACGACGTCGGCGATCACCTGGGCGACGCCGAGCCGCAGCGAGGTCTCCACCGCGCCGTCGAGACGGACGATATTCCCGGCGTGGACGCCTTGGTCGGCCAGGTGCTTGGCCACCACGCCGGGGTAGGAGGTGGCGATCGTCATCCCAGCCAGGTCGTGCACCGATTCGGCGGTCCCGGGGGTGCCGGCGAAGTGGAAGGTGGAGCGGGCGAAGCCCAGTTGCAGGACTTCTTCAGCCGCCGCGGCGGAGTCCAGCAGGAGGTCGCGGCCGGTGATGCCGATGTCGAGCTGGCCGGAGCCGACGTAGACGGCGATGTCGCGGGGGCGCAGGTAGAAGAACTCGACGTCGTTCTGCTCGTCGACGACGACGAGCTCTTTGGAGTCACTTCGCTGGCGGTATCCGGCTTCATGGAGCATCGCGCCCGCTGGTCCGGAAAGGGAACCTTTGTTGGGCAGAGCGATGCGCAGCATGAGAATCCTTCATGATCGCTTTTGGTGAGTGGGTCGTTACCTATGGTGCCAGAGGCGGGGTGGTGCTGTGGCCGCCTCGTGCGTCCCGCCGCAGGGTTCGCCTGTTTCGGCGCTCGCCTGGAAGAGGATGTCGAAGCCGGCTGGGGTCAGGTAGCGGGCGTAGACGGGGTCGGTGGTGAGTTGGTCGCAGGTACGGCCGCGGAAGGCGGCGTCGAGGAACATCAGGCGTCGCAGCACCATGGCGTGGATGGGGCGGCGGGTGAGGTCCAGGTGCCGGCCGGGGGCCAGGGCCCGCAGCGCATGGGTATTGATGAGCTGGTTGGTGTCGAGCAGCCGCAGTTGCCCTGCGGTGTCCAGGGCCAGGTTGCGGAACCGGTTGTCGATGATGTCCGGCAGCAGGGTTTCCTCGGTCGGCGCCCGGTCCAGCAGGGTCCGGGTGATCGCGACGAACTGGTTGAGCTGGGCAAGCGTGGCGGGGGTGAGGTCGTTGGCGCGCAGGAGGTGCAGTGGCCGGGAGGTGTCGACCTCTACCCACTGCTTGACCAGCACTGCGTGGGCCAGGGGGGCATGCGGGTTGTCGGTGAACAGGCGCTGGCGGGGGATGAGGCGGGGCAGGGCGGAGTACGCCTGCTGGAGGTAGGCATACTCCGTTTCGATCCTCTCGACGGTGAGTGGTGTGTCGGGCCGGAAGAGTTGGATGCAGTACCGGCTGCCGCCGCGGCGGAAGACTTCGCTGTGTTCACCGTCGCCGATCTTGGCGTAGCCAGCGGGCGGGCGGAGATGCGGTGGCGTGGCTGTCATGCCGCGGCCGCCGTCTGCTCGCGTTTGATCAGCAGCAGCGCGTGGTCGGTTACGAGGGCGTCCGCGCCGAGCCGCCGTGCACACCTCAAGGCCTGCTCGGTGGTTTCCACCAGCGGTTCGCCAGGTCCGTTGAGGCTGGTGTTCAGCAGTACCGGCGGGTGGCCGCGCTGGACCAGAGCGTCCAGAACGGTGGCCACGAAGTCCTCCTGTCCCCTGTCCAGACGCTGCGGGCGGGTCGTGCCGTCGGCGTGTGCCACTGCAGGCACTGCGGCGGCACCTTTCGCCGTGAGGCGGGTGGCGCCGATCATGTACCGCTCCAGGTGCCCGGCCGGCTCCCACAGGCCGGGGTCGGCGTGGGTGACCGGCCCGAAGGGGCGCCACGGCTCACGGCGTTTGAGGCTGTTCATCCGCTGCCGCATTCCGGCGGTGACCGGGGAGGCCAGGAAGGATCGGTGGCACAGCGCGCGGGGGCCGGCCTCGCTGCGGCCCCGGCACACGCCGACGATGCGGCCATCGGCCAGCAGGTCCGCCACGCGGTCGGGGTCCAGCTCGTGCGTGGTGGCGCTGTCGGTGCCGGCGGGGAGCGGGCCGGGCCAGCCGCCGGTGTAGGCGTGGAAGACGGTTGGCTCGCGGGGGGCTGCGAGGGACCAGGCGGCGCCGAGCGCCACCCCAGCGTCGTGCGGGACCGGCGGCACGTACAGAGGGCCGGGCAGGCGGCCGTTGGCCGCGCAGTTCAGGCCGACTCCCCCGGCGATGCACAGGTGCGTGATGCCGGTCATCGTCCGGGCCTGGCCGGCCATCCAGCTCATCACGGTCTCGACGGTGGCCTGCGCGGCCGCGGCGACCTTCACTGCGTTCGGATCGGTGTCCAGCTTCCCGATGGGCTGGGCCGGGCCGGCGGCGCCGGCGAAGCGGCGGATGCGTTTGCGCCAGCGGTCCTTGGTCGCGTCGTAGTCCTGGCTGGTGTCAGTGCCCAGGGTGGAGACCAGTCCGTCCCAGCCGATGGTCAGCCACCCGGGATCCGGCATGTCCTGGCCGCCGCCGTAGGCGGCCAGGCCCATCGTCTTCCCGGCGCCCCGCCGGCCCAGTCCCAGCCAGTGGCTGGCCGCCTCGTACAGGTGGCCGAGGCTGAAGACCTGTGGCCAGCGGTCCAGCCGCACCAGTGGCTCGCCGCGGCGGGCCCGGTAGATGGAGATGCACTCGTCCTCACCGTTGCCGTCGACCACCAGGACGGCCGCCTGGTGGTACGGGCTGGCGTGGAAGGCTGAGGCGGCGTGCGCCTGGTGGTGCGGGACGAACTGCAGGTCCGGCAGTCGCCGCTCGTAGAAGCCGAGCTGGCTGAGCAAGTGGCGGGGGCTGTCGTAGTGCCAGTGGGTGCCGTGGCGGTCGCTCATGCGCGGTTCGTCCCAGCCCACGGCCACGGCATCGACGTCGGCCGCCTTGATCCCGGCGGTTTCCAGGCACCGGTCAACCGCCAGCGCCGGGGCCTTCACCCCGGGCGAGTGGCGGACCCGGTTCAGCCGCTCCTCCTCGATGAACGCCAGCACTCTGCCGTGCCCGTCGACCAGGCAGGCGGCGGGGTCGTGGAAGACGCCGAACCCTGCGTTGACTCCCAGGATGTAGGTCATCGTGCACCGGCCTCTTGCACTGCCGCGGCCGGCGAGGCGGTGCCCGCGCTGATCGCCGCCACATAGCCGTCGATCATGGCTTCCAGGGTGAACCGCTCGGCTGACGCCCGGCCCGCGGCCGCGATGCGGGCGTGCAGAGCGTCGTCGGTCAGCAGCCGTTGCAGGGCCGCCGCGATGGCGTCCGGGGCGGCAGGCGGAACCAGCAGCCCGGAGGCCTGGTCCCTGATGTACTCCAGCGGTCCGCCGTGTCCGGTGGCGATGACCGGCACCCCGGCCAGCATCGCCTCGATGTTGGCGTACCCGAACGGCTCCGGCTCCCGCGACGCGAGCACTGCGGCGTGCGCCGCGGTGTAGCAGGAGGCGACCTCCTCACGGCTGAGCTCGTCGAGCAGGACGACTTTTCCGGTCAGGTCGAGCTCGCTGATCAGCCGGGTCAGGTGGTCCTCGTAGTCCGGGGACCGGGTATCCAGCAGTCCCGCGCCGTTGAACACCACCACGGTGTCGGCCAGCAGGCCGCGCTGATCGAGCCGGGCGGCGGCCCGGATAACGTCCTCGTGGCCCTTCCAGGACACCCGGCGGGCCGAGACCAGCACGACGCGGTGCCCGGCGGGCAGCTGGTTGCGCTCCCGGACTCGCGCGAAGACCTTCGCACTCCGGGCCTGCCGCAGCCGGTCCTCGAAGTCGCCGACATCCAGGCCGTTGACGATCGTGGTCACCAGGTCGCCGGGAACTCCGGCGTCGACCGCTTCCCGCCGGACCGATTCCGAGACGGCGATCAGCTGCAGCCGGATGGCCGTGCGCCGGGCCCGCCGGGCCAGGTAGCCCAAGCGCCGCCCGGCACCCGCCGCGTCGTGCAGCACACCGGTGACGCTCAGCCCGTCCGGCGGTCCGTCCAGCAGGCCGAGCTCCTCGGCTTTCAGGACACTGACCAGAGGGTTGATGTTCTGCAGGAGCAGGTGGGGGATCCCTGCGGCAGCGAGAGCGTGCGCGTACTGCCCGGCAAGGGAGGCCCACACCGGGTTGTCCTGGTGGTCGATCTCGTCTTCGTAGTAGCGCCTCACCCGCGAGGCGCTCTTGGCGCCGCGCGGATCGCGCAGGTATTGCGGGAACCGGGTGGCGACCGTCCGCAGGTCAACCGTCAGGCCCTCGGGGGTGAGCAGGCCGCCTACCCGCCGCGCTGTGACCGCGCCGGTCTGGGTGACAGCGACTGTGATGTTCGGGTGCCGGCGGGCGAGGCCGCGCAGCAGCTGGTGGGTGTGCGTGACCAGACCCGTCTCCCGGACAGGCTTGGGCTGCCCGCAGTCCACCAGGGTGCCCCTCACGTCATAGGTACAGATGTGCAGGGCGTCAGGGAATGACCCCATGTCTCCTCCTGCGGTGTGTCCGGCCGGACGCGGCGGCACAGCGTGCGCCTCGCTCACGAGTTCGTCACGGCCGTGGTGGTGGCGATCGCCCTCTACGCTGCCGACCTGACAGGCCCTCGGGTAGGGCCGGAGGTGTTGCTGTGTGCTGCGCCTGCGAGCAACACGGAGCAACGCCCGGGCCGCTCCCGTCGTGACCGTCGGCCCACTACAGTGCCGCTCACCGTACGTGCCCGGTCATGCGCACAGCGGAGGCGTTGATGGAACTCGACCCCCACCGGAAAGACGCCGGCACGACCCGCGGCTACCTGCTGGCCCGAGCCCGCCACGCACGCGGCTGGAACCAGTCGGAACTGGCCCGCCACCTGCGCGCGCACAGCCGCAAACGCGGCCGTCCGCTGCATACCCGCCGCGACGGCGTGTGGTACTGGGAACACGACCGGACCCCGGATCTGCCCACCCAGCGGCTCATTGCCGACCTGCTTGGTATTCCACCGGGCGCCGTGGATGCGCGACCATGGCCGGAGTGGCTGTCCGAGGACCCCGCCCAACGGCCAACTCCCCGGCCGTGGACGCTGCTCGGCGCCTCCCAGTCCCTGACCGAACTCGCAAGGGGTAGCGCCATGGACGTCACACGCAGGGAGCTCGTCCTGATCGCCGGGGGAACACTGACCGCCTCGCTGCTGGCCTGGCTGACGGCCGACCCGGTGGCCGCCGGCCAACTCACCACCGGCCGCCGCATCGGCGAAGCCGCGGTGGCAAAGATCGAGGACCGGGCCCAAATGCTGCGGCGGATGGACGATGAGGACGGCGGCGGCACCGTCCTGGCCGAAGCCTCCAGCGCCCTCGCCCTGGTCCACGGCCTGATCCGCGACCGCTCCTACACCGACGCGCACGGCGCCCGCCTGTACGCCGCCGCCTCCGACCTCGCCCGCCAGCGCGCCGCCGCCCTGTTCGACGTGAAAGGCGAGTGCGCCGACGGCACCTTCGACACCGCTCTACGGGCCGCGCGTGTCGCCGGAGACAACGCGCTCGGGGCCAATGCCCTCAGCTTCTGGAGCGTCAGCGCCTACAACACCGGCCGCCTGCACGACGCCGAGGACATGGCCAACACCGCCCTGGCCTCAATCCGCGGCACGACCACCCCGCGCGTCCAGGCCCTCTTCCTCACCCGGCGCGGGCGCGCCCGCGCCCACCTGGGCGACACCCGCTGCTGGACGGACTTCGACCGCGCCGAAGCGCTCCTGACCCAAGCCGACGGCCACACCGACCCCGACTGGTCCTACTGGTTCAACCAGGCCGAGATCCTCGGCGCCCGCGCCTCCAGCCACCGCGACATGAACCAGCCCGGCCCCGCCGAAGCCGCCTTCGCCCAGGCCCACGCCCTATTCGCCCCCACGTCCGTACGCACCCACGCCCTTTACCTATCCCGTCAGGCCGACGCGCAGTTCGCCCAGGGCCAGATCGAGCGGGCGTGCGCGACCGCCGACGCCGCGCTGGACCTGACCGAGACCATCAGCTCCCACCGCACCGTCGCGCCGTTGCTCAACCTGGCCGAACGCCTTGCTCCCTACCCTGTGCCGGACGCCCGGGACTTCCGCGAGCGGGCCCGCACCACACTGGCAGCGTGACCCCAGCCCGGCGAAGGCGGGTCGGCTCAGCTGATGGCGCTCCGGCCGGGAGCCGCCGTCAGCCCCGGTCGGGCGCTCGTCCCGCTGCTGCCCGGGCAAAACCCCCGCCCCCCGGTACTGGTCAGACCACACTCCGCACCCCGCTATCGGCTTCCGTACCGGTCTCCCGCGATCTGCCGCACATCCGGCAGGACCCCTGGGCGGAGTCCACGGAGCGGGAGTTGCCGTACTCCGATCCGCCGGCAGACCCGCACGTCGCGCAGTGACCGGCCCACAGCGCTTCCGCCCCGGAGCCGGGCACGGCTGGTACCCGCGCCCTGGCCAGGGCCTGGTCCGCTTCGGGGGGCGTCCCGGCCGGCACAGCGGAGTCTCCGTCGCGGCCTGCCGACTGAGGCGGGGAAGCGCACTCACGGCATCCGTGCCCCTGCCGGACGGAGGCGAGACGAAAGCGGCCGACCAGGCCGCAGTCCCGGCACCGGGCCGTCCATGGTGCGGTGGCAGATCCGGAGAAGGACTCGGCCGGAATCAACCGGGCTTTCAGCATGATCTCAATGGCCCGGCGTCGACCCGCCTCGCCACGCCACCTGCGCCGTTCCTCGGCCCTGGCCTCTGTCCTGGCCTTCGCTTCCTCCTTCTCTTTGACCTTGACCCGGTGGTAAGCCGCGACCCAGACCTCGTACCCGTTCTCCTTGACCCGGCACGCGTGCAGGTATGACCGCAGCTGCTCCACTCTGCTCGGCAGCTGCCGGCGGTGGGCGATCCGGTACGCGGCGCTCTTGGACAGGAACGCATACTGCGTCGACACCTGCTGCTGGCCAGCCGTCCGAGCTGCGGCCTTGTCCGCCCGATCCTGCATGCCTCGGGGGGAGGGGCAGTTGTCCTCCTCCCACACCCGGGCCAGCGCCCGTCCGAGTTCCTCTCTGGTGCTCACCAGGCCCGGGTGCGGGGCCTGGGTCAGAACGCGACGCTGCCGTCCGGGAGGTCGGGTGGCCTCGGTGAGGAGATGTTCTGCCTCCTCCGGGTCGAGACCGAGCTTGGCAACGTAACCCTCAACGACGTACTTCTTCGGCGTGGAGACTCCGGCTTCGGCCCGCTGGACGGTCGACTCGGACGTGCTGAGGACGGCGGCTGCCTGGGCCTGGGTCAGCCGCCGGGCGGCGCGGCTGCGGCGCAGAGCGCCTGCCAACCGGCCCACGGCGCTGCCGGGGTCCGGCACCTCCTTGAGGCGCCGAACCTTCCGATCACGAGGCACGGTGCCGTCAGGACGACGCCGGCAGCTCAGCCCAGGCCGACCGCAGGAGCCCGAGCAACTTCCCGGTCGTGCAGGCCCACACGATGACGGCCCCGGCGAGTCCGGCGCAGCCAGTGATGAGCACGGCGGTGAGCGGCTTCACGCCCGTGATGACCAGCACCGCCACGATGAGGACCATGACCCCGATGACACCGGCCTCCGAGAGCGCCAGGTGCGGTCGTGGGCCGCCCGTGAATTTCGACATGTTCACCTTTCTGCAATCGCGTTGCTGTGCGGCCCTGCCTCATCGGCAGGGCGGCCTGGCTCCAACCAGGTTGTGCCGCTCGGCGGTTGACTCGCCGTGTCGCGGTAACAGGAATGCTGCCATCGGGTGACCGCGCGTCATGACCAATCCCGGACTTTCCTTCAGGCACGTCCCACCCTCAAACTTGTCGCGCTTAGTACAAAAACCGGTCCAGCTACGAGGACCGTTGGCCAAAGGGTGGGGGTTCTCCGCAGCGATCGAGGCGCTGACCATGGCAGTAGCGGGCTCGCTCACTCGTGCCCATCTCGAGGAGCACCACAGCTCACCGGGTGATCACGCAAACACCCAGAAGCGGACCAGATCGGGTTGCTTCCTTCAACCCCGCCCTGGGACTATCCGGCTACGCCCCTGCACCGCATGGCTCCAACCAGGTCGTTCAGGGACAGCGTGCGGATTCGGGTTGACTCCGGGGCCGCAGCAACGAGCCGGCAGCCCAAGGCTGCCGGCTCGTTCGCGTCCAGGTGCGCCTACAGGTCGAAGTCGAGATGCTCGATGTCGGTGAAGCGGACTTCCTCCAGGCTTCCGGCGCGGCGGCCGCCGTCCTGGAAGTACACGTCCTTGAGCGCTTCGGCGGCGATCTCCTGCAGGCGCTGGTCGCCGACGCCCTGCTGCTGGGCGTCGAAGAGCCGGGCGGCGTACTGCGGAGGCAGCGCGATGGTCAGGTGCCGGACCCGGGCGTCGTCAGTGGAGCCGACCGGCGCGGTGTAGCCGATGCGGGCCCGGGTGTCGATGACGATGCCGCCGGTGGTCGCCGCCCTCTCTCGGGCCTTGGCGCGGACCTGTGGCTGCCACCGCTTCGTCACCTCGTTCTCCAGGCGGGCGGCGAGGTCCGGGCGGGGCTTTTTGATCTGGCCCTTCACGTACCGTTCGACGGTGCGCTGGGAGACCCGCAGCATCTGGGCGACGGCCCGGGTGCCCTTGAGCTGCTTGACCAGGTATCGCATCTGCGCGCCGGCCGACTTCGGGATCGGGCGCGTGAACGCCCGCTGCACCGCCTTGTCCAGGCCTTCGCCGAACATGCTCATCCGGTCTACTCCCCGTTGTCCTGGCCGGTGACCTGGCCGTCCTTGATGTACCGGGCCAAGTTGAGGTCCTGGCCGTACTGCTCATGCAGGCCTTCGCCCCACAGCACGCTCTGGGTACCCTCCCACTTCACCAGCCCGGGGTTCACCCCGAGTTTGAAGCCGCCGGGGAGGGGATTGCCGGCGCGGTAGGGCAGGAAGTCCAGCGGGCTGGTCCCGTCGGCCGCGTAGACGGCGCAGTCGGAGAGGATCGCGACCGGGTACTGGCCGGTGAACGCGGCGTGCTTGACGATCTTGCGGTGCATGTTGATCCGGGTGCGGGAGATGACGGCCGCGCGGATGTCCGGGCGCCACGTCGGCCGGGACAGGGCCCGCCACGGCTGGCCCGGTTTCCAGCCCTCGCCGCGGGGCCGCTCACGGAGCTTGCCGATGCCGCCCTTGACGGTCGCCTTGATCGCGGACACCACGATCGCCAGTTCCGGGTCGCGCTGCCGGTAGCCGTCCATCGCCGCCAGGAACTCCTCCGGCGGCAGGTCGGCGGTGACCCCGAGGTCGGCCATCGTGGCGATGTAGGCGTCGCGCAGCCGGTTGTACCAGCCGTCCAGGTAGCGGCCGTTCTCGTGCCGCACCCAGGCCTCGGCGGGGTGGACCTCGTAGCCGAGTTCGACGGCGTAGGCGACGGTTGGTGTCGCGTACCAGGCTGGGCCCTGGGGGCGCTCGCCCTTCGGGGTGAACGGGCTGGGCAGCAGGGCGCCGTCCAGTTCCGTCCATTCCTTGCCGACCTTCACCTTCGACAGGTCGACGTGGGAGAGGTCCACCAGCCAGGCGCCGGGCAGCTTCGCATCGAAGGCCGGCTGCTTGAGATGCGTCGGCTTGCCGAGGCCCACGACCAGGCCGTTGGCTCCGGCGGCGAAGGCCATGTTCACGTCGATGCCCACCAGGTTCCGGCGCAGGCATTCGGCGTCGGTGAGCGGACGCGCCCAGTCATAGGCTTCCTCGAACAACTTCTCTGCGGGGCCGCGGACGTGGAACCGGGGCAGGTCGGCGAGCAGCGGGTGCCCGTCGGGGGCCTCGCACGGCGCGCAGTCCACGGGGTCCGTGCCCAGGCTGCCGGGGTTGTGCTCGGAGTGCCGCTTGCCCGTCGTGTCCGGTGCGGAGGCGCGGGTCGGCGGGTGCAGCGCGGTCATCAGCTCCAGGCCGGTGACGGCGGTCGACCCGCGCGGCGTCATCACCCGGGAGGCGTACGTGCCCAGGACCCGGGCGAGTTCCGGCGGCGGAAGCTGGGCGGCCTCGCCCCAGTGACGGGAGTCGAGCGCGTGCCAGGAGGGGATGCACAGCTGGACGCAGGCGCGTTCGGAGCCGCGGGCCGGGCGGTAGATCCGCGCCCACGGCCCGAAGCCGCGCTTGGTGAGCTTCCACTCCGCGCGGGCCAGCTGCTTGATGACCTTGTGGCCTTCCGGGATCCGCCCGGCGAGCCGCTCCTCATCGGTGAGGGTCACGGGCAGGCCGTAGCGCTCGCACGCGGCTTCGGTGAGTACGAGCAGTGGGTCTGAGTCCTTGCCCGGCCCGGACAGCTTCGGCGCCCCGAGCCTTGCTTCCTTGAGGGTCCAGTCCACCAGGGCCGGGAGCGACTTCGCGGGTACGTCCAGGACCAGGCCGCCGACGCAGTACGCCAGCACCTGCCCGCCTTCGACGTCGACGACCGCGAGCGGCCCGTTCTCAAAACGCGCATCACCGCCACCAGCCGGGGTGCCGGCCGGGGTCAGCTTTCTCGCCGCCGTGCGCCGTGGGGGCGACGACGTTCTGGTTGTCCGGGCCGGCCGCGGCCCGGCGACCGGGGCAGGCGGAGGGGCACCGCCGGCGGTATGGGGCTGGGCGTTCTCCGCCGTGGTCACCGCCTCGGTACCAGGGGACTTGACCGGCGTTTCCGGTGCCGGGGTGGGGGCAGCGGTGAAGGTTTCCGGCGCCGCGGTCTCCCGCGCAGGCGTGGCGCTTTCGACGGGGGCCGGGTAGAGCTCCGCGAGCTGCGCCAACAGTCGTGCATACGCATTGCGTTCCGGCGGCCGCGGCTCGGTCTTGCCGGACTCCCAGCCGCTGACCGTGGCCCGGCGCACTTTCAGAGCGGCGGCCACTTCATCGACCGTCAGGCCGTGGGCCTTGCGCAGTCGCTTGCGTTCCTCCGGCGGCGGCAGCGGGGCGCGGGACGCGATAAGAGCGTCGACCGCGTCGAACAACTCGGACATGGGGACCTCCACCGACAGCCTAGCGCACACATCGCGTACGTTTTGCGACCTAATTCCGTACGTTCTGCGTTCCCTGGCAATGCAGGTGTCCCGTGTCATCGCGTTCGACGGCGTGCCACCCGAGGCCCGCTCGGGGCGGTGCTTTGGCTGCGGCCATGCATCCGCAGTTTCTCGCCTCCGGCGGGGTCGCTACGCCCACAGGCCGGTGGGGGCGCTCAAGCCAGCCCTCTCAGCGCTCCTCTGTGGGAGCGATCTCGGCCTCGTACAGGGTGGCGACTTCCCGCATCGCCGACGCACGGGTAGCGCGAACGAGGAATTGCTGCACCGCCCGAGCGAGCTGCTTCTCCTCGCCAGCGGTCAACCCGGCCGGGATGTCGTTGGCGAGGCGAGCAGCGGCGTCAGCGATGTCCTGGGCTTCGCGGGCGAGAACGGCGTGCTCGCGGTTGAGCATGCTGGCGGTCATACGGGCCGCCTGGGACTCAGGCATGGTCTGCGTTTTCGGTGGCGTCGCGTTCGGCGGTCCTCACGTCGTGGGGGTCAAGCAGGACGTTAACTTCGGCTTCGCCGTTTGGCCCGAGGTCCCATTGGACGGCGACAACGAGCCAGAAGGAGTCCTCGTCCTCGTCGTTGAAGAGGCGGAACGTGTCCCCGATGCGAGGTACGGCGGGGAGAGCGCAGGGCCGGCCGTCCTCGTCCCCGACGAACAACATGACCTTCACGTTGCCGGCGGGCTGTACGGCGTGGGCGGGGCCGATGACTGCCACGGTCCGGCCGTGCCGGGTGAGGTGGGTGACTTGGCCAGTGGTGCGGGCGTGATCGGCGATGTCGCCAAGTCGTGCGCGGGCGGCCTCAATACCCAAGGTCTTCTCCATGAACAAACCTTAAGGACTGTAAGAAACGGGGGTCAAGGTCTTCGCCTGCGCCTGCCAGGCGCCCCGATGCGGGCGGAGGTCTGCCGTTCAGTGCGACTCGGTGGTTGCAGGCCGCGTCCAGCACTTCCTGCGGCGTGCCGTCCACGCACACCGGGTGCATCCGGTATGACCACGGAAATGATCACCACGATGACGCCTGCGGCCCTGTACCGGCACCGCCGCTGTCGTGCGGCCGTCATAAGCTGTGCGCCATGGGGGCGGATTCTTCTTTGATCCAGAGTTTGCGTACGGCAGTTGAGGCGGCGCCCGGTGACGTCCCGCTGCGCCTGCATCTCGCGGAGCTGCTGCTGGCCGCGGGGCAGTCCGACGCGGCGGTCACCGAGGTGGCGGTCGCGCTGCAGCACGCGCCGGGCGACGCACAGGCCCGTCAGCTCATGGCCCGCGCCATGGGCGCACCGGCTCCAGCGCCGGCGCCGGGGACCGCCACGGAGCCCGAACCCGCGCCGGCGCCTGAGCAGGGCGCGGCATCCGCGGCTGGCTCTGAGGCGCGGGAGGGTTTCGACTGGCGGGCCGCAGAGGACCAGGTCGGTGATGTCGTCCCGCCCCGGTTCGTCGAGGCTCCGCTCACCGTCGACGGCAGCGGGGACCCGGGGGACGCCTCCGCCTGGGACGTGGACGCGCCCGGTACCGTGCGGCTCGCGGACGTCGGCGGGATGCAGGAGGTCAAGGACCGTCTGGAGGCCGCGTTCCTCGCGCCCCTGCGCAATCCCGAGCTGCGGAAGCTGTACGGCAAGAGCCTGCGCGGCGGGCTGCTGCTGTACGGTCCGCCCGGCTGCGGCAAGACCTTCATCGCCCGCGCCGTCGCCGGGGAACTCGGTGCGAGTTTCCTGTCCGTGTCGGTCAGCGATGTGCTCGACATGTGGATCGGCAACTCCGAGCGCAACATGCACCAGGTCTTCGAGGTCGCGCGCCGTCAGGCGCCGTGCGTGGTGTTTCTGGACGAACTGGACGCGCTGGGTGCCAAGCGCAGCCGTACCCACCACAGCGGCATGCGCAACACCGTCAACCAGTTGCTGACCGAGCTGGACGGCATCGACCCGAGCGCCAATGAGGGCGTCTTCGTGCTGGCCGCCACCAACGTCCCCTGGGATGTGGACATCGCTCTGCGCCGCCCGGGCCGCCTGGACCGGACCCTGCTGGTGCTGCCTCCCGACACCGCGGCGCGCGAGGCGATCCTCCGCTATCACCTGCGGGACCGGCCGATCGAGTCGGTCGATGTGGGGAAGCTGGCCAAGATCACCGAAGGGCTGTCCGGGGCGGACCTGGCGCATCTGTGCGAAGCGGCGGCCGAGAGCGCGCTGCTGGACTCCGCCCGCACCGGGACCGTCCGCATGATCGGCATGAAGGACCTGCTGAACGCGGCGAAGGCCGTCGTGCCGTCCACCGAGCCGTGGTTCGCCGCCGCCCGCAACGTGGCGATGTTCGCGAACGAGGGCGGGATGTACGACGACCTGGTCGCCTACCTGAAGCGGAAGCGCAAGCTGTGAGCCTTCACCCGCTGACCCAGCAGGCGGGCGCGCTGATCGAGCTCGGGCGGTACGAGGACGCCAAGTCCCTGCTCGCCCGCCGCCTCGCGGAAGACCCCGGCGAGGTGCGCGCCTGGACCCGGCTGGCGCGCTGCCACATGAACGCCGGTGAGCACGGGGAGGCGCTCGCCGCGCTCGACGAAGGGCTGAGGGTCGCGCCGGAGGACCTCGACGCGGTCGACCTGCGCGCCCGCGTCCTGCGCAGCCTGGGGCGCCGGGACGAGGCGCGGCAGGCCGCGCGCGAGGCGGTTCGCATCGATCCCCAGTGGTGGGGCGCGTACGCGCTCCTGGCGGAGCTTCTGTGCTTTCCCCCGAACCCGGACACGTGGGGCGAGGGTGTCTCCATGGCCGAGGAGGCGGTACGTCTCGCCCCTGAAGAGGTCGGCGCGTACGAGACGCTGTGGAAGCTCGCCGCAGTGGCCGGGAACGACGAGGTGACGGACGCCCTCGAGCGCCACATCCTGTCCCTGGACCCCACGCACGAGCTGGCCCTGTCCCAGCAGACCGCCAAGGCCGCGAAGACCCCGGGTGTGAAGGCGTCCCAGGCCGCCGGCCTGTATGCCGACGCACTCGCCGCTGTCCCCGGATCGTCGTCGCTCAGCAGAGGACTCGATCAGGCCACCTACCGACTGCTGCGCGGCTTTCGGTGGCTGGCGCTGATCTGTCTGCTGCTCGCCGGCGCGATGGTGAACCTCTTCCCCGCCGAGGGCGAGGCGCCGGAGCTGCCGGTGTCCCTCGCCACCCGCGTGTGGGTCGTGGTGCTCATGTCGGCGATCTGGGCGTTCGGCGCCTGGCGCCGCTACCGCAGACTGCGCGCGGGCGTACGGCTCAACATCCGCTCCCTGGTCCGCCGCGGCTTCTGGGCCCGCATCGTGCTGGCCCAGGCCGCCTGGGCCATGCTCTGCGCACTGCTGATCTCACAGGTTCCGTGGAGCGACCGCCCGATTCCCCAGATGCTCTTCTGGGCCGGCATCGCGCCCATCGCGGCCACCGTCTGGTTCGACCGCAAGAAGCGGAAGTGAGGAGTGGCAGCCTCGGCGGACCAGGCGGCCGCGGCCAGGGCGGCTACACCAAGGCCTCGGTCCGGTTCCCGGTAGCGCACGCCAGCCCGGCCGGCCCTTTCCTGTCCGCAGCGGTGGGGCACTCGCGGCTTCGGTCCATGTCTCCATACCGACGACGTGGACATCGGCTGTAGGTCCGCGACTGATCGCCATACGGCAGACCATCAGGGTTGGCATGCTGGGCGGATGTTACGACGCATGAAGCCCCGTGCGCTGGGCGCGTACCGGTATTGGTCACAGCGCAGGGTCGAGGAATTCGCCGGGGCGAACGGGATCGACCTCAGCCGCAAGAAGCACGCCTACACCAGCCCGCAGATCCCGTGCGTGGGGCAGTGGCAGATCACCAGGGAGCGCACGGAGCGTACCCGGTACGAAATCACCCAGCAGATCACCAGAAAGGTGGGGCACATCGCGGACAGGGCTCTCACCGAACCGCCGCGGGCGTGGGTTGCCTCCGGTAAGGGGGAGGTGGAGTTCGCCCTCTACTCAGGCGCGGCGCCCCGCCCTGAAGTTCTCCTTCACACCCGTGACCGCGATGCCGCCGGGCGGCGCGTCGACGTCATTCTGTTCGGGAGCCTCGACAACACCGGCTACCGCCCGGGCGACGCGGAAGGCCCAGGACACACCCCGTCGTCCTGGTGGGCCGTGCGGGACCTTCTGGCTTCACGCGGGCGCGAGCACGGATGGGGCGACGACGAAGAGATGGCCGTGGAGGCCCTGGCTATCGCGCTCGCCCCTGGAGAAGGGGGCCCCCGCGCAGAAGGGGAGCCAAGGGAGTCCACCCTCGACAGGATGGCCGACTGCCACTGGTGCGCAGAGGTCTACCTGGACATCGAACTCGACCACGACCGGTGGCACCCGATCGGTGAACCCGGCATGGAGGACGTCCACCGCATCGTTGTGGGGGCACCGATGTGGGCCCGCGTCGGTGGCCAGGTGCCCATCCGGCGGCCGCACCGGTGGTGGTCACACCGCCGGAGACCCTCGAGCGGGAGCGCGTCGAATGCCGGGAGTAGGAGGCCCTCCACCCGGCCGTGACGTTTTCGAGGGGCCGGGCCTGGAACGCACGGTGTTCTGCCACCGGAGAAGCCTGAAACACATGAAGCTTCCGCCTTGGCCGAACGGAACCCGCCTTTCCCTCAGCAAGGCTTCGGGGAAGCGCTGAACGAGCGCCTCAATCGGCCGGTCCGAGAGGTGTGCCAACCACGGGGCATGGCACACCCCCCGCCTTCTGGGAGGAAACCACCCGCGAAGTCACGAACGGAGGGTCTCCCGTGGCGTGGTGAGGGTTACCAGGTCGGCCTCCACCGGTCTCAGCGCCGGGTTTCCCACCACAGGATGATCAAGGTTACAGCGCCGCTGCCGAGCTTGTAGGCCGCGCCCTGCAGAAACTGGGACGGGAGGTTGTGACCACGGCCTCCTGCCCGTTTCCGCAGGTAGCAGATGGTGTTGGTACGCCACCTGTCCATGCGGGCCAAGTGCTTGGGCCGGCGTTTGGCGTTACTCTCCTCCATACGGAGTTCCTCTCGTGATGAGCATGCTGGAACACCGCGCAGGGAGCCCTCCCAACTCAGTGGCCTAGGAAACCCGTTGGGGACCAGGGCTCTTCTGTGCGTTCAGGGGAGTCTAGCGACGGGTCTTAACGCCCAGAACCCTCGCCACTTCTCGCCGGAGGAGTGCGACACCGAGCGAAACCAGGGGAACCCCAGGGAAACCGCGCGACCGCAGCATTTGTGGCGAGCATCACAGATTGGTTCGGTCTGGTGGCTCCGCGTTATCGGCGGGTGGAGTCGTGACTTCGGACCACGAGGCGGCGATTGGGCGCTGGACGGTGATGCACGAGTTGGCCCTGATGCCAGCCAGGCGGTTGACCCCTCGAGGCCGCCGGTTGGTGCGCCGGCAGGGCTGAACCGGTCCCGCGCACGTACGTCGCGACGGCTCCCAGAGGGCGAGGAGACTGTCCGAAACTTCGGAGCTGAGAGCGTCGTCAGTGACCTGTGCAGCCGGTGCCGCACCGCCTGCGTCCCAGGCAGGTGAGGTGGCGCAAGTGCAGGCAGGAGACGGCAGCGCGGTGGCCGCCCCTGGCGGCGACTGCCACTGGAACGGGACCGCTGTCGTCGCCGTGCGGCTGACGCCCTCTTCCGGATTACTGCGCGTTATCGGACAATCACGGCGTTGCCCGGTGGTGGAGTGGGGGAGGGCGTTGTGGGGGTGCTTTGGAAACTGGAGCCGGCGACGGCGGCCAAGCATCGGCTCTACCAGCGGTACCTGGATGCGTGGTGGCCGATCCTGCTGCAGACCTCGCAGCGCACCGGGTACACCCGTCCCCGGGTGACGTTGCTGGACGCGTTCGCCGGCCCAGGCCGGTACGAGGGCGGTGAGCCCGGCTCGCCGGTGTTCATCCTGGACCGCCTCTTGCACCACAACGCTGTCGAACGGATGCACCTGAGTCCGCAGCGGGTGCATTTGGTCTTCATCGAGAAAGACCGCGCCCGCTACGAGCACCTGATTTCCGAACTCGCGGGCCGGTTCGGCCCGCTGGACCGGCTGCCGGTGCGGGTGGAGGTCCGGCGCGGGGAAGCCGGGCGGGACAGCCTGCCGCTGCTGACGGAGCTGGGTGCCTGGGGTCATCCGATTCTCGGGATCTTCGACAGCTGGGGCAGCGTGAACGTACCGCTGGAGGTGATGCAGCGGATCGCCTGTAACCGATCCAGCGAGGTCATCACCACTTTCGGGCCGAACTGGTTCAGCCGCCGCGAGGAACTCAACGCGGAGGTCCTGGACACGGTCTTCGGTGGCCGTGACCACTGGAGGCCGGCTGCCGAGGAAGCGCGGCCGGATGAGCGGTGGCGGGCCTGGCTGGGCACCTACCGCGCCGCGCTGCAGCGGGCGGGCTTTGGCTACCAGCTGCAATTCCAACTGGTCCCTCGCACCGGGCAGCCTCTCTACCTGGTCTTCGGCACCGGCAGCGACGCGGGATTGAAGGCGATGAAGGAGGCCATGTGGAAGGTCGACGATCGCGACGGTGAGAGTTTCCGCGATCCGCGCACCCGTGGAGCCGAGGCGATCGGGCAACTCGATCTCTTCCAGGCCGGCGGAGCTCTCGACCCGGAGCTGCAGGAACTGGTCACGCAGCGACTCAAGCTGGGCAGCGCCACGGTGGAGGCGCTGGGTAGATGGCTGCTGACCGAGACGGCCCGCTGGATGCCCACGCACGCGCTGAGGGCAGTACGGCTGATGCGCGAGGACGGCTCCGTCGTCGTCCAGTCGGCAGGCAAGCTGACCGGCAAGAGCCAGGTCGGTCTGCCGGCCGCGGCCGACGCGGGCTCCATGCTCAGGCGGGCGCCCGGTTCCTGACCGCGGGGTAGTCGCGCACCTGCAGGGCAGCCGGGAACCGCTCGATGTCCTTGTGGTGCGCTTTGTCCCAGCACGAGCCGAGCTGCTTGACGAAGGGCGCTGTTCCGGACCGGCGACACTGCTCGACGATGTCGGCGGCCCAGCGGAGGTCCATCGGCCGGGCACCGGGGCCCGACTCGCCGCCGATGATCGCCCAGTCGATGCCGGAGAGGTCCAGACCCGCAAGGGGCCCCAGGAGTGGCTCGCACGACAGGAACCGCACCGCCGCCGGCACCAGCCGCAGATCGTCCACGCGCGGCAGCTCCTTGGCGGTTTCGACGGATACCCCCATCCACAGATTCGCCGGCCATTCGAGCCGGTCGGCGACCTGCCGCAGCCGCCGCGCCCGCTTGGTCAGGACCTGGTAGGTGTGCTGCGGCGTGGAAGCCATGACGTCGAATACGCGCCGCACGTAGTCCAGCGGGACCCGGGCGTGGAACAAGTCGCTCATGGAATTGACGAACACCGTACGCGGTGCGCGCCAGCCCAACGGCACGGTCAGCGCCTGTGGGTGCACGGTCAGCCCGAAGCCGGGGCCCGAGGTCCGCGGATCACCGTCATTCTGGTACTTCGCCGACCCCATCGCCTTCAACCGCTTGGCCAGCGTGAGGGCGTAGCAGTTGTCGCAGCCGGCCGACACCCGGTCGCACCCCGTCGTGGGGTTCCAGGTCGCCTCGGTCCACTCGATCGAGCTGCGGTCGCTCACCGGTGCCTCCCTCATGCCCGCGGTGAACTGGCCCGCGGCGCGCTGCCTAACGATGCCCGCTCGGCCGGAGTACCGGAGCACATACACCGGAACCGGCCGCTTCCCGATCCCTTTCCACACTCCCCGCATTCGAACCTCTGTATGAATACTGAGGTTCGCGCCACAGACATGCCGGCGCCCTCGCGGCTCCCCGCAGGCGCCAGCCGGCTTCCCGGCGCCGCAGGGCGGGAAGGAGCCTGGCCCGTCACCACGGGGGAAAGGCGACGAGCCAGGCTGCGCCCACGGTGCCACAGGCCAACCGGCCCACGGCAGGCGACCGCTGAACCCTGCGCACCCACCGGCAGTCTGTACACCCCTCTCCGGTGACGCGGCCCCGTCCGGAAGCGGAGGGGAGTGCGCTCAGGTGGCAGTGGGCCAGGAGCGCAGCAGTGCGGCGATCTGCGAGGCGGTGCAGGTGGGGTCGAGCAGGAGGTCGCGCAGGGCGGTGGCGTCCTCGTGGCCGGGCTTGACGGTGACGCCGGAGGCTTCCAGGTACATCACGCCGGTGGCGGCCGCGACGGCGAGGTTGGAGCGCTCCAGCCAGCGGCACCGGCCGAGGGTGTGGACCAAGGCGGCGGCCCGCGCGTAGGGGCCGTTGTAGACCGGCTGCTCCAGGAGCTCGGCCCGGTGACGGGCGCAGGCGGCGACCGGGACCCCGTAGTCGTCCGGGGCGGGGTCGCCGGCGCCGGCGAGTTCGGCGACCTGCAGGATCCAGGGGACGTCGATGTGCAGATCCATCAGGCGGCGTGCGCTCCGGGAGCCTGCTGGGCGCCCTCTGCCTCTGCGTCGTCGAAGACGTGCTGGTGCTCGGCGAGGAAGCGCCCGGCAGCGTCCAGTGCGCGCTGGCGCAGGCCGCTGGCGTCCTCCAGGACCAGCTGGGCCAGGTAGTCCCCGACGGGCAGGCCGCGGTCGGCCGCCCGCTTCCGGGCGAGCTCCGCGATCTCGGAATCGACGCGTGCGCCGAGCTGTGTCTTTGCCATACCCTCACGGTAACAGGTGTTACCTCTCGGTGGTGCATCGCCGCGCGGGTGGCCGTGCCCAGGAGGGGTAACGAGCTCTTTATCCCTCCACCGCAGTGCGGTCTCCGAAGCCATCCCACGGATATCCGCGCCGCTGGTGAGGACGTCGCCCGGCCAATGCTTCGGTAACGAGCGAGCTGTCGTGACCACGGCGAGGACTCGCTGAGATCACCGGCATCCCCGCCGCGGGGTTCAGCGGGGCGCTGTGCCCCCGGGGGGTCCGCTCCCCGCTTGAGCATCGGCGCTTCGCGCGCAGCCTTCACTTATGGCAGCTGCCCGGTCCTCGGTGCGATGCATACCGCAGTGGGGAGTCAAAGCGGCTCGATGCTTCCCACGCCCGGACTGGCCGTTCGGACGGGAGGTCAGCGGCGGGCCACGGCGAATGCGAGCACTGCGAGGAGCAGTGTCACGCCGCCGGTGGCCACGGTCAGGGGCATCGCGAGCGTGGGGTGCTGGTGTGTCACGTAGGCGAGGCCGGCGAAGACGAGGGCGAGTACAAGGGCCAGGAGCAGCCACACCAGGGTCTGGATGCGGTCCCGTGGGTCGGTCGAGTTCATGGTCTTCCTTCAGGATCCGGCGTGCGGCGTCCTCGAACGCAAGAGTGCGGGCAGGGTGGTGCTCCCGATTGGCGGGGAGCTGCAGGTAGAACAGGGCCACCCTGCAGCAGGCGGCTGTTAGCGGCGCAACTCTGGCGCAGGTTCGGCGGCGGGCCCGTCGCGTACTCGCTGTTTCCTCTGGTGCGGGGCAGTTCGCGCCTGCCAGAGAATCCCCGGCTCGTCGGCCGGGTCTCGGTGGGGCCGGAGCGCACCTTGATGCGGTGCTGTGGCCGGCCTTACGGGGCGGCGGACGGGCGGCGCGGCCGCGGTGTGTTCTTCGTTCACCGCTCGCGGCTTACGGGTGCGGTCGCCGGGCTGCCGTGATCGCGGCTTGTGGCAGGGGCGGTCTCCTTCCGCCTGCAGCGTTCGCAGGCGGAAGGAGACCGCCGTCTGTCAGCGGGCCAGGAGGACCTCGGGGAGCTGGTCTTCGTGGAGGAAGGCGTCCAGCACGGCGTCGTGACCTAAGGCGGCCCGGGCGCGGCTGCATGTCGGCGCTGCGGCTTGTCGGGCCGGTCGGGTCGGTCGGGGCAGGTGGTGGTCGGGGTTGAAACCCATGTACCGGCTCATGAGCCGCCAGATGCGGGCGTCGGTGTTGGTGCCGACCGCGGCGTGGTGAACGGCCAGGCAGTGTGCGGCCAGGACGTCGCCGGCACCGGCGGCGAAACGCCACCAGTACAGGGCGCTCTCCCGGCGCTCTTGGGCGTAGAGCAGGCAGGCGAAGACCCGGGCGCCGGCTTCGTCGTAGTCGGCGGCGAAGGCGGCAAGCCGGTCCATGCCGGAGCCGAGGATGGTGTCGCACAGGCTGAGGAGCTCACCGATGAGTTCGGCGGCCGCCGTGCTGCCCGGTGGGGGGCAAGGGTCGGGCAGTCGCCGGGTACGCCAGGTGCGGCCCGGGCGCCGGTGAGGGGAGTGCCCCACGGTTTCCGGAAGGGGCGGCAGATCGGTCTCGGCGATGCGCCGGGCCAGGCGCCGGGTGAAGGCCTCGGTGTCGTGGTCGCTGAATTCCGCGTCCAGGCGCTGCCGTTCGGCACGCAACGCGGCGCGCAGCTCGTTCTCGGTCATGCGGGTTCCCCTGTCTGTGTAGCGGGCTCCAGCAGGTCCTTCAAGCGCTGCCGGCCCAGGCAGGTATTGGTCCTGGCCGCGCTGCGGGAGATGTCGAGGTACTCGGCGATCTGGTCGTAGTCGAGGCCCACCAGGTGTCGCAGCTTGACGCATTCCGCCTGACGCGGGGCGGTCTTCTCCAACTTCTCCAACGCGCGGTCGAGGGCCTCGTAGTGTCGGAGGTTGGCCAGGTCGTCCGCGGTGGGCTGCGTGGGAAGAGACGGGTGCGCGACCAGGCTCTCGTGCTCGCTCCGGCGGGACATCCTGCGCCAGTGGTCGTGGATGGCGCCCCGGAGGATGGTGTGGACGAAGGCCATGGGGTTGGCGTGGGAGAGGATCTCGTTCCACTTCTGGTGCATGCGCAGGCCGGCGTTCAGGACCGCTTCCTCGGCATCGGGCCGGGAGCGCAGGCGGACTTGGGCCCGCCTGAGGAAGTCGCCCTGGTGCTCGGCGAAGAAGGCCTCGAAGTCGGGGGGCAAGCGCCCCGGCTCGGACGGTGCGTTCACCGGAAGCCCTCCCCGGCGGCGGTAACGGTGCCGGGGATCATGTCTCCGGAGTCGGGCGCCGGCGGTCGGAGCGGCAGCGGGCAGTGCAGGCCGGGGATCTGGTCCCGGCCGGGTCGGACGACGGCGGAGCGGTGCTCCGCCACGGCCTGCGAGGCGATGCGGACGGCGCGGCGGACTTCTGCGCCAACGGCAACGGCGGTCAACCGGCAGGCACCGAGCGATGCACGTGCGTACCAGGGCCAGTTCTGCCCCACAGGTCCCCCCTTTCGGTCAATGCTGTGGTCACCGCAAACGCACCATTGCGAATGCGGGCGGGACTATTTCCCACTCGTCATACCGAACAGGGGCCCGGGTGGCGTTAAGCCGACAAGCGGAGAGATCGCGCGGCGCGCCCAGCCGCGAGGCTGCCGGAGCTTCTACCAGCAACAACACCATCACCATGTGTCCCAGATCACAGGAGCCACTGTTGCAAAACCGTTCATTTATTGGCTCCAAGGCGTCAATTGCGGAAAGCGTGCGAAGACTTGCCCAACCGAAGCGGGGCGGCAGATCCACGGCAGTGCACTTACCGATGACATCTGCAAATGCAATTGCATTCTTCCTTGTGAATATGCCCCACTGTGCATCCCGCGGAAAGCTGGAACGGAAGGGAGCCGGACCAGCCGACACCGACTCCGGGATCGGCGGGCACAACGCGCAGAAGACGCCCGTCCCACGGCCGCGCCACTGTGGTGACTCACGCACACATCCACGCGGGGCCGGACCGCTCCACCATCCCCCGGCGCAACCCGCTCCGGCCGCCTGTTCGGAACCCGGAGCCAGTGACCAGGGTGGGGCAGATTTCGCCGCGGCATCGGGTCACCTCCGCCCGCGCAGAGAGCACCAGCCCGTCACGATTGTCGCCCTGCTCGCCACCCAGGAAGCCGCCTGCCCGACGATCACCAACCGCGTTCGTCCCGCTCAGACGCCTCCAGTGAGCATCGGCTGATCGTCACCGATCACCGGGTCCGCAACGGTCAGTTCCCCGAGCGCAGCCGGTCCAGTTCGCTGCCGATCACATCCCGCAGTACGTCGTGCCGCGGCCCGAGCCTGAACTGCTCGTCACTCCACCGTTCACGCGGATAGAGCCACACCGGCTTGCCCACTACGTCAGTCGGCTCCCACTCGAACCGCGGCCAGACATGCGCATGCAGAAACGGGTCTGTGTTCCCCAGAATCTCCAGATTGACCCGGCGGAAAGCCGGGTCCAGCCGCCGACAGGCACGCTCGACCGCTTCACCAAGCTGATCCATGTCGGACAGGAACGACAGCCGCTTCGGCCTCGGCAGGTCCGACAGACGCTGCACATCCGGTTCGTCCACTAGCAGAACCGAGTAACCCGGCAGGAACTGAACATCCCCGATCACCGCGAACCCTGCCGTCAACCGCCGCAGCACGGTCGGGTTCTCGCCCCTCAGCGCAGCCTCGATCCGATCCACCCGCCAGTCACCAGCCATGGGCCAAAACCTATCCCCCGGTGATCAAGGGCCACCCTCCGATCCTCATCCTCCTCACACAGTTCAAAGGCCAAGCAAGTGAGGCGAGGAGCAGCCCCGGTCGCCGAGCCTCGTTCGGACTCCTCCGGACGCGGATCCTCACCCAGCCATGAGCTTCACGGAACTGCGGCCAGAGCCGTTTTCAAAGATGCTCATCACAGCCAGTCGCCATCGACGCGATGCGCGCGAACTCGGGCAACCCGGTCCGCCCACGGCTCGGACCCAGCCACCTCCGTGCAGGCTGCCGACCTGCCTGTGTACCTGCTCCAGCCGCGTCACCCAGGAGAGCCTGGGCAGTGCGCTCCCGGGCGGTCTTGACGGCCGTCGCCGCCGCGGCAAGGGCGTCCGTGCCGGTTGGGTTGGCGCGGAACCACCTGCGGTTCCGCTCGGTCGCGTAGGCACGCCGTGCTTCGGCTTCGGCTTCCGGGGTGCGGCCCAGCCGTCGGAGGGCGCTGCTGCGGTAGTCCGGCAGTAGCTGCTCGACTGCTTGGAGGGCGTTGAAGGCCAGGGCGGATGCCGCTGCTGCCGGGTCTGCTTCCAGTACGCCCGGTTCGATCAGCTCCATGAATTGGGTGCGGGCGGTGTCGATGTCGGCCTGCAGCGTGGCCCCCACGTGGTCGGTGACGGCGGCGATGTCGCTCGGGTCGTCCAGGTTGGCGCACCAGGTGGCCGTGACCAGCCCGCCTTCCACGATCAGTGCCTCGGTCCGGCGCCGGTAGCCGCACGCCTCGCACAGCCCGGCCGCCTGGCCCTGGCCGCAGTCCTCGCACGGCAGTGCCTGGCGGACCGCGTCGGCAGCGGCCGCGGCCGCGCGTTCGCGATCCGCCTGCTCCCGGGCGGCCGCGCGGACTGCCTCCCGGCGGGCCTGCTCCGCGCGGGCTTGTTCCCGCCGCCGCACGGAGTCTTCCGCCTCGATCGCGGCCTGCTCACGCAGCCGGCTCTCAAGGATCTGGCGCCGCTTGCGGTCCCCGAGGCCGGGCAGCTCTTGGGCAAGCTCGGCAGCGGCCTGCGCGCGGCGTGCCCGGCGGAAGTGGATCACATTGCCGCAGGTGTCGCATGCACCGCCGGTGTCCAGCCGCACACCGTCATCACACCGGCGGTCCGAGCACGCCTGACGCTGCACCAAGCCCCGCCGTATCAGCCACGGAAACGGACGGCCGACCAGAGCCTCGCCGCCAGTTTCCTACAGCCGGTCGGCCAGCAGCTGCGGCGCCGCCTCCGACTGCACCAACAGGCCCGCAAGCTGGGCCAGCTCCACCGGGTCACCTCCGCTCGCGCGGAGAACACGGGCCGGGGCGGTGGTCATCCGGATCGTGGTCCGGGTCACCTCCGCTCGCGCGGAGAGCACCTGGTGCTCATTCATACGGTGGTCCTCCGGCGCGGGTCACCTCCGCTCGCGCGGAGAGCACGCCATCCCGATACCGATGATGCCCATGGCGATCGGGTCACCTCCGCTGCTCGCGCGGAGAGCACCTCAGGTACGCCTTCGCAGCGTCGTAGATGTGCGGGTCACCTCCGCTCGCGCGGAGAGCACTCCTGCAAGGGGCGTGGACGGTCCTGTCCGGGCGGGTCACCTCCGCTCACGCGGAGAGCACGCGGCGGCGACGGCCTCGGCGATCCCGCCGTGCGGGTCACCTCCGCTCGCGCGGAGAGCACCCCGCGCGGGGGGACTGATGGGACTCAGGGGACGGGTCACCTGCGCTCGCGCGGAGAGCACCGTCCGGCCGGCCGCGGCCCGCATCATCCGGGCGGGTCACCTCCGCTCGCGCGGAGAGCACAGAGCGACGTCGTCATCGGAGAACAGCTCACGC
Source organism: Streptomyces xinghaiensis S187 (assembly GCF_000220705.2). Taxonomy (GTDB): domain Bacteria; phylum Actinomycetota; class Actinomycetes; order Streptomycetales; family Streptomycetaceae; genus Streptomyces; species Streptomyces xinghaiensis. The sequence continues at coordinate 7,072,517 of NZ_CP023202.1, read as the reverse complement.
GGGTCACCTCCGCTCGCGCGGAGAGCACGGCGGCGATGAGGCCGATGACGACGGGGTCGGTGGGTCACCTCCGCTCGCGCGGAGAGCACTTCACGCGCCGGCTGGTGCGGCGGGTCTTGAACGGGTCACCTCCGCTCGCGCGGAGAGCACCCGGCCGCCCCGGACGGACCGGTGAACGTCAGCGGGTCACCTCCGCTCGCGCGGAGAGCACGTCAGCCGCTCGTGCTCGATGACGGGTCCGGGCGGGTCACCTCCGCTCGCGCGGAGAGCACCTCGTCAACCAGCCTGAGATCCCGAACGCCAACGGGTCACCTCCGCTCGCGCGGAGAGCACCGAAGCGGCACGGAGTCATGCACTACCTCGGCGGGTCACCTCCGCTCGCGCGGAGAGCACTCCGCCCTCCGCTGGAGCGATCTGGCCGAGGGCGGGTCACCTCCGCTCGCGCGGAGAGCACCTCGTGTATCCGGTGAGCGCCGTCTCCCCGCGCGGGTCACCTCCGCTCGCGCGGAGAGCACCCCTCGCCGACGTCGTAGGCGAAGGAGAACTGTGGGTCACCTCCGCTCGCGCGGAGAGCACTTCGCCATCGAGCTGCCGGCGGTGGTGCGGACCGGGTCACCTCCGCTCGCGCGGAGAGCACGCCCTCCATCAGGCACTCCCAGACCTGATCGGCGGGTCACCTCCGCTCGCGCGGAGAGCACGCTGTGGGTTCCGCCCGCCGCGATGCGGTCGTGGGGTCACCTCCGCTCGCGCGGAGAGCACTGGTGGAACAGGTCCCGGCCCGTCGCGGACAACGGGTCACCTCCGCTCGCGCGGAGAGCACGCACGAGCAGGCAAGGACACAGTCGCTGCGTACGGGTCACCTCCGCTCGCGCGGAGAGCACGGGCGAGGACCAGCCGGGCGGACCGGCCCAGTCGGGTCACCTCCGCTCGCGCGGAGAGCACGGGTGGAGCGGGACGCGGCGGCGCTTGCTGCCCGGGTCACCTCCGCTCGCGCGGAGAGCACGCCGACCCCGAGGCGCCCGACTGGCCCGTCATCGGGTCACCTCCGCTCGCGCGGAGAGCACCCCCCGGCGCGGTCGCGGAGGATAGACACGTCCGGGTCACCTCCGCTCGCGCGGAGAGCACCGATCTCGGCGGAGAGGATGGTCACGATGTTCCGGGTCACCTCCGCTCGCGCGGAGAGCACCCGAACGTCTCGGCGACGACTGCCGGCGCTGGCGGGTCACCTCCGCTCGCGCGGAGAGCACGCGGCGTTGTCGTTGCGGGCCATGTCGGGGTCCGGGTCACCTCCGCTCGCGCGGAGAGCACACATGACTGTCGGCGAACCGCTGCGCCCGCGCCGGGTCACCTCCGCTCGCGCGGAGAGCATGTCCTTGTAGAGGGCGCGGATGTCGTCGGTCGGGTCACCTCCGCTCGCGCGGAGAGCACGGGTCGCCCATGGTTCCGTCGCGGGCTGCGTCCGGGTCACCTCCGCTCGCGCGGAGAGCACCGGGGCCCGGCTGGGTGCTGGCATGGGTGCCCCGGGTCACCTCCGCTCGCGCGGAGAGCACCCGGGGTGGGGGTGCTGGAGGGCTGTGGCGACCGGGTCACCTCCGCTCGCGCGGAGAGCACACTTCCCGACCTGCGCTTTCAGAGGCGGTTTGCCATTTCTTGACTCTCTCTGCGGAAGCCGATCAGGGTCAAGCCGTCGAAGTCCATCGGCTCTCGGCGGCGGGTGCCGGCCGTGCGGAGGGTGAAGCCCTGCTCGTTGTCGTCGGGGTGGGCGAGGACGGCCATGCCGTCTCCGGCGCAGGCGGCGACCGATGTCCAGAGTTCGTCTCGGACGCGGGCTGAGACCGTGCCCACGTACAGCTCTGGTGTCACCTCCAGCAGCCAGCGGCTCAGGGCGCCGCGGAGGTGGTCGGGGATCGCCGTGGCGGAGATGACGATCATTGAGGACATGGGCGGTGTCCCTTCGTGGGCGCGGTCACGGCTCCACTCCGTGGTTGACCCCGCCGGGGATCGCTCCGGCCACCGGGTCCCACAGGTCGACCAGTTGTTCCTCCGGATCCGGGACCTCGTACTCGGTGTCGGGGTCGAGGAGCTGCTGGACGTCGGCGACGATGCGTGGGAGGAGCTTGAAGAGGCGTAAGCCGTCGCGGAAGGAGCGGCGGGCCTCGGCCTCCGGGTTGGTGGAGGCGTGGAGGGAGAACGCCAGCGGGATGGTGAGGTCGGCCTTGTAGAGGTCGGCGATGTCGTAGACGAACGCCTGCTGGTTGCCGTTGTGGATGAAGCCGAGGGCCGGCGAGCAGCCCAGGGCGAGAATCGCCGCGTGGACGATGCCGTACAGACAGGTGTTGGCGGACGACAGGGCCAGGTTGACCGGATCCTGGGTGTCCCAGGATGCGGGATCGTAAGCGCGGCGGAAGCGGCCGATCTTGTACTGCTGCGCGAGCAGCCGGTAGTGGGCCTTGACGCGCTGGCCTTCGAATCCTCGGAGTTGGGCGAGGGTGCTGCCCGAGGGCACGGTACCCGGGCCGAAGCGTTTCTCGTACATGGCCGTGGCGACGGCCAGGCGCCGGTCGTCCTCGGCCCAGGCGCGGGTTTGGCGTTCGAGCCAGGTGGTGGTCAGGGAGTCGGGCAGGGCGGCGGCGTAGCAGCGCACGCCGCCGGAGCCGGTCACGAGGACGGTGGTTCCGTGGCGCGCGAAGGTGGCCAGGGCCCGGGCGGTGATGGAGGTGCCGGGGCCGAGGAGTACGCAGCTGAGGGCGGCTGTGGGCAGGTAGACGGTTTCGGTGCCGCGGTGTTCGCTGGTGACTTCGGCGCAGACACCGGTGTCGTCCTGGTGGATGCGGACGATGTCGAGGTAGAGGAAGGACAGGGAGTCCGCGATGCGCGGCAGCATGGCGACGGTGGGGGCGGCGAGTTTCCGGCGGGCGTCGGCCGGAGTTCGCTGGGCCCTGGATGCGGTGGCCGGTGTCACGTGGCGTCCCTCGCGGGCGCGATGCTGAGCAGGCCGCAGCCGTAGGGTTTTCCGCGGCCGATGCCTTCGACGATCTTCTCCCGGAGCTGGTCGGGGTCGGTGATGGCCGCGGTGCCGTCGAAGCGGGTGCGGGCGTGGCGGACGCGCTGTTGGGCCGCCGGGCCGCTGTTTCCCCGCCGGCCGTGGACGGTGTCCAGGGGCTGCGAGTGCAGCTGGAGGGGTTTGAGCCCGGTGGCGTCGGCCTGGCGGAGCCACCATTCGTCGGCGGCGGCTCCGCTGAGCGGGACCACGGCGGGCAGGTTGTACAGCGCTCTGGTGGTGGCCCCGGGTTTGCGGACGGCGCTGGCCACGCACCGGTAGCGGACGGTCAGCCCGGCCCGCAGGGCGTCCAGCAGCGGATCGAGGGGGCGGCTGCGGACGTCCCCGTAGCCGTCGGGGAGGCGGGTGAGGTCGGGCTTCTCGGTGCTCTGCAGCAGGATGTGGACTCCGGCGGGGGTGTCCTCGGTGCGGAAGAGGACACCGAATCGGCGCCGGGCCTCGGGGCCCGCGTCATCGGGGAAGAGCGACATCAGGCGGCGGTGGAGACGGATGGCCCCGTCGGTTCCGGCGGTGTCGCGGCGGGCGTCGGCTGAGCGCTGGTCCGGGATGATCCGGGTGAGCCAGGCGGTCAACGGTGCCTCCCTTCCGGGTCGTTCAGGTGGCTGGTCAGGTAGTCCTGGAGCCGGGCCAGGTGTTTGTGTTCGGCGTCCAGGCCGGCGTACTGGGCGTGGGGGAGCCGGACGGTGCGCCGGTACAGGGGGCGCGCCCGGTGGGTGCGGTGGCGCGGGTGGAAGGAGATCGGTTCGTCGTTGACCTCGCTGGAGGGGTGGCGTCCGTCCCCGCCGTCCGCTGTGACGAGGTGGCCGGGCACCGGGAGCCGGTCCAGCGGCTGGTCGGAGAGGAACTCGACGCCTTGCTCTCCTCGGGGCGGTGGGCCGGCCAGGGGGAGGTGGACCAGGTGGTGCAGGGCGTTGTCGCTCTCGCCCAGGAGGACGGGGCCCTCCGGAGGACAGGACCGCCGGCCCAGGAACGGGGGCCAGTGGGGATGGCGCAGGGCCTCGGCACAGCGCGCCAGCGTGTCCCGTCCCTCCGCGTCGTCGGTCCCGGTGACGGCGACAGTGAAGGCCGCGTCGGCGAGATAGGTGCGGTGGGTGAGCAGCGTTCCCGTGTCACCGGGGCGCTTCTTGCCTTCGGCGGTGGTGACGGTGGCCTTGGTGGGCAGGCCGCCGCCGACGGTGTGCAGGTCGCGCAGGAGCACGCCGGGCCGGTCGGCGCGGATGGTCAGCGACAGCCGGGTGAGGTCGTCGATGGGCTGGTTGCGCCGTCGGCCTTGTGCGGCGGCGAGGAGACCGATGACGCCGGACCGGGTGGGGAAGCGGGCGGTGTCGCGTTCGTTGAAGTGGCTGTGTTCACCCCAGGACTGCAGGGGGCCGGCAAGGCGCAGCAGCAGCCCGGGAGCGGCGGTGGTTACGGCGCTCATGCCGCGGCCTCGGCGCCGCCGTCGCCGAGGGCGGTGTCCACCGCGTGGCCGATCAGGCCGTCGAAGGAGTCGTGGCGTCGGCCGAGTCCGGTCAGGTCCTTGGGGTCGAGGCCGGCCCATCCTGAGGTGAGGATCCGGCCGGTGCCGAGGAGCTTGTTGGCCGCCTCGGCGTAGGTGTCCAGCGCCGTGACGGAGCGGGCCGCGAAGCCGCCGATGTCGGCGGCGCGGACCGGCTCCTCGAACGCCGCCGCGTAGGACAGGGGCCGGTCGGAGCGCACGGCGACGTGAACGAGGCCGGGGATGGTGTGCGGGGCGGTGGAGTTCTTCTTGGCCTGCGGCAGGGACTCGATGAAGGAGACGAGGAAGGCGGAGACCAGCTCCCGGGCCGCCTGCGGGTCGTCGCCGATGTTCGCGGTGAGGTCGCGCAGGTCCACGGTGGCGTAGCGGTAGAAGGTGCCGGCGCTGAACTCGGCGTGGCCCATGTGCCCGCTGCCCGTGGCGTCGTCCCAGGCGTCGGTGATGTCGTCGACGGCGGAGAAGTAGTCGAGCTCGACGTCCGTCTCGTGCGTGGTCAGGGCGTGGGCGACCTGCACGGCCCCGTCGACACCGGCGTCGTCGATCTCGGCGAGCATCCGCCCGAAGAGGTTGATCACGCCGTTCCGGGAGCGCAGGACCGCTTCGATGCGGTCGTTGGGCAGGACGCTCTTGTCGGAGGGCTTCTTGATGTCCTTGGCCTTCTCCAAGGCCTCGCGCTTCTCCTCGGCCAGGTCGGCGAGTTCGGCGACCGCGGCCCGGGGGACGTAGACCATCGCGTTGGTGAGGACCTTGTTGGGGACGATCTGCTTGGGGTCCTCCCGGTTCTTGGCCAGCTCGAACTTGATGCTGCTGCCAGCCGCGACGTGACCGCCGGCGCGCTGCGCGAGTTCCGAGGGCCAGCCGCGCTCCTGCAGCTCACGGCTCACGCGCTCGCCGATGCGCCGGGTACGCAGGGCCGCGTCACCGATCCGCTCCTGGAAGAAGGTGCGCATGGCCCGCTTCCAGGACTGGCTGCTGACGCGGGTACGCAGGGTGTTGCCGTACTGGACGGTCTTGACGGAGTTGGTGTCGTCCCGGTTCAGGTTGGCGAACGGGATGGACTGCAGGGCGTGAATGTCGATGAAACGGGCGGGTGCGGTCATGGTGATGTCTCCTTCAGGCAGTGGTCGTCGGGGAAGAGGCGGCCGGGCTCTGCGGCCGTGGGCCGGGTACGTGCAGCAGGCCGGCTTCCTCCAGCTCCTGCCGGTCGCCGGTCTCGGCCTTGGCACGCAGGTCCGCTGCGCGCAGCCGGTAGTAGTCCTGCAGCCAGCGGCGGGAGATCCGGCCGGAGTGGGCGGGCCAGGCGATCAGGTCGTCCAGCAGTTGAGCCCAATCGACGGGGACTCCGATGTCACGGACGTAGCGGACGGCGGCGGGCAGGTGCCGGTGGAGCCCGTTGGTGCTCTGCCGGGTGAGGAGGTTGAGGCGGGCCTCCGCCGTGGACTCACGCATCTCGCGGTCCCGGCCCGGGCCCGTGGTGACGGCGAGCGCGAAGGCCGTGCCGAGGCTGTCGCCGTAGCGGGCGGCCGTCTTCCTCGAAGCGGCTCCGTCGCCGTCGCCCGGGCTGTTCTCCGGGTCGGTGCCGACAGGGGCCGTGTCCTCGTCGGCGGTGTCGTCGTCGGAAGCCGGTGCGGAGGCGCCGAGGCTGCTGCGGGGCTGATCGGCGATCATGGCGGCCACCGCGTAGTACGCCCGCTGCTCGGCGCCGGACACGGCCCGGTCCTGAGGCAGCCAGCGCGTGACCAAGCGGTGCATGCGCGGGACGTCGTCAATGTCCCGGCGCAGTCCGCTCCGCAGGGCCGTACGGGCTCCCGGGTCGCTGCGGCAGATCTGCTCGATCCAGGCGGTGTAGGCCAGGCGCTGCCGACGTCGGGCTGTGGCCGGATCGTGGGGTGGTGTCCCGGTGGACATGCTGCTTCCTCTCTGTTGGGCAGGCAGATATGGCCCGTTGGGCGGCTGTTTCACAACCGGGGTTCGGGCAGGCGGTTCAGGCGCGCTTCTTGCGCGGGCCGCCGTACAGCTCGACGCGGGCGTTGGATACCGCCTTCGCGCCACGCAGGGTGCGGGTGACGGAGCCCGTCACGGTGTCGTACGCCTCCTGGGCGAGCCCCAGGAACGCGGCCCGGGTGGCGGCCGGGTCGAAGCCGACGTCGAGGGCCCGGCCACTTCGGTCCAGGCTCCGGAACCGGGCCCAGAACTCGGCCTCGGCCTTCGGCCAGTAGCGCGCGGCCGCCTCCGCTGCCCAGGTGCCGGCGTCGGCCTTCGCATCGTCCATGTAGGCGGCCCACGCGCGCTTGACGGCGCGGTCCAGACGCTGGCCGTACATCTCGCCGAGCTGCCGCATCCGGGCCACGGCCGGTGCGGTGCGCGGGGCGAGCTTCTCGACGTATCCCAGGACGGGCGGGGTGGAAGCGTCCACGAACTGGGTGTCCTTGGCCTGCCCCTCCTGCTCGAAGCCGAGCGCCCGCACCCGCAGGAACTCCGACACTTCGAACGCGGCGTCGAAGACCTTGGGCTGCTGGGGCTGGGAGGCGCCAACCGGCTCGTGCAGGAGCAGGGCGTCCAGGTCGCGCCACAGCGCACGGTCCGCCTTCGCCGGGCGCGGATAGCGGTTGCCCTGCTGACTGATCTGCCAGATCAGGTAGTTGTCGTCGCGCGGAATACGGCCCGTGCGGTACGCCCAGGTGATGTAGGCGTCCCGGATCAATCCCTTGTTCTCCTCGTCCGGAACGAGCAGCACGGCGTGCTGGGAGCAGGCGGTGAGCCGGGAACACGGGCCCGAGGGCACGGGAGGCGGGGCATCCGGGTCGGGCAGTTCGTCCCACTCCCAGGGGCACCGGTCCTCCGTGCGGCGCACGGTCGTCTCCGGAGGGACCAGGCCAGCCAGCAGCGTCTCGAAGAGCGTGTCGCCCTCCGGGTGGTAGGACAGGGCCGTCCGCAGCGGACCCGCGGTCGCGCTGGCGGTCTTGACCCCGTTGACCTCACGGGCCGAACAGCGGCCGGAGGGGCCGTAGTAGTGCCACACCAGGAGGTTCAGGAGGGCTTCCGAGGCGGTGGGCAGGTCCGGGGCGCTGTCGCTGCCGTGCCGGAACCAGGCATGGTTGTTGCCTGAGGGCCGGGTCACGATCAGCTTGTTGACCCCGGCGGTGTTGTCCGGGTCGCACTGCTCGGCCAGGCGCGGATCCTGCATCCAGGGCCGCCCGCCCTCGCCGCCGTACAGGAAGAACCGGTCGCGGTACTCGGCGAAGTACTTCTCGATCCCGTCCACCGGCAGGCGGCCTTCGTCCAGGACCTGCTGGCGTCGCTCCCCCCAGTCCCCGGGGCCGGCCTCGTCCAGCCCGGTCACCCGCGCGGTCAGGGCGTAGAGGATGCGCAACAGGGCGGAGTGCGCGGGCGGTACGGGGATCGCCAGGCTGGCGATATCGGCGCTGCGCAGCAGCACATCCTGCAGACCAATTCGACCGGTTAACTGGCCTGTCACCGGATCAGGCGCAGTAGAGACCCAGCGAACCGGGATTTCCGGCTCGTAGAGCACGTTGTAGGGGTCTGTTGGCATGTGGCTCCCTGCCGTTCAGGACACAATGTGGTGGGGTCCCCGCACGAGAGCGGGGGTGATCCGCCTGTCGCCGACGGCGAAGAGACGAGATCTGCCCGTGCCCGCGCAGGCGGGCGTGGACCACCGCAGCCGCAGTGGTGGGGCACGGACCGATGTGGTGGCTCACCGTAGCAAGCCTGTCGCTGAAGGCGACTAGCGATTTGACAAACTGCTCACACCGACTCCAGACCCACCGCCGAGATCCTGATGGACCGGCCCCCGCTGCGGCAGATCCACGTGCCGTCGCCTTCCGGTTGTATGCGGAGCAGCATCAGATCCCGCAACACTGGTCGCTCCTCCCAGCTCTCCGGCTGGGGATGGCTCTCCGGGCCGGAGCGCAACCACTTGCCCGGCACGGGAGTCACGTGCGACATGATTTGTGCCAGAGCATCCCGGTCGAGCCCCCGCGGGCCACCGACAGGAAGCACGGCCTTGCCGTCCTCGTCGAGCGTGAGCGCCCCGTCGGCCTGCTCGTACAGGCACAGCACCCGCCCGGTGTCCGCGCCCAGCCGAGTGGTGAGCAGCTCCTCGGTGACCCCGGCTTCCCGGCGGCTGAGCCGGTGCAGGTCGCCCGCCACGTCCGCCGGCGCGCAGATGCTCACTACGCGGGCCATGTGCTCCTCCGCTGCCTCGTCAGCGAGACGCTGGGCGTCCAGCTGACGCAACTCCCGCTCGGCAGCCGGATCCAGGCCCTCGATGAAGTCCTCCGCGTACACGGCGTCGATGAGGCGCTGCACGTCCGCCGGGACGTTAATGCCGCTCTCCACCTGTTCGTGCAGGAGAAGAGCCGTGCGGTGCAGCAGGGCGGCGTCATAGACCTGGCCCCAGGTGCGGGGGATCTCGGTCTCCTTCCGGTCGTCGACCGGCTCCAGGACCACCAGCCGCGGCCGCTCTTCCGGCAGTGCCCACGCAGGACGTCCCCGGTCTCCCCGAGCGTGGCGGCGGGCACGGCCGGCGCGCTGGAGAAGCTGAGCCAGCGGAGCGAGGTCGGTGACGACCAAGTCGAAGTCGAAGTCGAGTGACTGCTCAACCACCTGTGTGGCGACGAGGATCGACGCGGGGCGCGGGCTCGCCGTGTCTTCGTCCGAGCGGGGCTTCCCGTACGCGGATTCGCACTCGGCCGTGATCTTCTGCCTGGTCACTGCCGGGAATCGCGAATGCAGCAGCCGGAGCCCGCCCTCCCGCGCCGCCAGGGCGGGAAATGCCTCGCACAGATCCCGGAAGGTGCTCTGGGCCTCGGCCACTGTGGTGCAGCACACCAACGCCGTGCCGCCCTGCTCGGCCACCGGCCGCAGAGCCTTCCGCAGCGCCGCTCGGCGCCCTCCCGGGGCAACGGCCGCCCTCGGTGCCTCGCCCGCATCCCAAGCGACTCGATGCACTGACACATCGAGCGTCCGGGCCCGGTCGGTGGAGGTCGTGCGGGGAGCGGAGACCTCACCGGTGGCGGCGTCGGTGAACAGCCAGCCGGGGTAGCAGGGCTCAACCGCCGTCGGCTCCGTGAAGCCGGCACCGCGCCGGTAGGCATCCACCAGGGAAGCCGCCACCCGGCCCGTCAACGTCGCCGACAGCAGAACGACCGGCGCGCCGAACGCCCCAAGCCACTCCAGCAGCCGGGTCAGGAGCTTGTGCATCCACGGCCCGTAGGCGTGCGCTTCATCGACGACGAAGACCTTGTCGGACAGGCTGAACAAGCGCAGTGCGTTGTGGGTGACGGGCAGAACAGCGCTGAGCGCCTGGTCGATCGTCCCGGCCCCGAGCGGAGCGAGCAATCCGCGCTTGCGCCCACGCAGCCAGGCCCCGGCTTCGGTGGCCGTGCTCTCCTCCGCACTCAGGCCGCCGTTTCGCGCCTGGGCGTCGTCACGGCCCTCCGACCGGTTGTAGGCGGGGCTGAGCCAGGCCATGGAGTGCAGCAATGTCAGCGCCCGCTCGCCCGCCAGCGCCTTCCCCGCGAACTTTTCCACCCGCGGGAACATCGCGTCGGCGGTAGCCATGGTTGGCAGGGCGAAGTACAGCCCCCGGGCATCGGCGGCCCGGCCGAGGACGGAGGACGCGAAGAGAGCCGCCTCCGTCTTGCCGTCACCGGTCGGCGCCGTCACCAGCAACAGACCGGGACCGCGCTGTGCGACCAGTCCGGGAAGGTGTTCCACCAGATCGCGCTGAAGGTCGTTGGGAGTGAACGGGAACATCTCGGCGAACGTCTGCGTCGCGAACCGCGCCCGCCCCAGCCTCGCCGCGCTCACCAGATCCGTTGCCGCGGCCACTGTCCGCACCCAGTGAGCGTCCAGTTCCTCCGGCGTGCCCTGCCAGTCCGCGGGCGGCAGCAAGGGTTTGATCGCGTCGATCTGACTGGCCAGCCAGTCGGCCACCACCACCAACCCACTGACCACAACGGCCAGCTCAGCCGGAAGCCCTCGCTCCGGCACAGCCGTGGCACCAACAACCCGCCGCACCTCGGCGAAGTGAGCCCGACGCTGCGCCGCCCACCCGTCCTCCCCCAGACCACGCTGGTAGGTACTCGAAGCAGCCAACTCCTTCTGCTTCAGGACGGCTCCGAAACACCCGTGGTGTCCACCGAGAAGTTGCGCGACCTGGTGACTCACTGCCCTGCGCAACAGCCGGCGATCACCGGGGTACCCAATCTCGTCCAGCAGCAGCGCCAAGGCCCAGTGGGTCGCGATCTCATGCCGGAACGCTCTGTCGCTCTCGGCACCCGGGGCTCTCAGATAGACCGGCTCGTCGCGCACAGCCGCGAACGCCGCCGGCACCTGAGCCTGAAACGGCGGCGTGATCTTGCCCAGGTCGTGCAACCCGGCCCAGAACGACAGCACAGCCCGCGTCTCCCCCGGAGGCAAGCCCAGAGCATCAGCCAGACGCTGCCGCATCCGCTCGCCGAGCAAACCGTCCCAAAGCGCGGAGAACACAGCGGCGGTGTCGAGCAGGTGACACACCACCGGGTACGGCCGCGGTAAGCCGTTCTCCTTTCCCCACATGCGGGGGTCAAGGAGAGGTGTTCCGCCGGCCGGGGCATCGCTGTTCATCATGTGCCAGAGGTAGCAGGCGACACTGACAACGCCAGTGCGCCCATACACTGACCTGTCATGACCCCACCTCACAACGCCGGTTCCGTGCGGGTGTGGGTGCGGCTGCACAATGGCAAAGTAATTGCAAAGGCGCTCTAGAAGACCAGGTCAGGAAGTGTCCTCTCCGCGCGAGCGGAGGTGAGCCGAGGACGCCGTCCTGCAGCGGGTTGCGGTCCATGTCCTCTCCGCGCGAGCGGAGGTGAGCCGTCGACGGCGTCTCCGCCCTGGCGACCGCCATGGTCCTCTCCGCGCGAGCGGAGGTGAGCCAGCGGACGGCGCCCTCCACGGCGTCGTACTCCGGGTCCTCTCCGCGCGAGCGGAGGTGAGCCGTGGTGAACGTGAATCCCCTCTCTACTGTTCACGTCCTCTCCGCGCGAGCGGAGGTGAGCCGCGCCTCGCCGCGTACAAGCTCCTCGCGGCCTAGTCCTCTCCGCGCGAGCGGAGGTGAGCCGTGCGTCGTACCATCGCTGATGACGACCTTCCTGTCCTCTCCGCGCGAGCGGAGGTGAGCCGGTGGCGGTCCTTGAGGCAGGGGCCCGTGGCGGGTCCTCTCCGCGCGAGCGGAGGTGAGCCGTCCCAGCGCTTTTCGGCGGGCGTCAGGGTCTCGTCCTCTCCGCGCGAGCGGAGGTGAGCCGGTCAGGTCTTCGTTGCGGAGTTGGGCGGCGGCGTCCTCTCCGCGCGAGCGGAGGTGAGCCGACCCTCCTTGTCGTCGCCCTGGTGGCCGTCGTGTCCTCTCCGCGCGAGCGGAGGTGAGCCGTCCGAGTCCGCGTCCGGCCTCGAGGGCCTGTTGTCCTCTCCGCGCGAGCGGAGGTGAGCCGAACGAATGGTTTTGCATCTCCGTGCGCCGCCCGTCCTCTCCGCGCGAGCGGAGGTGAGCCGCTGGGTCGCCGACCGGCCGGCCCACACCGCCAGTCCTCTCCGCGCGAGCGGAGGTGAGCCGTAGCCGATCGTGGTGACCGGGTCGGCGTGGTCGTCCTCTCCGCGCGAGCGGAGGTGAGCCGGCGCCCACCTGGCCATAGTCGATGACCCGATCGTCCTCTCCGCGCGAGCGGAGGTGAGCCGCGGGACTTGCGGGCCGACTTGGACCGGGCCTCGTCCTCTCCGCGCGAGCGGAGGTGAGCCCTCCTCCGCGGCAGTGTCGTTCATCGGGTCGATGTCCTCTCCGCGCGAGCGGAGGTGAGCCGACCTTGGCGAACCAGTCGAAGCCTTTGCGTTCGTCCTCTCCGCGCGAGCGGAGGTGAGCCGTCCGCCAGAACCTCGCCACCGTTGTGAACGACGTCCTCTCCGCGCGAGCGGAGGTGAGCCGCGGATCGGGCCGACCGGCCGCACGATCAGGATGTCCTCTCCGCGCGAGCGGAGGTGAGCCCCAGCCGAGGCCCGGCCGCCCCGCGCCTGATGAGTCCTCTCCGCGCGAGCGGAGGTGAGCCGTTGAAGCGCATCACCTCGTCCAGGCGGTGGACGTCCTCTCCGCGCGAGCGGAGGTGAGCCGACCAGCGGCGGGACGGCGCTGACGCTGAGGACGTCCTCTCCGCGCGAGCGGAGGTGAGCCAGCAGGCGGTGAGCCGGGAACACGGGCCTGAGGGGTCCTCTCCGCGCGAGCGGAGGTGAGCCGAAATCGCCGGTCCTCGCCGAGCGGCTGACCCAGTCCTCTCCGCGCGAGCGGAGGTGAGCCGAGGTCGACGGCGGACGGCTGGGAGTGAAGGAGGTCCTCTCCGCGCGAGCGGAGGTGAGCCGCGGCCGACGTGCTGCACCGGCGACCGGAACGGGTCCTCTCCGCGCGAGCGGAGGTGAGCCGCAAGGGCGTCGGCCTCGATGCTGCGTGCGGTGGTCCTCTCCGCGCGAGCGGAGGTGAGCCGTGGCTGCGCCCGCGCGCCTGGTGCGAGCCGTGGTCCTCTCCGCGCGAGCGGAGGTGAGCCGAGGACGCCCGCCACTTCCTGGAGGCGTGGTCCGTCCTCTCCGCGCGAGCGGAGGTGAGCCGCAGATCGAGCAGGCCGTTGACGACGAGGACACGTCCTCTCCGCGCGAGCGGAGGTGAGCCGCCGGCGGAATCGGTCACAGTCAATTCCGTGTCGTCCTCTCCGCGCGAGCGGAGGTGAGCCGGCGTCCACGACTCGCTCACCACCCTCGGCATCGTCCTCTCCGCGCGAGCGGAGGTGAGCCGGGGTGTTGATCATGGGGAAGCGAGGGCCGGCGGTCCTCTCCGCGCGAGCGGAGGTGAGCCGGACGACCTGTTCGCCGCGATCACCGCGGCGCTGTCCTCTCCGCGCGAGCGGAGGTGAGCCGCAGCGCCGCGGCCGGTGGATGGCCGTCGTCGAGTCCTCTCCGCGCGAGCGGAGGTGAGCCGACGTCCACAAACGCCGTGCCGAGATCCCCGACGTCCTCTCCGCGCGAGCGGAGGTGAGCCGTACAGGGCCCGCGTGCTGCGCGTGCCCGAGGGGTCCTCTCCGCGCGAGCGGAGGTGAGCCGTACCGCGCCCCTTCGTCGCTCATCAACGCTTCGTCCTCTCCGCGCGAGCGGAGGTGAGCCGATCGTCTCCCATTCGTCTCCCACTGGGAGAAAGTCCTCTCCGCGCGAGCGGAGGCGAGCCGCAGTGGAGAGCGGCATTCTCGGATGCTCGCTTGTCCTCTCCGTGCGAGCGGAGGTGAGCCGCGGCCCCTCGTCGGCGGCTTCCGGGCCGACGCGTCCTCTCCGCGCGAGCGGAGGTGAGCCGAGGTACCGCGCACCCTTCCACATCAAACGGCGGTCGTCTCCGCGCGAGCGGAGGTGAGCCGCCCAGCCGGTTGACCGCGCACCCTGCTGTGTGCGCAACGGGGTGCGCGAGGGCGACCCCGGCCATTACGCTGCAAAGCGATATCGGAATGGTCTATCAGATCTTGGGGTCTAGGTGAGCGGCGGACAGCAGTGGACGATCGACAGCATCGCGCACGCCCTTCCGCACTCCGAGCTGCGTGCCACCTTCATGCGTGAGGCGTCCTTCACCGACGTCCATCGGCTCCCCGACATCCTCCAGCGGTGGGTTGATTTCATCGAACGGGTCGAAGCCGAACGCCCGCGCGTGGAGGAGCTCCAGGCCTACTATCGTGACCACGGACAGTTGCCGCCCGAGCACGAGAACGAGTCGGCCGAAGGTGCCGCACTGTACCGGCAGTGGAAGACACGGACGGAGCACCAAGGAGCCGCGTGACCTGGCACGTGCATATCACCGAGCACACCTTCCGGATGCTCCGCGGCCTCTCCGACAATGCCCTCGGTGAAGTGTTCGACCTCTTCCGCAGCCTCGAACGCGACCCCTATGCGGTCGCCCAGCCGACGGGCATACCCGACGGCAGGACCTTCGAGGCCGCCTTCCCCCACGGCATCCTCACCGTCATGGTCAACGACGAGACTGGGCGGATCACTCCCATCAGCGTTGTCGCCCTCTAACCCCACACACCGAAGCCCCGACGGCCGGCCCGTGCAGCGGGGGCTTCGTCGCGTCTACGGTGTGCTCTCAGCGTGAGCGGAGGTGAGCCGTACGACAGCCAGGCCTCGCCCTGGCGGATGGCGTGCTCTCCGCACGAGCGGAGGTGAGCCGCCAGCCGCGGATGCGGTGGGTGCAGCGGGTGCGTGCTCTCCGCGCGAGCGGAGGTGAGCCGGCCGCGGTCGACGGCCTCGTTGACGCCGGGGTGTCCTCTCCGCGCGAGCGGAGGTGAGCCGTTCACCCGGCGCCGCGGGTCCGGCGTGAACGCGTCCGCTCCGCGCGAGCGGAGGTGAGCCGGTCCGGGCACGGGATTGGTCGGCCATTCAGCCGTCCTCTCCGCGCGAGCGGAGGTGAGCCGCGTCCGCAGGGTTCGCCGCCCTCAAGGACGACGTCCTCTCCGCGCGAGCGGAGGTGAGCCGGTCGAGGCCCGGACGCTGGTCCTGGCCGCCGCGTCCTCTCCGCGCGAGCGGAGGTGAGCCGCCCAAGACCCGCCGCAGCCGGCGCACCGTCCGGTCCTCTCCGCGCGAGCGGAGGTGAGCCGCGTCCGCAGGGTTCGCCGCCCTCAAGGACGACGTCCTCTCCGCGCGAGCGGAGGTGAGCCGCGGGCCGCCCTCCACCACCGACGGCACTGACTGTCCTCTCCGCGCGAGCGGAGGTGAGCCGGCGAGACTCTGCCTGTTCCGCTGCTACGCGCTGTCCTTTCCGCGCGAGCGGAGGTGAGCCGTTTGCCGGCCGCAGCCGCTCGAATCTCGGAACGTCCTCTCCGCGTGAGCGGAGGTGGGCCGCTAACTCATCAGGTGAAAGCTGAATACTCAGCGTCCTCTCCGCGCGAGCGGAGGTGAGCCGCCCTCGACGCTGGTGATCTCGGACTGGATGGTGTCCTCTCCGCGTGAGCGCGCGGCGATGTTCACGATGACGGGGGTCGGCGGTGAACCTCAGGATCCGTGGGCTTGCAGGTCGGCGAAGGTGGCAACCGTCGCCGACCACGCCCGCTCGTTCGGAACACGATGCCACCCGATCAGCGAGTCGGGCGTGACGGTGTCGGGCCGGATCATGTAGCCGAGCATGACGAGTTCGCACCCGGCCGCCGCCGCAGCGTCCGGCGGGAACTCCGGCCAGTCCGGCCACTGGTGTAGTTCCCGTTCGGCAACTGGCTGCGAACTCCCCTGTTGTACGACCTGCAGCACCCATCCCTTCTGTGCCGCTCTGCACACAGCCGTGAGATCGTGGTGCTTCTCTGTCGTCATATCGGGACACTAACGGGCCCGAAGGCTGCGGGCCCCTTCCAGGGCCGCCATGGCGGATCCGGCCGTCTCAGGACGGGGCCTGCCGTGCAGCTGCGCCAGCCGCGTGTCTAGCAGGTACTGGGCGGTGCGCTGCCGGGCGGCGTCGGCGGCCTTGGCCGCGGCGGCGAGGGCGTGCGCGCTGTGGGGGTTGGTCCTGAACCAGCGGCGGTTTTGCTCGGTCGTGTATGCCCGGCGGGCCTCGGCCTCGGCTTCCTCGGTGCGGCTCAGCATCGCCAGGGCGCAGCGGCGGTACTCGAGGGCTGCCTGCTGGGTGGTCTGGAGGGCGCCGAAGGCGAGCACGGCCGCGTTCCCGCTCGGGTCTGCGTCCAGGTCGGCAGGGCCCGCCATCCGCAGGAACTTCTCGCGGGCAGTTGCGATCTCGGCTTCCATCGTGGCCCGCACCCCGGCGGCTACGGCGGCCACGTCCTTGGCGTCGTTGAGGTCGGCGGTCCAGGTGGCGGCGACGTGGCCGGCTTCGACGATCAGGGCTTCGGTCCGGCGCCGGTAGCCGCACGCCTCGCACAGTCCGGCCGATCGGCTGCGGCCGCAGTCCTGGCACGACAGTCCTTGCCGGGCCGCCTCGGCGGCGGCCGCGGCCCGGCGCTCGCGCTCCGCCCGTTCCCGGGCGGCCACTCGGGCGGCATCGCGACGGGCTTGTTCCGCGATGGCGTGCTCACGCCGCCGGGCGAAGGCCTCCGCCTTGATGGCGGCCTGCTCCCGGAGCCGTTCCTCGAGAACCTGGCGGTGCTCGAGCACGCCCAGGCCAGGCAGTTGAGCTTCCACCTGCGCCGCGATCCGGGCCCGCTCAGCGCGCCGGATGTGGATCACGTTTCCGCAGGTGTCGCACTCTGCGCCGGTGTCCAGCCGGATCCCGTCGTCGCACCGGGGGTCAGAGCAGGCCGGACGCTGCACGAGGCCGCGGTGGATCAGCCAGCCGAACGGGCTCCTCACCAGCGCCTCGCCGCCGGTTTCCCCCAACCGGTCCGTGAGCCGGTCGGCGAGCAGTTGCGAAGCGGTTTCTGGCCGTGCCAGCACCCCTGCCAGCCGGGTCAGTTCCCCGGCTGCTGCCCGTTCGACCTGGTGCTGCTGCCAGCGGTTCAGCTGTGCCCACAGTCCCGCTACCGGGGTCAGGGCGACGCGCAGACGAAGATCCGCCGGCAGGCCGGCCCTCCGAATCTCGCCGCACCGGCCGGGCTGAGGCCGAGCGGGGGGCCGCTGGCCTGGTTCGTCGACCGGGGATTTCTGCGGCTTTTCCCCGCGCAGCGGGCCGACACTGGCCACCGGTGGTGCTGCTGGCCCGGCCGTGCCCCGACGACCGGCGGCTTGGTCCTCGCGCGCGCACGCGCGGTCCGGCAGAACACCGGACCCTCCACGGCCTTCGCCGGAAAACCCACCAGAGAGAGCAACAGAGGAGACAGGGGAACCCCCAGCAGGGTGGTGAGTGTGAAGGGCTGCCGTAGCGTCGGGGTCTGCCCCGTCTGGACCGGCCGCCACCGGCACGCCGCTGACCTGCGAATCCGGAGCCGGCTCCGGCGTCTCAACAGGCCCTGCCGTACCATCGGGCTCTGAAAACGCGGGATTTGACGCCACCGCACCGCCTCCCTTGACAGCGCCGAGACCGCGGTGGCCGTGTGCGGCGGCGACCGCCGGCACCATCAGCCGCGTGCGGTGCGCGAGCCCGGACGCGGTCCGCACCCGCGCCCGCCGCACCAGACCTCGGCCCTCCAGGCGCTCGAGCACCTGCTCCCCCGCCGACGCCGTGCAGCCCAGCAACCGGGCCACCGTCGCGGCCGCCCGGCCGCGCTTGGTGTCCACTACGCCGCCGCACTGCCGCACCCGGCCCGTTTCCCGAGCCTCCAGCACCAGTAGCAACAGTGCCAGACGGTCCGTCGCCGCCCCGCGGCCTGTACGTGACCCGAGCAGCCCGGCCGGCGTCACTCGGCCATCCCGGTGCCTCCAGCCCGGTGCCATCACCGCCTCCACAAGCCGCAGCAGCGTCGCCAGCTCCGTGCGGCGCAGACACAGGGGATGCCCGACAGTCCTCCGGGCCTGCCATAGCGGCAGCACCCGGCACGCCAGCCCGACGTCCTGGCCGAACTCACCCTCTGCCGTATCGACGGCGACTATGCCGGATCGGCGTAGCGCGGGGACAACGCGCGAGGCGACGTAGGAGGCCGACAGCCCCAGCCACCGGCCCAGCTCGCCGGTGCGAATCTCCACCACACCCGACACCGACGGCGTCCGCGCCGCCAACACCACGACCGCCAACCGCACCGCGTCCGTCACACCGTCCGAGCCGGCAACGTCCAGCAGCGTGCGCACCGCACCACCCAACCGGGCACGGGCATCCCGGCCCAAAGCCAGCGGATTACCCGGCCCGCAGACTGGCGCCGGACCGCGCTGCGCAGGAACCGCTCCGGCGCCCGTAGCCGCCACGGCGTTCACGAGGAAACCTCGGAAGACCGCCCCAGAGGGGCCGCGCCGTTCCACTGCCACAGCTCAGACACCTGTTGCGGAGAGAACTGTGACCGGGGAGACGCCACAAAATACGCCAACCGGGCATGGGTGGGCTGACAAAAGGCAGCACGATGCTGCAACATGAGTCCTGTCCTTCTCGCTGCGTGGGAGAGGGCATGACGAAGGCCGCTTTGGCGCTTCGTTGGTTCGGGGAGAACCAAGATCGAACTGTTCGGCCGGCTGCTAACCGGACGGACAACTCCTTCGGGAGGGCCTGCTAAGCCCTCCCGGTGGCAGATGGGACGCCATCAGCCGAGGTGACCGGTAATCACCTGGGTGGCCGGGCGTCCCGGCGGCTTGACGACCCGCTCAGCGGGCGCCGCCATCGCGACTACACCATCTCGCCCCCTTCCGGGGCAGAGGTGCGCCCGCACGCGGACTTGCGCGGGGAGACAAAGGAGGCACCCAGCCGGAGCGACGTATGAGCCGTCGCTGCCACGGCGGGTGCCTTGGCGTGTGCCTGTCGGAGGGTACGGGTACCCTGAACCATGTCGAGACCTTCCCTAGATAGGTCTGCGGCCGTGCCCCGGAGCACCACCTCGCGGGGCTTAGCCATGCCTGTATGGATCTTTTGCAGGGACACGCTACTCCCTCGAGATCCCTCACCGGCACCCTGGTATAGCTCGTGTCGCCGGTAGGCGTCCCGTCCTTGAGGGTGTGCCAGAACCCGGTGGTGACCTGTCCTGTTCCGCAGCCGGAGCGCTGTACAGGCATCATGGGCGGCATGTACGCGACGCAGATGCCCCGGCACGACGATCCCCTGGACGTGGAGACCTTCGCCCGCCCTGAGCAGCAGCGCCGCTACATCGCGGCTATGCACCGTATCGCTGCTGAGCGCCGCCCAGGCAGCCCGGTTCGCGTCTACGTCAGCGCCGCGCCCAAGACTGTCAGCGGCACTAACTGGCAGCGCTGGCTCAAGCGCATCACGCAGGATCTGCCAGACGGCGTCGAGTTGTTGCACTACCGCTCCGCCTTCGCGGAATCCCTGTACGACTGGGACACGCTCGCGGGTCGGCTCGATGGCCTCGTCGTCATTGGAAGGCCCAAACGCCTCGGCAGCCGAGTCCACGTCCTCGGCCCCGTTGCGCGCCTCGAACTCCGCTCGCTGGTGGCGGAGAAACCCGTTCTGCTCTTCACCCACAACCTCGGTCTGGTCCCCGTCATCGACTGCAAGAGCCAGGTCATGCCCCCAGACGAGGCACCACGACTCAAGCTGATCGCGCCGAAACGTTGGAACCGGGACTCGACCACGCTTCGAGCTGCCCTCCAAGCTCTCCAGCCAGCTGCCCATGGCAGCCGCAGACCCAAGCTGCGCCGGACCGCTCCAGACCACCTGGTGGCCCCGTTCGCCACCAAAGGCAGGTAGTGAGACCCCACGTCCTCGGAGCGTCATCGAGGACCACCTGAGCCAGGCGGTGTGGTGCCGTAGTAATAAGTGAGTACGGCCTCAGCTCCGGATCCTTGTGCGGTGGCTATCCGCTGATACCGCGAAGACCGCAGGTCTCCTGCGACCTGGATGCGCGGGTGCTGGCCGTCGGTGGGGCAGTAGCCATCCTGGCCCTGGGCGAGTCCCTGAAGGGCAGCCGGCCTATTGCCCATGTTGTTCAGCACCGTGGTGACGGCATAGACCGTCCGTTCCCCGTCCTGGTCCTTGACCTCAACCGTCCAGCCGTCGCCGTAGGCGGGCCGGGTGATGGTGACGTGGGAGACAGGAATTATGCGGACACGATCATCACCCGCGACTTCGGCGACCTTGTACTCATCCGTCGGGGGGCAGAGCACGTGCAGCGTGTTCGACGTCTTCTGGTGGACCCGGAGCCAAGTCCCGAGCGGGCGATCGGCCCCGAGCACGTACGTGCGACCTATGAGGTTGTCCGGTGCGGCACGCCAGAGCGGCGGCGCGGTGAGATCGTTGGGAGCGGTCACCCAGTCGGCTTCGGCGGGTGTGAGCGCGGCTACTCCGGTGGCGACCACGATGGTCTGCCCGGTCAGGACCTGGCCGCTGTCCAGAGTGAGTTCGGCTCGGTCGTCGTGACCGTTCACTGCCACGGCCCGGGCCTGCATCAGGGTGCACCAGCCGTCTTCTTGCAGACGTTGCAGGTCCTGCGCCAGAGCCTGCGCCAGATCCGGGCCGGTCGACCAGTTGCCCGGCATGTTGCTCAAGGCGCCGACGACGTGCAGCTTGCCTCCGGTTAGCCCAGCCTCGATCACTACGGTGCGCAGCTTGAGGCTGGCTGCCATGACTGCAGCCGACACTCCAGCCGGGCCGGCTCCGACGATCAGGACGTCCGCGTCGTATGAAGGTGAACTCATGTGTGTGCCCCCTGTCTGCCGATTCTGGGCAGGATGGTCTCGCTGGTGACGAGTTGGTCGGCGCCGAGGTTGCGAGCGGCAAGCAGCAGGGCGGCGTCGTGGTACTCGGGTCCACCGGTAGAGGCGCAGGCGTCGGTGACGATCCAGGGCCGATATCCGCTCTGATAAGCGGCGATCGCGGAGTCGTAGACACAGGCGTCTGTGTCGATGCCGCACAGCACCAGGTCGCTCCAGCCCTGATCACGAATCAGTTGCGCACCCTCCGGGGTGAAAACCGACGACCGCGCCTTATCGATGACCGTGACCGCGGAATCCGTGAAGGGAGCAAGCTCCTCAACGAGAGCCTGCTCCTCCGCGGTGCGCAGCCGCGTCCAGCCGGTGATCGTCTCGTATGGCGAACCGAGCTCGTTATGGAACCGCGTGAAGACCATAGGACCGCCAGCGGCTCGCCAGCCTTCCACCAAGCGCACGATCGCCGGAAGCGTGCCGCGGCTATGCCGGTTGACGAAGCCCTGCTGCACGTCGATGACGATCAGCGCCGTCGAGCGAGGATCCACCCAGTCCGCCTTCCACATGGCCGTCACGGATTGCTGTCTCGAAGAGCGTCCTGGGCGGCACGCAACCGATCAGGAAGTTCGCTAGTTGTCAGAATTGCTTCGCGCATCACGCGATGCTGGGCAGTCTCTGTGGGGCGGGCGGTGGTCAGCCGGACGTACGCGCCGCGTAGGAAGCGCCAGCTGTATTCCCTCGGCATCACGGGATCTTGCCCGTCTTCGACTATGTGCAGGATGTGCGACGACAGCGCCCACAGCGCCTGAACATCCAGCTCCAGAGCGACGATCTGGTTTATCGTTAGGGCACGCTCGTCTGGCTGCGGGTGATAAGAAATTCCCGACCAACCGGCCACCCCACGAGAAGCGCCGCCGTCGAAGGGGAGCGCCTCAGGGTGCGCCCAGCCATCGCGGAACTTGGCGTCCTCGACTCCTGCCCCGAGGGGCACGATGTTTGCCGGGTCCTGGCGGTCAACGAGCACCGACGGCGTGGCCAGCAACTGCAGGGCGGTATCGAGTCCGGCCCCCGACCAAGCGTGCTCACGCAACTCGTACACGGACAGCACGTACTCCGGATCCGGCGACGCCTCAACCTGTCCATCGGCGCAGTGTTGCTCCAACAGGCCCGTGATGCGCTCCCCCGCCCAGGCCCTGTCTGTCAGGTAGGAGCGGTAGCGCCACACTGCCAGATCAGTGAACGAGTCCACGCGCTGGCGCTCTTCCAAGTGCACTACGACGACGCCACATGCGTACATGTGCACTGTGGAGGACTGGGCTGAGCGGTGCTTGCCGGGTAGTACTCGCTGGTCAAGGCCAGCCGGACCGGACGGTCGGGGTGTTCCGGCTGCGTACAGTGAGCCGAGCCGCTCGCCCAGGTAAACCGGCAGGAACTTGTGGGAAACCACGATGCAGGGCGCCGACTGCGCTACCGCAGCCGCTGCGGCGCCATCGGTCTCCCCTCGCAGTGCCGCCAGTCGGACACGGAACGCTTCCTGCTCTTCTGGAGTGCACTGGGCAAGCGCCGTATCCAGGATCTGCGCCATCGCCGGACGGCACACCCGCTCCTTATTGCGCTGCCACTGGGAAACCGTCCGGGGACTGATGCCCAGGTCTTGCGCGAACTCACGGACAGACTGGCGCCTTACCGAACGCAACAGCAGCGCCTCCTCACCTGTCCACTGATCCACGGCGATCACTACACACCCCCTGGGTGGTCCATGACCAGGCAGACGAGGCCGTATTTCCACGCTAAGTCCACACCGCTGCTACGCGGGGACATCTCGCTCAACGTCGTCGCCCCGGAAGCTGGTTGACGTTGATCCAGGCACACAACACACCGGCCGGAGGAATCTATGCCGTCCTTGGACACACGCCAGTGCCGCGTCCGTGTCCACCGCTCCGTGCGATCAGGCATCGAACTCGTAGTCCAGGACATACGAAGCGGAGTCGAGGGTCATCTCATTGATCTCGACAACTCGCTGAGCAGCGTCGAAGGCGGTTCTGCACACCTTCAAGACAGGGCGCTCAAGGGACATACCCAGAGCGGCAGCTTCCTCAGTGGTGGGCAGCCGCCCGCGGATCTCCTCCCGGAAATGAACGGGAGCGTGGCCAAGGTCGGCGAGGCGGGCGTAGGTTCCCCCGGGACCTGTATCGGCTTGGGTAATGGCCGACCCTGCCACCAGTGCGTACGGCAGGTACGAGGTAGCGAGCATGACAGGTCGGCCAGCGAGGACGAAGCGCCGGGACCTGGCACACGTGGTCTCCCCCTCCCCCAGCTCAAGCATGCTGATGATGTGGGCCGGGGGGACGACCTCTTCGACAGTGACCCGGTCGACGGCCAGCGGGCGATCTTCGTCCGCAGACCAGATGGACTTGCCGGCCCCCCACTGGTCCCGCGCCAGGCGCTGGATGCCACGCCGCCGGATGGGGCTGAATGCCTGGACGAAGAATCCCGCGCCCTTCCGGGACTCCGCGAGGCCCTGGTTAGTGAGCACGCGCAGCGCTCGCCGGGCCGTCATAACGGCCACGCCGTACCGCGGAGCGAGAACGTTCTCCCCTGGCAGTCGGTCGCCAGGTGCGTACTCTCCCCGCTCGATCGCCGACTTCAGCTCGTCAGCGATCTTGAGGTATCTGGGCCGATCAGTGCCCGTCTCGTCTGCCATGTGTCTCCTTACCTCGCTATCGACCCTAGGGGCTTCGATGCTCAAGCGTCATCAGCGCCTCGCGATCAAACAGTGCCAGCAAGAGACTCGCAATCCTCACTATCGAAATGCTTGACATCGATAGCGAGGTCTTGCACCATCGTACCGGAGCTTCGATATCGAAGCTTGCGCGGTAGTCGCCGCTTCGGCGGCTCGGAGACGAAGAGCCTCACCAGCTCCTCCGCCCCATGACTATCTGCGCGCAACACCGCAGGAAGCCGCTTTCCCCTCACGGGGAGGGCCGGGGTCGATAGCTCCACCAAATCCCCCGGGCGACCGGCTCCTGCGCATCGCAGCGCTGATGCGCTGTCCGCCTGCCAGGGCACCGGATTGTCCGGTCGGCCCTGACCGGCGGAGAGAGCACCGCGATGCGACCTTTTCGCCCCTTCACACGCAAGGAGCTCCTTCATGGCCCCGCCGTCCGCGACTCCCACGGCCCGCAAGCGGCGCAGCAAAACCCGCACCCCCCAGGTCAACCACCGCCCGCCGATCACCGTCTCCACCCTCAAGCCCAACCACATCGACCTGTCCCCCGGCAAGGAACACCTGGTCTGCCCCGACTGCCGGACCTGGTGCCCGATCACCGGCATGCAGGGCACCCCAAAGCTGGTCCCCCACCACAACAAGCCTGCTGGCACCGCGAATCCGCGTCGCTGTACCGCTGGCAGCAACCGCCGCGTCGACATCGACCTCTCAGTCGGCGAGTGGCGCACTGGGCTCGTTGAAGCGGTCCCGACCACCAACTCCCGCCGCGCGACCAAGGTGCTGCCCAAGCCGAAGACGACCCGGCTGCCGGCCGTCGGTCAGATCAAGCCCGTCCCGCTCAGCGCAGAGACAGTCCGCCAAGCGTTCCGGCGGCACCAGCAGCAGTGCCGTGCCTGTGGGCAGGCGTTTCAGCAGCATCGTCCGGCCAGGGAGAGCGGAACCACCGGCCGCGACGGTCAACCGCTTCCATGCCACCACGGCGAGCGCTTGGCCGCCGCCTTCCTCCGTCTGCTCCGCCAGGAGCCCAAGCGCCGGGCCGTGCGCGAGGCCTTCGCCCGGGAGCGGCGGCGGTTCGATCGCCGGTACACGGACCCCAAGACGCGGACATCGCAGTGGGCCGCCGTTCTCCCGGCGGTGGAAGCCGCGGACGCTCAGCGCACGCAGCTTCCTGCCGGGGATCCCCCGACGGAAGGCCCCGCTGTCCCTCTCATCACGCTCCGCCCTGAGCCCCCGGTGTCCTGAGCACCACGCAGGAGCCACCACGGCCCCGGCCATCCCGAGCGGTCGGGGAGGCCGGGGCCGTGGCTGCTCCTACCAGAGCCGCCCCGGCCGACGATCGAGGAGGAACTCCATGCCCGTGCCGACCGATCCCCGTACCCCGCAGCAGCGCATCAACGACCAACTGAAGGCAGCACGCCGACGACTGTCCGGCCCTCACCTCTCCCACGCGGAGCGCTGCGAGCTCGCCGACCGAATCCGAGACCTGGAGGCGGAGGCCCACCGGATCGGCGCCTGACGACATCCTGCGCTGCCCCGTGCGGCTGCCCCCACCTTGGAGGCGCGGCCGCACGGGAGTGCGCAGGGACGCACTGCCCCGCTGTTGGTGGGATGCGACGAACCCCCAGGGAGCCAGCCCTGGGGGTTCTTGTCGCAGGTCACCCTTCTGAGAGGACGACCCATGCACAGTCTTCCCACTCTGGCCCCGCCCGTGGCGTTACCGAGCGTCCAGGACGAGGTCGGGCCCCGCGGCCCTGGCGCCATCTACCAGAACAGCGACGGCCGCTTCGAAGTCCTGGCCCTGACCACAGACCCGGCGGAGGCCGCCGCGCTCCTGCGCAGGAACGCCGCCCGGTGGGCCGTGATCGTGCGGGACACGCTCCGGCCCGACGGTCAGCCGTACCCGGTCGGTTCGGTCTGGACGGACTCCGACTACCTGATCCGGCCCGCGCACACGGACAGGGACACGTACCGGTCAGCGGCCTGACCAGCCATCACGGCCGCCGCCACCCTGAATCAACTGGGGTGGCGGCGGCCGCGGTTGCTTGTCCGAGCAGCCGAGACGGCGACAGCCCCGGAAGGTGAGAGCTCCGGGGCTGTCTGATACAGGCACTTTCGAGGAGTCCCTGTGATCGACAGCATGGCACGACCCGGCACCGTAGTGACCGCCGGGCTCATCGAGGATCTGGAGAGCGAGGACGACCGGCGCGGTCCGGAGCGGGACGAGACCGACAGTCTTTCGTTCCGGGTGATCCTGCCGCACCGCAGGAGCCGGGCGCCGTACGGCGGATCCGGCCAGCAGTGCGACATCTGCGGTGGCTACTTCGGCGTCACCTTCTGGACCTGCTCCGCTTGCCAGAACCTCGGCTACCGCCTGTCCGGTAACGGCCGGGCAGGCGGTGCGAGGCGGACGCCGGTGATGGAGGAGCGGCCGCCGCTCCCGGTGAGGCCGACCCCGCACGAGCGTGACGGCCGCGCCCAGAACCCGGAGCCGGCTCGCCCGCACCCGCAAGCACCGCACTGAACACGAGACGTCACAGCGACAGGCCCCAGGGATGCCGCCCTGGGGCCTGTCTGGTACCCAACGGATTTGACCGGAGGCCCCATATGAGCCGCTCTATCGTACGCACCCGCTACGCCCCCTCCGCCGCCCAGCCGAGCGACTGGAGGGAGCGCGGCGCCTGCCGGGAGGAAGACCCGGAGCTGTTCTTCCCCATCGGCAACACCGGCCCGGCACTGCTGCAGATCGAGGAGGCCAAGGCGGTGTGCCGCCGGTGCCCCGTGATGGAGACCTGCCTGCAGTGGGCGCTGGAGAACGGCGAGAACTTCGGCGTCTGGGGCGGGCTCAGCGAGGACGAGCGCCGGGCCATGAAGCGCCGCGCCGCCCGCAAGCGGGCCCGGAACGCGGCCTGACCGCTCCCTCTGGCCGAAGCGTCGGCTGGCTTCCCGCCCATGCTCCAGCACCACCCAGCCCGGTCGGCTGCACCCCGGCCGGCCTTTGGCACGCCTCCGGCCCGGGAGGGCCCCGGGCTCACTCTTCCCCTACAGGAGGACTCATGGAAAGCAGCACCCAGTTCAACGCCACGAGCACGCCGAGCCGACTGCCGACCGCGCTGTGCACGCACACCCCCAAGTGCCCGACCGCCGACAGCCCGGCCGGGGACGCCGCGCAGGTCGTGGCCCGCCACCCGGAGCAGGGGTGGAGCCTGCTGTGTAACGCGGTCCTGCTCTTCGAGGACACCGGCGAGCTGCTCCCCGACGGGCGGGTCATCCCCCCGCGCCGGCCCCTCGCCGCGGTCTGACGGCTGCCTGATCCGCTCGCACCGATCGCCCACCACCGTGGCGGTCGGGTGGGGCGGTGACGGGGAGCCGGACAGCCCGGCCCCGCTGGCCTCGTGCTGGTGCGCGAGAGTGAGGAGAAGACGTGTCCCAGCCGCTTCGCACCCAGGCCGTCGTGTCGCAGACCGTCTATGCCGAGGGTGACTTCGTCCTGTACCGGGACGCCGAGCGGTTCTGGCTCGGCGAGTCCGACCACACCTTCGTGGGCCGGGTGCACCGGGCTTGGCGGCACGGCGGCACTGGCAGAGCCGTGTACGACCTGATCGAGCTGAGCAGCAACAGTTGCGTCACCGGGATCGACCCCGACTACATGCGGCTGCTGCCGCCGGCCGACGCGATGGCCGACATCGACACCGCGCCGCTGACCGGGCCGGACACCGGGGCGATGCCCCCGGCTGCTGTCGCCTGGATCCGCCAGCACTTCGCCCAGGTCGTCCCCACGCTGCCCGATCCGTGCGACTGACCACGACCGCTACTCGCCGCTCCCGGCCCAGGGGAGTGAGTGACAGTCACCGCGGCTGTCCCCACCCGGCTTCGCGCCTACCGGGCAGGAGCGGCACGCAGTTTCGAGCCCGCCCGCCAGATCGGCCGCCCATCCCCTGGGCGGCCGATCTTTCCGTGCGCCCGGACCGGAGAGAACCGGTGTCCGTTTCGCCAACAACTCCTCCGTGCCAACTGCCGCTTCGGAAACGCCCCGCCGCGTTTCGGGAGCAGCCCCCAACCGTTTCGCCCCCGTCCTGAATGACCCTCCCGGAGAGCCTGATGACGATCACCGAAGTGCCGCAGAAAGCGGCCGCCGACATTCCCGCTTCGCACCCGCCGGGCCCTGCTTCGAGTGCACCGGAGAAGGTTTCGGGCCCGCCCCGGAGTGTTTCGCGGGCGCCGAAGCGGAAGACGATCAAGCCGGGCCGGGACGGGCTGATGACCGCCCTGTCGTTCGCCGCTGCGGTCGGCGGAACCCTGGTCGGGATCATCGGCTTCGCGATGTCCTACAGCACCCTCGCCAAGGTAGCGCTGAGCTGGGGATTCAGTAGCGAACTCGCGCCGTGGTTCCCCGTCGGCGTCGACGCGAGCATCATCGCGTTCCTCGCCCTGGACCTGTACCTGATCCGCAAGGACACCCCGTGGCCGGTGCTGCGGCTGGCCGCGCACGCCATGACGGCTGCGACGATCTGGTTCAACGCCTCCTCACAGGGCCAGATCACCGACGACCCGGTCCAGGCGGCCAGCCACGGCGTCATGCCGTTCCTGTTCGTGATCGGCGTGGAGGCCGCCCGGCGCCTGTTCATCAAGAAGACCCAGCTCGAAGCGGGGACGGCCACCGACCGCATCCCCCTGCACCGCTGGATCCTCTCCCCCATCGCCACGCCACGGTTCTACCGCCGGATGCGGCTGCACGGGATCGCCTCCTACCCGGAGATGATCCGCCGCCAGCAGGAGCTCACCGGCTACGAGCAGTGGCTCAAGCGCAAGTACCACGGCGACCTGAGCAAGGCGAGCGACGACGAGAAACTGCCGATGAAGATGGCCGCCCACGGCTACACCGTCTCCGAGGCCCTCGCGCTGCCTGAACAGCAGGAACGCGAAGCAGAGAAGCGAAAGGAGGAGGCGGAGCGCCGGCGCCTGGACGCGGAGACACGCCGGAAGGTCGCGCAGAAGAAGGCGGAGGCCGAGGAACTCGAGGCCGACGGCGAACTGGAGGCCGTCCGCGCCCGGGTGGACGGCCAGAAAGCCGAAGCCCGAGCCCGCGCCCGCGCCCAGGCCGGCGCCGCCGAGCGGGCCGCCGAGCTGGAGGAACAGGCAATGGAGACGGCCCTGGTCGCAGAGGCCCGCGCCCGGGAGGCCGAGGCACTGCGCAAGGAGGCCCAGGAGCGCGAGGCGCAGGCGGCTGCGGATGTCCGCGCGGCGGAGCTGGAGCGCCAGGCAGCTGAGAAGCGGAAGGCAGCGGCGGAGGCCGACCGGGTCGCCGCGGCGGAGGACCAGGCGGTCGAGACGGCCACGATGGCGGAGGCCCGCAGGCGTGCCGCCGAAGCAGACCAGGCCGCCGCCGAAACCGAGAAGGCCGCTGCCGAAGCCCGCCGCCACGCGGCCGAAGCCGAGCGGCGCGCGGCGGAGGAAGCCGAGCGGCAGGCGGCCGCCGACGCCCGCACACAGGAAGCCCGGCAGCGTGAGGCCGAAGCCGAGAAGGCCGCTGCCGAAAAGCGGCTGGCCGCCGCCGAAATCGAGCGGCGCGCGGTCGAAATAGAGGACGCCGCGAAGCTCACCCCGCGCGAGCGGGCAGTCCGCCGGGTCGCCCGGATGATCCTCACCGCCGGCGGCGAGCCCGACCAGGTGCTGCTCGCCGACATCCAGCGCGAGCTGGCGGTGTCCTCCACCGACACCGCTTCGAAGTACCGCCAGGAGGCAGCCGAGCTGCTCCGCGAGGGCTACCAGCCCTGACCCCCTCGGCCGGCACCACCAGTGAAGGCCAGCCCAGTCGACGTGGGCTGGCCTTCGCTGCGACTGCCGGAAGACAGTCGACAGCACCCCAAGTACAGCAGGAGGGAACCCGCTGTGAACAGCAACAACCCCCATCACGCACCTCTGCGCGACGTGGCGCAGAACCCGGAGGCGACCGCCCAGTACATGGCCGACGTGCTGCGCGTCCTGGAGGACATCGGCCGGAACCTGGAGACCCTCGCCATCGAGACCCGCATCCACTGCCGGGGCACGCACGTGGAGGGGGACCGTTTCTACGACGCCTGGCTCCGCGCACGGCCGGTGGAAAAGGCCCTCCACGACGTACTCAAGCGCGTCGAGTCCGTGACCAAGGGGCTGGAAAAGACCGCGTTCAAGCGCCGGGCGCACGATGAGGAGGTGGCGAATACGGCCCGAAAGCGCCGGGAAAAAGAGCTGGAAAGGCGGCGGAAGAACACTCCGCCGCTCCAGGCCGCCCGGCAGGACCCGCCGCAGGAGAATGCGCAGCGGCAGAACTCCGGCTATGCTGGCCCTACGTCGATTTTCGACCTGGGTAACCGGGAGTCGGCGTGACGCGCCCCCTCAGCAGTGCAGAAATGTCGGCCCAGAAGCGGATGGAATGGCTGCAAGGCGAGGAACGCAAGGCCGTCGAATCTCGCGGCGAGAAGGGCCGGATGGAATTCTGGCTCCGCCTTACTCGCTCCCGGATCAGCAAGGACATCAAAGCCGGTCGCAGCGATGTCTATTCCGGATTCACGCAGGTCTGCCGCCTGTTCATGCTGGCCATGGACAAGCGGGCGGCGGGCGACGCGCGACTGTGGAACCAGCTCATGCAGTACGCGCAGCAGGTCCTGGAGCAGAACCCCCCGCGTCACTGAACGTCACCATCGAAGGCCCCGTCGGGCTCCGGCGGGGCCTCGCGCGCGTAAAGCGCGCACACGTGCCCGTGCACGCGTGCACACGAGACTCACAGTCTGTCAAGTCCTGGAGGGAGATACATCGTGTCCGAAGAGGACAGCAGCGGGACCCTGGTCCGCGGGCCCTGGAGCGGTGATTCATCGTATGTGCCGCCACCGATCCCGTCGTTCGCCGACACGATTCCGCCGCGCGACACCAGCGCCACGCCGGAATCACCGGAAGAGACGACCATGGAATTGCCGCCGATTCCATCCGCCCCGGACCCTCAGATGGCACTGCGCTCGGACGGGGTCCCGGCGCCGGAAAGAGGTGAGGAGGACGGCGAATACGAGGATGGCGAATACGTTCAGCCTCGGTCTCTCGCGGACCGTCTCGGCGACTGGCTGGAATTCCGGCTCGAATTGGCGCGGGGCCGACGCGAAGACGAGGCTCCTTTCCGTGAAGCTGAAATAGCGCGGAAAGCTGCCTTGCTGGAGGCCCGGACCGCGCAGGAAGTCGCGATGATGGAGCAGAACGGAAAACTCCGTCGGGCGATGCTGAAAGCGAAGGGCGACAAGGCGGCGGGAGGAAAGGCCGACACCGACCGCACGCGGTCCTCTGGTTCCGGTCTGGGAGCGGACAAAGGCCGCTCCAAAGCCGGCGGTGGAGGCGGGACCTGGCGGGGCGGAGGCGGTCCGTCCCGGAACAACTCGGCGCCTGGGCCGAACCGGCCCGGAGCGTCGCGCAGTGGATCTCTTTCCGGCGGCCCGCAGGGGCGTTCCGGGACCGGATCACCCAGCCCCGGCGGGGGCGGCACAGGCTCCACGAAAAGCCCTCGCCGCTCCTCCAGCGACCGTTCAGCAGGTTCCGGGCGCAGCGGGGCGGGCGGGGGTCCGAAAAGCCCGCAGAAGGGTCCTGGAGGATCCGGTAAGGGTGGCGGTGGCGGGGCGGGCCGCGGGCCGGCGTCCAGCGCCTTCGCGGAGCGGACCCGGGGCCGTCAGGAGCGGGCTGCTGCCCGCCAGGCTGCCCGGCAGCAGCGGCGTAGTGACGGTCACGCCGCCGGCGTCGCCGACCGCACCAAGGACCGCGACCAGGCGCGCGGCAACCGGCAGACCGCCCGGGAGGAACGCCGCGCGGCGAAGGCCGAGCGGACGGCCGCGAAAAGGGCGAAGCGGGAGGCAGCGGCGGACCGCGGCCCGGGCCGTACCACCTTGGGCACGGCCGTCACGCAGGAAGCCCAGCGGCGCTGGAACAAACGGCGCTGGAACAAACGGCGATCCGGCACGGACGGCGCAGCGAAGGCCGACACCAGGCCCGGCCCTGGGGCGTCCGGCAGTTCCCGCAAGGCCAAGCCGTCCGAGCCGGGCGGCACGGCGGGCGGCTCGGAGAAGGTGAACCCGTCCAAGGATCGGGGCAGCAAAGCCAAAGACGCGCCCACGAGCGGCCCCGGTGACCGCAACTCGGGGGCCGGCAAGCGGGGCGGCGCCCGAAAGGGCGGCCGTACCCGTGGTCACTGGCGTACAGGGCGCACCGGACGCCGGGGCCGGTCCGCGGACAGCCGGTTCAGGCCGGAGGACCAGACGCCCACCGTCGAGTGGCCCGACCGCCCCACCCGCCCCGGCACGGACGGGCAGGAGGAGGACTACCCGGACGCGGTCATCGTCGACGACCCCGACGACCCGGAGGAGCGGCCCGGGCGGCGGGCCACGGCGAGCCCGCCGCCCGTCACTGCCGGCGCCGGCGGCCTGCCGCCCGCCCCGGAACCGCACACCCAGCGGCCCGGCACGACCCGACCCATCGGCAAGGAGAACAGTGTGAGCGACGCACAGGGCGCACAGGTCGCTGCGGCGTCCCGGCAGGGCAGCCTGCCCACCCAGCACCGCGCGGACATCACGTTCGACGAGTACCTGATGGCGATGGCCAACAGCGCCCTTCTCGCCGCCGCGCACCAGGAGCAGGCCGAGGCCCTGGCGCACACGCTCGGCAAGGTCGCCGACGTCCTACGCGACATGGCCGCCGACCTGGTCGGTGACCACAACATCGAAACCCAGGTCACCGAACTGATCACGGACCTCGCCGACGCCGCAGGCCGGATGAAGCTCCAGGCCACGCGGTGCGCACAGGACTGCGACACCGCCAAGGAGGCCGCCAGGCTCGCGGCCGCCGAAGTCGCCCGCGTCTACGGCCAGGACATGGCCGCCAAGGAAGAAGCCGGCCTGACCCACGCGTCGGCCGCCGCCCACCACGACTAGCCCCGAAAGAAGCCGCTCATGAGCGACCTCGCACCTCGCGACGGCAGCGCGGCACCCGCGCCGGCCGACGCCGACAACCGCTACAAGGCCGTCCAGGCCAAGCTGAAGATGCTCAGCACGGCCATGACCAATGCCGCAGTCGACCTCGAGTATCTGCGCCGCGACATGCGGGCCAACGCCGACCGCACCGAGGGCGTCGCTGAGGACATCGACCGCGCCGAGCTCGACAGGAAGTTCGTGGACCTGACCCACCACGTGGCCGCCGCCCTGACCGGCGCCGCCACCCAGCTCCGCACGCTCCACGACACCGCGCAGGAAACCGCCGACCTCACCCACCAGGCCAGGCGCACCCACGCACAGCGGTACGGCGCGCTGGACGACATCCGTTCCAACCGCTCCGAGAGGACCCCGAAGCCGGGCTTCCTCACCAGCTGACCTCCTCATCCCCCTTCGGGCGGCCCCGCACCTGCGGGGCCGCCCGCTTCCGTTCCCGAAGGAGCAAGCCCCCGTGTCCACGCCGCGCAGTGTCGTCCTCGAACGCCTGGCCTACACCCTGACCGCACCTGCTCTGGCCGTGGCCCCGAACCTCTGCCCCGACAGCCCCGTCAACCAGGTCGTGCAGCTGGCCGGTGTTGCCGGAATCGGCGGCTGGATCCTGGCCGCCAGAAGCGAGGAGACCGGCGCCGGACGCAAAATCCTGCGCTGGTCCCCCCTCGTCTTCGCGGCCGCGGTCGATGTCGCCGCCACCTACACCACCGGCTGGGGCCCGTGGGCGCTGGACGCCCTCCTCGCCGCAGGATGGGCGGCAGCCGGCTCCCTGATCCTGCCGTTCTCCCGGCACGCCCGCCGCCACCACCGCCCCGCTCTCGCCGTCCCCACCCCGCAACTGCAGCCCACTCCCGCACCGGCCCCGACGCGGCCGGACGACGCCGCCCCGCTCACCTGCCAGGCCCGGAAGCTGTGGGAACGCGCCGGGATGCCCGCCCGCACCCACATCGTCAGCGCCACACGGCACCCCGCGATGCGCAACGACCTCACCATCCTGCTGCGCGCGCTGGAGACCGGACGGCCCATCGGCGGCCTGTCGGAGGCCGACGTCGCCGCCGCGTTCGGCGTCCACGAAACGGACGTGTCGTTCTCCCTGGTCGCCGTCCAGCCCGGACGGCAGGGCGGCCCCGGCTGGCTGGAAGCCCACATCACCCCCGACGCCAACGCCCGCCGCCGCGAGGCTCCCACCGACGCCGAGCGCTGGGCCGACCGCGTCGGCGGCCCCAGGGGCGGCGCGCCCGGCTCCACGCTGGTCCACAAGACCCGCGACCACGAACGCGGTGTGACGTTCTACCGGGCGAAGATGGCCG
Organism: Streptomyces xinghaiensis S187; assembly: GCF_000220705.2. GTDB lineage: Bacteria > Actinomycetota > Actinomycetes > Streptomycetales > Streptomycetaceae > Streptomyces > Streptomyces xinghaiensis. Next base: position 7,038,673 of record NZ_CP023202.1, on the reverse strand, counting down.
ACTCCACCGAGACCCCGCGCATCGACCTGGCCAAGGTCTGCCGTGGCCTGGGCCTGCCCGAGGACGACTCCTGCGTGTTCGTCCTCATCGACGGCTCGGAGTTCCTGATCAGCGCGTTCGACAAGCCGCCGCTGTCACAGATCTTCCCCGCCACCCGAGACCTGCTCACCCCGGACACCAAGGGCATGTACGTGTGCGGGTACACCATCACCGGCCAGCCGGTGAAGACCATGGTGTACCAGCACGACAAGAACGCCCCGGCCCACGGCCTCACCCTCGGGGTCAGCCGGTCGGGCAAGACGCAGTTCTTCGCGATCCACATGGCCGCCCAGTCCCTGGACGGACACGTGGTGTGGCTGTCCACCGTCCGCAAGGACGAGAAGACCACCGTGCTCGGGAAGTACATCGACCGGCAGGGCTCGAACGCGCTGTGGATGGCCCGTTCACTGCGGGCGGCGAAGGCACTGTGCGAGATCCGCGCCGATATGCCCTGGCCGCACGACGGCCAGCCGCACGACTACAAGCCGGGCGACTCCCGCTGCCCGTACCGGCAGCTGAACGTGTACGGGGATGAGTTCATGACCGCGGCGCAAGACGCGGACTTCGGCGAGTTCATCCAGAAGGACGGCGAGGACCTCACGGTCACCGGGCTCAAGTACGGCATCGGCTTCAACCCGGCCGGCCAGTCCCCCTTCGCGCACAACGGGTTCTCCACCGAGATGAAGGACAACCTGCGGCAGAACAGCCGGCCCGTCATCTTCAACATGGGTTCGCCCGGCGCCACCCGCAAGGCTGTGGAAGGCACCATGGAGAACGCCTACGACGTGCCGACCATCCCGGCCCGCTACTCCCGCAGCGAGGGTTCCGCGATCGAGCGGGCCATGCGCGGCGAGGCCGACCCGGAGAACGGCGTCTCCACGGGCGGCGTCGCGGTCATCGTCCTCGACAACGGCCGCGCCGTGCTCATGCGGTCGCTGTACGCGGACTTCGACACCGACCTCTCCGAGCTGTTCCCCGACGAGGTCAACCGGCTCACCGACCACGAGATCAGCGAGCTGGAGAAGCGCGGCCTGTGGTTCGACTGGAACGAGCCCGTGCGGCCCGGCGAGTTCTGGCCCGAGCCCGACGAGGACGAGGACGAGGACCGTCCCCGCCGGCGCAGCGGCGGAGGCAGGCGCGACTCCAAGGGCGATGGTCGCCGATCCGAGCAGGTCGCCTCTCCCCGCCAGGCGCTGGAGGCCATCAAGAGCCTCACTGACGCCTGATCACACCCACCCATCCATCCATCACGGGGCCGGACCGCCCGACCGCTGCCGGCCTGGCCCCGACCATCAACAGCGGCCTCGCCTCACTCGCCGGACTGATCTCCAGTTTCTGACTACGCCTCGGTCCACGGCGGGTCGGGCGTGTAGTTGAGCTCGTCGCAGAAGCGGCAGTCCCACTCCGCGGGGACCTCCCACTTGTCGACCCAGAAGCCGACCTGCTTGCCGACGAAGAAGTTGTCCCCGCCGCACCACCCGCACTCGAAGACGAACTCCACCCGATCCCCTTCCCCACGCCTGTCGGATCGAGGATGCCCGGGACGCCGGTGCGGTGACTACCCACGCCTCAGCCCCAACTCACCTGCCGCGCAACGCCGAACGGCACCGCCGGACACGACTGCGGCGGTGCCCTTGGCCGTTGCGCGCGGCCACTCCCTCAACGCCCCCTCCCGGCCACCACGGCCAGGAAGGGGCGCGCCCCCCTTTCCCGCGTGATCGGAGAAGACGATGGACCCCCTGAACACCACCCAGTCCGGCATGCCCGAATCCGAGGCCGCGGCCGAAGCCCGCCGCCTGCTCGACGAGTGGGCGGGCCAGCCCGTACGCCACCACCCCACCTCGTTCCGCGACGACACCGAGCCGCCGGCCTTCGGAGCCACTCCGCCCGTGGAACAGGACGACCAGCGGATCGTCCCGGCCTGGGCGGCCGGCATCGCGGTTGCCTCCATCGGCGTGGGCGCCGGGATCACCGGCATCGGCTGCGGTGCCTGGCTGGTGCTCCACGGCCTGGCCTCCGTCACGTTGAACAGCGTCCTGATGGTCACCCTGCCGTTCGCCGGCCTGGCCATGGCCGCCACCGCCATCGGCGGCGCGATCAGCAAGGCGCGCTCCGCCGTCACCAAGCACCTCTACGAGGGCCCGGTCACCCACCACACCGAGATCCACAACCACAGCACCATACGGGGAGCGTTCTTCGCCCGTACCCGCAACGAGATCCGCTGACCGACTCCGGCCAGCTCCAGCGCTGACCCCGGTCGCTCCGCCTGGCCCTCGCCCATCCCCAGCCGATGGACGAGGACCGGACAGGCCGACCGGCCGCCTGCCCTCACCCCAGCGCCCCGCCGACGGACCTTCCGCCGGCGGGGCGCAGCACTGCCCGCCCTCAACCCTTGGAGGACACACCGTGCTCATCCCCCGCCCGCGCCGCCGGATCGGCCGGCCGCGCCCGCAGCGTCCCGGCCCCCGCTACCCGCACCGCCCCGACCGGCTGCCCGGCGCCTGGAGCAGGTGATGCCGCGCCCGAGGAAGAAGAGCCGCCGCGAAATCACGAAGGTGCCGCGCAGCGACGCGCTGCTGCCGGAGTTCGACCGGCGCGCTGGTCCCGAGGGCCTGGTCACCCGGCGGCAGTTACGCGAGCGAGGGCTGAGCCCCGGCGGGCACGGCCCGGTCGCAGTCCTGCGCTGCAAGGCGTGCTCCTATCGGCCCGGCCAGGCGTGTACCCATCCCACCCGGGCATGGCTCTACAGCGTGGAACTCGCCCGGCCCAAACGGGTGCCGACGCTTGCGCAGGAATGGGCGCTGGACCGGGCGATGGCCGCGAGGCAGACCTGCCCCCGGTGCCAGCGCCGCTACTACTTCTGCCTCCCGCTGCGTGCCCAGGGCTGCTGCGACCCCTGCGCCCGGGGCTACGAGCCCAGCCCCGGCACCTACTTCGCTTCCACGACCCCGGTGACCCACCGGCTGGCCGCCTGATCAACGACCCTCCCGAAGGAGAAGTCACCGATGCTCATCAGTCTGTTCGCCCGGCGCCCCGCCGCGCCGGGGCTGACCGGAGTGCGCGCTCGAACCACCCTGCTGCTCGCTGCCGTTGTCCCGCTCGCCGCGGCGACGGCCGCCGCCGTGCTCAAGGCCAGTCACCTCGAGCTCTACGCCGACCGCCACCGGATCCGCCTCACCCCCGTCGCCCGCCGCTCCTGCCCGCGGTGTCACGGCGACGGCGGTTGGTGGGTCACCGGCGCGAACCCCGAGATGGAGGCCTGCGGCTGCTGGTCCAACCGACGGGAGCTGTGCATCCGGCTTCTGCCCATCCCGCCTTGGCCGGACGAGCCGCCGTTCTGATCCCTCTCTGGCTCCTGCTGTCGCCCGCGACCGGGCGATCCAGCGTTCTGACCTACATCCCGGGTGGGCCGCGCGGCCCGCCCGGGCAACGACAAGGAGAAGCACCGTCCATGACCTCCACGGTCCCCGCTCCTGGCATCGGCAAGAACATGGATGCCGCCTGTGCCGCTGTCACCAACGAGATCAGCCGCACGGACGGCAAGTCGTCCTTACTGCTCGCCTTCAACGGCGCCGTCCTCGCCGGACTCGCGTCCGTCGCCGACCAGGATCTGCCCCTGGCGACCAGGGTGTTCGGTACGGCGGCCGTCATGACCCTGGGGGCGGCCGCCGTGCTGCTGCTCCTGGTGGTCCGGCCCCGGCTCCGGGGGGACGACCGGGCGTCCTTCCCGTACTGGGCGCAGCTCGACGAGGACGCGATCCGCGACTGCATGCAGGGCGACGCCCGCGCCGCCCGCATCCGGGTCCTGTCCACGCTCGCGGTCCGCAAGTTCATCCACCTGCGCCGGGCGGTCGACCTCAGCCTCACCGCTTTGGCTCTTCTCGCGCTCGCCGTCGCCGGCACTGCGCTGTGACGGCGGCCGCGGTGCCCACGCCCCGCACGCGCATCGACCGTGTTCGAGCCTCCGCCGGGATCGTCCAGCTCGCCCTTCAGCAGATTGAGGACGAACTACAGGGCGAGGTCGGTGCCCAGGAGCTCGCTCAGATCCTGCGCGAGCTCCACCACGAAGACCACCGCCAGGACGGCGTCTTCGGCTCCCTCGCGCAGCTGCTCACCGTCGCCGGGCAGGCCGCCGAACGGATCGAGCCCGACCACGACGGCGAGATGTCGGGCCCGCTGCACGAAGCCGCCGCGCTCATCACCGACAGCGCGGGCCTGCACACCTACTACGCCACCCGTGCTCTCGACCCGCAGGGAGAAGCCGCATGAAGCCCTTCCGTTTGGACAACACACTGCCCGTCGACACGACGATCCCCGACCCGTCGCTGGTCTGCCTGATGGGCGCGGCCGGGTCAGGCAAGTCGACATGGGCCAGTACCTGGCCCGACAGCCAGGTCCTCGAACTCGACAGGTTCCGGGCCCTGGTCAGCGATGACGCGGGCTGCCAGGAGGCGACCGGCGACGCGGTGTTCGCGCTCCAGGCTGTCCTGGAGGCCCGGCTCGCCCGCCGGAAGATGACGGTGGTCGACGCGACGAACTGCGAGCAGACCGTACGCGCCAACCTGATCGCCACCGCCCGCCGCCACAGCGTGCCCACGGTCGCGCTGGTCATCCCCACCCCGGCCTCCGTGTGCGTCGAACGTCAGGACAACCGGCCCGCGAACCGGCGCGTGCCCGAGCCGGTTGTCCGCGCTCAGCACGCTGCCGTGGTCGACGCGTTCTCCGGCCTGCCCGGCGAGGGCTTCGACCACGTCGTCGTCGCGGAGCACAGCCACCGCCTTCAGGCACTGCTGCAACGCGTCAGCGACGCCCGGCGCGCGGACCTCGGCTGGGACGGCGGCGCGGGCTTGGGTGACCTGCTCCTGGTCCGCCGCTACTTCGGCCCCGAAGTCCTGCCGATGTGGCGTTGGCGCGACAACTCGCAGCTCGCCGACGGCGACCGCGTCGCGGAGCTCCGGCTCGGAGCGGACCGCATCATCCTGGCTCAGCGCAACGACGTCGACGGCGCGGGCGACATCGGCTTCGAGGCCCTGGTGGGCTGCCCGGCCGACGACGCATGCGAGGGCCGGGCGTGGGCGCCGGTCTACAACGTCACCGATCTCCTGCGCGCCCTCACCGGTGAGCTGATGAACGACCCGGACGTGCGCTGCACCGTCCACGGCCCGCCCGAGGACGACGACCAGGAAGACGCCCTCGAGGGCCGTGCCGATCTGCAGGAGCAGTACGCCGACGCGGTCCGCACGTGAACCGCACCGCCAGGACGGCCAGCTGACCTGAGTTGAGCGCACTCTGTGCCGCCCCGGTCCCGCACCCGCCGGGGCCGGGGCGGTCGCAGTGGCCCCTCAACCCACCCGAGCAGGAGAGGAGATGGACGTCATGCCCCTGCCCCTCTACGAGGTCGACGTCCCGATAAGAAGCACCACCGGCTTGCGCGGTGTGCACGTCTTCACCGGCCGGGCCGGCAGCCGCCGCGCCGCCGTCCGGGCCGCTCATGAGGCGTACAACGCGGCTCGCGCCGCGGCCGCGACCGGAGGTGAGATCCCTCGCGTGCGGCCGGACGGCTGGGGCGCCCGCGGCTACCGGCCGGGTTGGGAGCTCGACTGGAAGGCCGCGACCGCCGGCCGCTGGCACGACCCGTACAGCTGGGGCCGTGCCGGCGATTGCGAACTGTAGATCCGCCCCGGGACAGCCGTCGTAGCCGCCAAGCAGTGCGGCTGTCCCGGGCCCATCCCATCCCGTACGAGACGAGAGGGAGATCCTCAGTATGGACTCCGTCCTCCGCGCGCAGGTTCGGATCGGGCCGCGCGCCCTTCTGATCACCGCGGCCGCCCTGCCGTTGACCGGCTGGACCGTGCACGCTGTCGCACTGCACAAGCGGCTCGCCGCCACCCGCCGCGACCCGCTGACCGGCCTCCTGCGCCGCGACTCCTACACCGCCCGCGCCCGCCGGCTCCTGGCCCGCCACGGCGACGACACCGCGGTGGTCATCGTCGACCAGGACCATTTCAAGGCCGTGAACGACACGATGGGCCACCCGGCCGGAGACGCCGTCCTCGCGGCGACCGCCGCCCGGCTCACCGCGTGGGCGGGCCCGCGCGCCGCCGTTGGCCGCCTCGGAGGCGATGAGTTCGCCGTCGTCCTGGCGCTGCCCGCCGCGCGCCTGGAACAGCGCCTTGCGCAGCTGGTCCGCATGCTGCACACCCCGGTCGTCCTGGACGACGGCCGCACCGTCGACGTCGCCGCCTCGGTCGGCGCCGCGGCCCCGCACGCGGTCGGCTCCCGCGATCTGACCGTGCTGCAGCGGGCCGCCGACGCGGCCCTGTACGACGGCAAGCACTCGGGGCGCGCGGCCGTCGCCTCGCCCGCGCACACCACGGTGCCGTCCATCAACGGCCGCCGCGCCGGGCGCCCGGGAACGGCCGTATGGGGGCGAGCCGCATGAGCACCATGCCCCTCCCCGAAGGCGACTGGATCCGCGGCATCAGCGTCCAGCAGCCGCACGCCACCTGCATCCTCACCGGCGACAAGGGCATCGAGAACCGTCCCCGGGCCTGGTTTTGGCGCGGGTGGATGCTCCTGCACGCGGGCCAGCGGATCGACCGGCCCGCCTTGCACGTCCCGCTGATCGCCCGCACGATCCGCGGCCGGGAGCTGCCCACCGGAGCCGTGATCGGCGTGGCCCGCCTGGTCGACTGCCACCAGGACTCCGAGGGCTCCCCGCCCTGCACGCCGTGGGCGCAGGCCGGCACCTGGCACCTGGTCCTCAAGGACGTCCAGGAGCTGCCTCTGCCGGTCCCGGCCGCCGGGCGGCTCGGGCCCTGGAAGCCGACCGAGGACCTGCTGGGCCGGGTGTTCCAGCAGCTGCCCGCCTTCCGGCCGTGACCCGCAGGGGACGCACGAAGCAGAAGCCGCCGTTCGAGCCGGGCCTGATTCCGGCTCCCGGTGAACTCCTCGTCTGGCGCGACGGCCAGCACTTCGACCGCTGGCAGGACCTCCCCTGCACGCTGTGCGGCCAGCCCACGCCCATGCGCTCCCACTCTGGCGAGCCCGTACACAAGGCGTGCGCTGAGGACTGGATCACCGCCAACCCCGTTGAGGCCCGCCGCGGGCGGTTCGCCTCCGACCTCACGCCGAAGCCCAAGTCCAAGGGCCAAGGCGACCACTCCTGACCTCCACCTGGAGGACCTCCATGAGCAGCACCTCCGGGCGCGACGCCGACCACGCTCTCGCCTATCCCGAACCGCCCGCTCATCCGCTGTGGCACCGCCACGGCCCCAAGACCCAGCCGCTTACGGCCGAGCAGCAGAAGCGCAACCACGAGCTGCTGAGACTCGCCGCGTGCACTCGGCGCACCACCACCGCAGGGGAGAGCCGGTCATGTTCACCGACATGAAGCAGGCCCTCGAAGCCGAGGCCCTTGAAATCACCCCGCTCGGCAGTGACCAGATCACCCACGCCTCCGTGGCGGCCGCCCGCCACGCCCGCGACAAGGACGACCTCGCCGGCCTGCTCGGCGCCCTCGGCCTGCCCTGTGCCGAAGACCACCTGACGCGGCTGCTACCGCACCTCACCAGCCCTGACATCCCCACCGGAGATTCCATGAACGCCCTTACAGCCACGGCCGCCTCCATGCTCAAGGACGGCGACAGCCCTGAACACGTCCGCAGCACCCTCCAGCTCTCGGAGAGCGAACTCACCAAAGCCGTGCACCACGCCGACCTGCCCGCCCTCACCACCGTCCCGGTCCCAGCGCCCGACGGCACAGCGGACACCGACGGAATCCAGGCCCTGCTCTCGTGGGCGGAGAACCACCCCGCCGCCGGCATCCGCAACAGGGCCGCCCGCGTCCGCAGCGACCTCACCGAGCTCACCGAGCGCCGCGCCGCCGACGCCGCCCAGCAGGAGGCGGCAGAGCGCGTCGCCAAGGCCAAGGCCGAACTCGAAGCCGCGCAGGAGCAGCTGCGCGCGGTGAAAGCCGGCGGCCGCGCCGCCACGACGACCGGGGACGACACGCCCCTGACTTCTGCATCTCGGGCCGGTAAGCGCACCAAGGACGAGCTGGCCGCGATCCGGACGTGGGCACGCGCCAACGGCTACCACGTCGCCGACCGGGGAACCCCCGCCAAGGCCGTCCTGGAGGCCTACGACGCCGCCCACCGCAGCACCAACCTGGCGGAGGCGGGCTGATGGACGCCATATCCCTCGTGCTGGACGGCTACTTGGCGGCCGAAGCCGTACGCGGCAACCGTGAGGGCACCGCCTCCTGGCGGCTGATCTCCTCCCCCACCGACCACCTGGTCAACGAGGCGATCATCCCCTGCACCACGACCGAACAGCAGGTCGTGGATGCCTTGTTCACCGAGTGCCGCCCCGGCGACCTACTGCGCGTCACCGGACACCTCGCCCTCCCGGACACCGCCGACGGCGTCATCCGGCTGCACGCCGACAGCGTCGAAATCCTCTGGGGAGTGCCGACTGTGGACCCGCCGGAGGACGACGTCACGGATGCGGACGGCACCGACGTGGAAGCGGACCGCAACGCCGCGATCCACACCCTCGCCGAAGCCCTCACCGGCCTCGGCCACCAAGCACCCGGGCAGAGCATCCGGCTCCGCATCAGCCCGAACCACGTCCAGGAACCGGGCCTGGAGCACTGCCACAGCATCGACATCACCCCGGCGACGGCACACCGGCTCGCCGACCAGATCGACGCGATGAACTGCTACCAGCACAGCGAGCGCCCGGACACCGGCACCGCCCTGTACCCCGAGACCGTCGCCGAACTGGCCGAAGTGTTCGAGGGCATCAACCTCGTCGATCTCACCCGGGCTGTTCTCAACGCGACCCGGCCCGAGCACCGGCTCACCGTCATCCGGGCCATGGACGAGGTGTTCGGCGAAATTCCAGATCCCGAGGACACCGGCCCGTGACAGCGGCTCCCACCAGTCCCTGAACAACGAGCACACCACCACCCACCAACCGACCCCGGGGCGGCGGCCGCTGCGAGGCAGCAGACCGCCGCCCCGGGCCTCGTCACATCCGTCCCCACGGAGGACACACATGACGACCACCCAGACCGCCCTCCCCGGCTGGCTCATCGAGGCCGAAACCGCTCACCAGAAGCAGCAGCGCTCCGCCGCCGCGACCGCGCTCCGCCGCGCCAAACAGCACGCCAGGCAGATCAACACCCGGCTGGCCGACCTCGGCATCGAGCCCATCAAGCACGCCAGCGTCGGCCCCCGCGGGCAGGTGCAGCCGGCCAAGCTCGTCGGAGCCGACTATGAGCAGCAGACCTACGAGGTGCGCGCCGTGTGGAGCGAGCAAGACGAGACGGTCGAACTGCACACCGCCGACTGGGAGTCTCCCAGCCCGGAGTTCGGCCGCGTACGGCTACTGCAAACACTCGCCGACGTCGCCGCCGCCCGCCGCGAAACCCCAACCATCCCCGCCCGGCGGCGCGACTACCGACTCGAAGCCGTCGACGCGATGAACTACCAGGCCGACCACCTTTCCAGCGGCGACGTCGAAGCCCTCGTCAGGGCCATCAACGGCATCACGGCGGCGCTCCTCATGACCACCACCAACCCCACCACCTGACAGAACAAGCACCACACCCCAAGCGCCACGCCCTGCCTCCCCGGCCGGGCGTGGCGCCTTCAGGAGCACCGCAACACCCTCGCTGCCTGCTGAGGGGCACCAAGCGTCCGTCACCGGTTGGGCCGACGCGACACCCAGCGCGGCCGCCCGGCTCACTACGACACCTGCGTCCTGAGATGACGCTCCCCCACGGCTGTGCCTATGGCATCGGCCCTCTGACCGAAAGCGAAGGAAACCATGCCCTACCTGGCCGACAGCGCTCTCTTCCCCGTCCGGCCTGCCATCTGGATCCAATGGGAGACCTGCGAGTGGATCCACCAAGGTCACGTCACCGAGGCCACCGCCAACAAAGCGCTCGTTCAGCCCGCCGACTCCGACTACGACTCGATGGAGACCGTGCCCGGCACCCTCCGCCACCTGTGGATGCGCTTCGCCGAGCACGACCCCCAGGCAGGCTGCGACGACGACTGGTGTAACTGCCCCCGTAGCGAAGGCGAGGACTACCTGTGGTGGGAGACCACCACCCAGGGCGCTGACGGGGCCATCCCCATCACCTGGCTCACCGCACGCAGCGTCGCACCCATGGAGCGGACCGCCGTATGACCTCACGAGAGCCAAGCCAGGAGGAACCATCCAGGGCGAACTGCTGGATCTGCGCAGAACCCGGAGCTGAGCCCACGCGCACCCTGCTCGGCTTCAAGAAGCCCGTCTGTCCGCCCGGCAAAGGCCTGTGCGGCAGACCCGCCAAGAACAAGCCGCGCCGCTGATGACGATAGCGAAAGGCCCCGCACCCGAACCTCCGTCGGGTGCGGGGCCTTTCTGCGTTCTGAATCGAGCCCGGTGGTGCCGCTGTCGGCGCGAGGAGCCCCGCCGATCCTTTACCGCGGTAAAGGGGGGCGGCCCGCCGACGTCGTCGCCTGCACTCGCGCGTGCCTTGCCACGCCGGCCGCGGGCCCGCAACCGCCTCGCTCCGAAGTGCTCCGGACTCCTCACCCCCGCGGGCGCGGCCTCCCTTATGGACGGATCAGCGAACGCAACACCGGCACGCTGAGACCCACGGCGCCCAGTCCCGCCAGAACCGCTCCAGAAGCGGAGAAGTACGAGAGGAAGGTGAGCACGCCGACGATCAGCCCGATGAGCACCGCAGTCAGGAGGACGACAGCGGTGTGCAGGGTGATGAAGGGCGGCTCCGGCGGCGGGGGAACTGGCGAACTCACGTGCGCTCCAGCGGTTGTTGGTGATGATGTCATCCGCTCATACGTCGCGGCCGGCCCAGCACCCCACGGCTGAAATCCGTGCTGCGGCCACAGAAAAGATCTTGAAAAAGTCCGTGGGGTGCCCGGCGGCAGGTGACTTACAAGGGGTCGTCTTCGTGCTCTGCCGCCCCAGTTCGGAAGCTTGCGACGGGCTGGGGCGGCAGAGGACGGAGCCGACCCCCTGCTGTTCGGGGGCGGCGGCGACAACCGGAAGGGGAGGCAATGAGGGGCGACGACGAGGCGGCGGGCCAGGGGTCCGCAGTCGCGCGCGCCCGGCACCTACAACCTGTTACAGGTGAGCAGGGACGACTTCTCGGCGAGCCGGTGCCTCTCAAAGCCCAGCGTGAGATGAATGCCGTCGACGCGCAGCAGGCCAAGAAGCTGCAGGAGAACTTGGACCGGCGGATGGCCGACAAGCGGATGGTCCAGCTGCTGTCGCAGAGCGGTTTCGCCGGACCGCACTACGTCCGTTTCGAGGATGAGCTCGCCCGGTACGGGATCTCGGTGTTACGGGGCTGGCTGTACTCCGGCTACGTGTTCAAGCTCGTCGCCTCGCGCGGCTTCGACCTCAAACCGCACGAGCTGGAGCTGGAGGAACTGGCCCATGACAGTGATCTACGGGAGGAGCTGGCGATGATGACCGTCGCCCGGGCTCTCCCGGTCTTCCGGCAGCGTGCCTTGGTGGAGGCCGGGTGGCGGGCGGAAGGCGGCGCCAGTATCGCCACCTACTTCATGGGGGCGTCCGCGTACCAGTTCCCCAACGAGTACCGGCGCCACCGCGTGCAGCAGAAACGGTGGCGCCGTAGTCAGGCGACCGAGCAGATAACCACCGAGGGCCGATTCGCGGTGCAAGGCGTCGCCGAAGAGGTAGTGGGCAAGCTGCGGGTGCTCAAGGAGCTCCAGGACATCAACGACCCACGGACCCAAGTCGCCGTCGCCCTGACGATCGACGGTTACACCCAAGAGGAGATCCAGCAGCTCCTAGACGCCACGTCAATCCGCGCGATCGAAGGGTTGTTGTACCGGTGGCGGACGAAGGCGAAGCAGCACGAAGGAAGAGGCTTTCATGGGTGACCAGAACGACGACTTCAACCAGCTGCTGGAGGGGACGTCTCTGGGAAGCCGCGGAGCCCGCGAGCTTCGCGCCCGCACGCCGGCCTTCCGGTCCCGTGCCGTGCGCTCCATCGCTGACTCAGGCTGGTGGCATCGCTATGCCGACGTGCTACCGAACTGGTACCCGACATACGTTGGCCTGGAGGAAGCGGCGTCTCTGATTCGCACCCATGAGGTGCACTTTGTGCCCGGCCTGCTGCAGACCAAGGCGTACGCCCGCGCAATCATGCGGAGCGGCTCGGCAACCGCAAGCGAGGGGGAAGTCGAGAGGCTTGTGGCGGCGCGTCTGGAACGTCAGAAGCGCCTGGTCTCCGAGACGCCCCCGCTGCTCCATGTGGTTCTGGACGAATCCCTCCTGCGCCGCCCGTACGGCGGTCGTGAGGTGATGCGGGACCAGCTTCATCATCTGATCGACCTGTCCGAGGTGGAGAACGTGCGGCTGCAGATCCGACCGCTCGATGGCGGGCGCCCCAGCGGGGCTGGCGCCTTCACCATCCTCACTTTCCCGGAGCCTGACCTATCGGACATTGTCTACCTGGAGCAGCTCACCAGCGCCCTCTACCTGGACAAGCGACAGGAGGTGGACGAGTACGAGAGTGCGCTGCGGGGCTTGCAGGAGGACAGTCTCGTCCCGGACAAGAGCCGTGATCTGTTGTGGAAGCTCATGCGGCTTTTCTGAGTACGGCCAGGGAGGGCCCGGCAGGCTCAAGGCTGTCTGGAGTCTCCACGGGATGCGGGGTGTGCACGACAGCCTGTCCCAAGGCCCGCGCCGAGTCTCTGGCCTGAACTGCATCTCAGGGTGCCTCAGAGGGGGTCGTTCGGCTGCCGCTTCGCCTGCTGCTGAAGCGGAAGGCCCCGCGCCCGGACTCTGCCGGGTGCGAGGCCTCTCTGCGCTGACTGTCGTCTACAGGTCTGCCGAGAGCAGCTCGACCACCTGCCTGCGGAAGTCGGCTGTGCTTGCAGCGCGCAGATCCGCGACGAAGTTCTCTGGTGACCCGAGGAGTTCGAGGTACCGGCCGATCGCCTTGTGCCGCTCTTGGGGCTCCAGCTTGCCGAAGAAGATGTCCATGCTGGCCTCCCCGTCAGCCCACGGCATCTTCATCACCTTCTTGCCGTGCGCCGACTCTCCCGGGGTCGCTCGCTGGTCGGGCAGAGGCAGTGCGCTGTCAACTACCTCAGCCGGTTCCGGAGCCGGAAGATCCTCGGTCCGCTTTACCGCGGTAAAGCCGGGTGAGCCCTCACCTGCCGGCGCGACCGGTGTCTGGTGGTCCTTTACCGCGGTAAAGGACTGACCGTCCTGGTCCACTTCCTCGGGCGCCGGCTCGCGAGTCGCCGCATCGGCCGGAGTCCCGCGCCGTGGCCGCTTCGGCTGGGCCTTCTCCTCGACACGCTCAGTGCTTCTGGCCTGCCAAGCCGCTGCCTGCTGGTCCTTAGGCAGCTTCACCAGTGCGCGGGTCTCCCGGACGGGAAGCTCCCCGGAGCTCACCAGGCTCTGCAGCTCGGGAGCCAGGTCCAGCAGATACATCTGCTGGGTGACCCAGCCGGCCGACTTCCCGTAGTGCTCGGCCACTATGGCCTTGCCGCCGAGCTCTTCGACCATGGTCTGGATGCCGAGAGCCCGCTCGATGGGATCGAGATCTTCCCGGTCGTTGTTCTCCGAGAGGACCGCGTCGAGGAAGTCCGCGCGTGAGCTGGCAATCTCGTCATCGACGACGACTTCCAGGGTCGGCAGGCCGGCGACGAGAGAGCCGCGGTAGCGACGTTCACCGTTGGCGATGACGTAGGGGGCGCTGCCGACGTTGTCCGCCTCGTCCGGCCACAGGTGGAGGTAGGCCTCCCGTGTGACTGCCACCGCCGGCTGGAGCTGCTTCTTCTTGAGCTTCAGCCCGAACTCGAGCAGGTCTGCTTCGCTGCCAAAGTTGCGGCGGGGGTTGAAGCGGGTGCAGACCAGTTGCGTGAGAGGGAGCGTCCGCAGCCGGCTGTCGGGGGCCCCGGTGGTGGGCGCCCCGGTGGTGGCGGCGACGGCCTGGCGGCGGGCGCTGACCCCGCCCCGTGTCCGGCCGAAGGATGCTCCAGTGCCGAGCTGGTCGGCGACGCGGCTCATGAGATCTCCCTGGCCAGTGCGCGGAACGTGACGGCCTGTTCGCCGGAGGGGGCGAATGACAGCAAGGGTTGCTTGAGGCGGACTGCCTTGCGCTGGTCCGTGAGGTCGCCGATCACAGCGACGACCTTGGGGTCCTTGATGTCTATCCAGGCTTCGAGGGACGACGTGGCGATGAAGCCGCGGCGCGGGTCGTAGAGGTTGACCACGATGCCGAGGTAATCGACCTCGACAGACATGTCGCTGCGCAGGTCTTCGATCTGAGTGACCAGCAGATCGTAGGCGTCGGCGCTGCTGTCCTCGGCCTGGACCACGATCAGCGGGCCGGAGTTGCCCGGGGGTTCGTCGTCGCGTCGGCGCCCGTAGTAGATCGCGGTGTCCATACTCAGGCCCAGGCTGGGCGGGCAGTCGACGATGATCTCGTCGTAGAACGGCTCGATCGGGGCCAGCGCGCGCTCCAGTGCGGCTTCCCGGAACCGGACCTTGGACAGGGCGACGTCCAGGAGGAAGCCGTCCTGACAGCCGGGAAGCAGGTCGAGACGGTTGCCGTACCGGTCATCGGCGATGGGCACGATCAGCTCGCGGATGTCGCCCTTGGCTTCGCCCGTCATGTGCTTGCCGAGGCTCTCCACATCCGGAGCCATCGGGATTTCTTCTTGCCCCAGCTGCTTCGTGAGGTGCCGCTGGGGGTCGAAGTCGATCAGCAGGGTGCGGCGGCCCAGACCGGGGAGGTCCTCGACCTCGAGCGGGCTGGTCTCCTGACCGCCGAGTTGGGCGGCGAAGTGCTTGGAGATGCGGACGGGGTGGAGCGCGTCCGGGTTCTCGGCGAAGGCTTCACCGAGGCCGGCGGCGACAGCGGTCTTCCCGACGCCGCCCTTCTGATTGCAGACGATGCGTCGCCGTGGGTGCTTGGGCCGCTCGATGCTGGGGGCGGGGTTTGTCTCCAGCCACAGCTGCACTGACTGGGCGAGTCCCTGAATGAGGGACACCTTGCGGTCGGCTGCGGCTTGCCGGAAGACCTCCCACTGGCCGTAGGGGAGGAAGGTGGAGAAGGAGTCTGCGCCGGAAGTGTCCACCGGGCCGCCGGTGGCGGCCAGATCGATCCACGCAGCGATGCCTTGCTCCACGGCCGTCTGGATGTCGATGCCGTGCTGGGCTGCTCTGATTTTCAGGTCCTGCCGGAGCCATCCCGGCAGTTTGGAGACGACCTTCTCGCGGTCGCCCGAGGTGGCTGGAGAACTCATGCTGGATACCTTACTAACGTCAAAGATCAAAGCAGAGTATCGGCACGTTAGATTCCCCCATCTGGTGTGTGATCCGGGGCCACAGTCAGGCTTTACCGCGGTAAAGCCCGACCAGCACAGCCGCAGCCCAACCTCACCAGCGCGCAGGCAACGAGCCAGCCCGGACTCCGGACCCGGCAGAGAGATCACCAGGTTGCGCAACAGCACCCACAGCCCTCGAGCCTGCTCCCTGACCTGAACCACTCCACCAGGCCGTGCGGCGTGAGTGGTCACCCTGCCGCCATGGTGAACGACCTTCTACACAGCGGAACACGGCCGGAGCAGGAGGCAGCCACCCCCTGTGATGAAGAGGCCTCGGTGAGAGACTGAACCGGCGATGTTCTCGACGCTCGTGGGGAGATGGGCACCTCGTGGAGCAGCTGCGACTGGGGCGCACACACCGCATATTGATCGGGGTGGTGGTCGCCGGTGCCGTGCTGATCGCGGCGATCGGCTTCGCCGGTTCGTACGCGGCGGTCCGCGACCTCGCCGAGCAGAAAGGGTTCGGCGCCTTCTCCGTCGTCTTCCCCATCGGGATCGACGCGGGGATCGTCGTCCTGCTCGCCCTGGACCTGCTGCTGACCTGGATCCGTATCCCGTTCCCGCTGCTGCGGCAGACCGCCTGGCTGCTCACCGCCGCCACCATCGCCTTCAACGGCGCCGCGGCCTGGCCCGACCCGCTGGGCGTCGGCATGCACGCCGTCATCCCCGTCCTCTTCGTCGTCTCCGTCGAGGCCGCCCGGCACGCCATCGGCCGGATCGCCGACATCACCGCCGACAAGCACATGGAGGGCGTGCGCCTCTCCCGCTGGCTGCTGGCCTTCCCCTCCACCTTCCGGCTCTGGCGCCGGATGAAGCTGTGGGAACTGCGCTCCTACGACGAGGTCATCCGCCTCGAACAGGACCGCCTCGTCTACCAGGCCCGCCTGCGCGCCCGCTACGGCCGCGCGTGGCGCCGCAAGGCACCGGTGGAGTCGATGATGCCGCTCCGGCTGGCCCGCTACGGCGTCCCGCTCGCCGAGACCGCGCCCGACGGGCTCGCCGCCGCCGGCATCGACCCGGCCGCCCCGGCCTCCCCCGCCGCCGTACGGCCCTCCCCGCGCCGCCCCGAACTCACCGCCGCCGAACACCACCCGGCACCCGACGAGGACGACCATCAGCGTTCGGCCGCCGAGGGCAGGGAAGAGCCCACCCCCAGGTCAGGCGCCCGGCGCTCCCCGGAGCACTCAGCCGCCGGCGGTACCGCGCCGCTCACCAGGTCCGACCTCCCAGCCGACTACGCCGGGGCAGGACCGGAGCCGTCCGGCAGGAACGTTGATCCTTTAGGGAGCAGCGTGGCGGAAGCAGACGCGGGACCCGCCTCACCGGAAACCTCTCACCCGCCGACGCCGGAGCCCGATGAGGAGGCATACGGTGAGGCGTTCCACCGGTACGTCAGGGAGCGCAGCGACTATCCCAACGCGCGCCAGTTCGGCCTCTACCTGATGGACCTCTACGGCATCCGGGACCGCTCTGGTGCTCCGATACCTGAGTCGGAATTGCGCCCCATTTTGAAGGAACTCCGGGAGCAGGCGGACGCGACGGTGCGGCGGGTGCACGACGGCGGAACTGCCGGGCCCGGCATGACCGGTCCAGCCGTGGACGACCACCGGCCGCCGGGACGTCCGGCCGTTCATCGGGGCGCCCCGGCGACCAGTGCCCGCGTGGGGCTTGGTGGTGTGGCGGCGCAGTCGGCCCCGAGCCCGTCACCGGACGCGGCAGTTCCGGCTCAGAACGCGGAAGGTGTGGAGTGTTCCTCGGGTGGGGGAGCGGCCACAGCGCGTGTGCCGGAGCAGTCTCCGGAGCCGGACGAGGAGGAGCTGCGGATCCAGCGGGTCGTCTCATGGCTGGAGGAAGCCGAGAGGGCGGGTAAGAAGCTCGCTGGCGCGGAAGTTGCCCGGCGCCTGGGCGTATCGCCCAGCACTGGCCAGCGAGCGGTGAGGAAGGCCAAAGCGGTCAGGAAGCAACAGCAGCGGGAGGACGGCCGCACCCGCCTTCGGTCCGTCGGCCGCAATACCTGAGCCCGACGGCTAACGGTCACGCCGCACGGTGGCCGTGAAGCTGACGGATCGGTCACGGCCCTTCACCTGGCTCGGCGCCCCGCACCGGGGCCCGTGACCGATTCCCCCGATTCGGTCACCGGTCACTGACCGTTCAGCTCCCATCGGTCCCCATGCCGCCGCCCGCTGCGGCGGCCTCCGCTACTGCCGGAGCGGTCCCGCGCCTCGTGGCACCGCGCAGCCCGGGGCGGCCCTCGCACCCCGGGTGCAGAGGGCACACGGCCACCGTGGTCATCCTGATGGTCAGCGGTGTGGTCAGCCTGACCATGCAGGCCACAGCCCTGCCGCCAGTCCCGGCCATCTCAGGAGAGCACGGCCGGACAGGGGACGTCCGCGGCTACGAACAGTGCCGCCGACCACGCAGTCCCCGTGCGCCGGATGCAACCGGACTGTGATCACCGGTCACCGATCTCGGCCAGATGACCGGTCAGGGACAGCTTGTGTGCTCGAACCATGCAGCCCCATGCTTCCCCGCCCTTCACGCCCCGGTCCACCGTCGGCCGGTCTCCGGTCTCCGGCCATCGGTCACCGGCCGGAGCGCGTGACCGATCCACCGCGTGCCCCCAGGACCCACCTCATCCACTGGCTGATGACCGGTCACCGGGAGAGCGGGCATGAGCGGCGTCGACGCGACCGCCTACGTCATGCGGCTCAAGCTCCGCACCCCAGCGCACAAACTGGCGCTGCTCGCGCTGGCGACCCGATGCGATCAGGCCTACTCCTGCTTCCCCTCCCGAGCCCTGGTCGCAGGGGAAGCCCTGGTGAGCGAAGAACGCGCGAAGACCATCCTGCGCGATCTACGCCGCGACGGCTTCCTCTCCGCCCGGCAGCGCTACCGGGACAACGGCTCCAAGACGTCCAACCGGTACTACTTGCACGGGCCGTGGGACCACTGGGGCGGCACCCGCACGCCGTTCGAGGAGATCGCCCACTACGGCCGGGCCGACGACCGCTATGCCGCCATCCGGGAGGGCGACTTCATCCCGCGCCCGGCCCGTCCGGATCCGGAGAACGGGGCAGGGGGCGCCGACGACCCCTCCCCTCAACGCCCCCTGGGAGGGGTTGCGGGCAACCCCTCCCAGGGGACACCGGCACTACCCAGGCAGGGTATTGCCCACAACCCCTCCCTAACCGATCACCATGAACCCACCAAGGGAACCGCTACGGACGTCCGGAGGACCGCGGGTGGTTTGCTGGCACCCCTGCGGGCCGCAAGCGGCCGCGCTGCCGAACCGCACAGCGGCGCCAGCCGTGCGGCCGAGGGTGCGGGGAAGAAGAAAGCCAGGCGGCGCACCGTGTCCACCCGCCCGCGCCGCCGCCCGCCCGGCTTCGAGACCGTCGCCCAGGCGCTGCCCCCGCAGGCACAGCCTACCCATCCCGGCGCACCTCTCGCACCGACGCTCGTCCGGGCGATCTGTGACGCGCTCACCGGCGTTCCCGCCGACCAGCCCGGCACCTACCGAATCCCCCCGCGGACCCCTGAGCAGCTGATCGCCCGGATCAACCGGCGCTGGTACCGCGCAGACGGCCCGGAACGCGCAGCCCCCAACTACGCCGGCCCGGACCGCATCCGCCGCCCCGTCGGCTACATCGCCACCCTGCTCACCACCCAGGAATGCCCCAACCCCAGCTGCGAGGACGGCATCATCATCGGCACCGGCGCCACCTGCCGCGCGTGCACACAGCGGCGCACAGAAGAGCAGCAAGCCCGGCGCGCCACCGAAAAGGCAGCGGAGACCTTGGGCCGGCAGCAGAGATCTCTTGAGGAACAGCAGGCCGCCGTCCACACGCGCGACACCGCGGCCGCGCGGCAGGAACAGACCGTCCGCCGGCACCTGGCCTCAGCCGGCCTGTGGGGGGAACTGCTGGAATACAAGGTCGCAGAGCACATGGCCCAATGGCACACGATCGCCGCCGGGTGAACCAGCTGAGCCGCACCACCGGGCAGGCCCCTCGGGTACCGGTACGGGACTGGGCACCGAATGCATGGCCGGGCACCGCTCTTGCCGTGCACAGTGTCCCGCAACTACTCGACTACGCTCGGTCGTCCTCCGGACATGACATCTGCAACCCCCAATCCACCGTCCACCCCGCCGGACTGGCCGCACTGTGGCCACGGCGCCACCGCGGAGGACCCGGTGGGCTGCCGCGGCCGCCGCATCCCCGACCGCACCGCATGCCTGGTCCACGCATCCGAGCCCGACCACGCCGCCTACCTGACCGCCCTGACCCCAGGCGCCGACGTCGACCACCGCGGCACCTCCTTCACCACGGAGCTGCTGGACCGGTTACTCCACGCCTTGCGGGACCCCGCCACTGGACACCCTCGCCTCGGCGAGGCTTGGTTTGACGGGGCGACCTTCACTGACCCCGCCTTGTTCAATGACGCGGTCTTCACTGGCATTGCCCGGTTCGGCGCGGCAGCCTTCACTCGCGCGGCCTCGTTCTCCGGGGCCGCCTTCACGGGCGAAGCTTGGTTCAGCGATGTGGCCTTCGCGGACGTTGCGTCGTTCGATAGGGCGGCCTTCATGGGCATTGCCTCGTTCCACCGTTCGGCTTTCAACGGCGACACCTCGTTCTTCGGGGCGGCCTTCACGGGAAAGGCCTGGTTCAACAGGGCGACCTTCACCCGCGACGCCTCGTTCGACGGGGTCACCTTCGCGGACGACGCCTGGTTTGACGGGGCCACCTTCACCCACGACGCCTTTTTCCACGAGGTGGCCTTCATGAGCAATGCCTGGTTCAATACGGTGACTTTTCCCAGCGAGGCCTGGTTCCACGGGGCGGCCTTCGCGGGGGACGCCCTATTCGATGGGTCGGTCTTTACTGGCGTTGCCTGCTTCAACGAGGCAGTCTTCACCGGCGCCGCCCGGTTCTACCGGTCGGCTTTCACGGACGTTGCCAGGTTCAATGGTGCGGCCTTCGCCCGCGAGGTCTGGTTCGAAGGGGCGGCCTTCGCCCGCGACACCAGCTTCGACAAGGCCCGGTTCGAGGCGGCGGCGCGGCTGGGCCCGCTGGTGTGCGGTGGCACGGTGGTTCTGGACGGCGCGGAGTTCGGGGAGCCGGTGACGGTGGAAGCGGCCGCCCGCGCGGTGACTTGTGACCGTACCCGGTGGTCTTCGGTGGCGACGCTGCGGCTGCGCCATGCCGAACTGGATCTGAGCAATGCGGTCCTGGAGTACCCCCTGACGGTCGCCGCCCGCACCACACCCTTCCTCTCTTCGGACCCGCTGCCGGAGACACCGCTGTCCGGCCGCGATCCCGGCGTGCGCCTGACCTCCGTGGACGGGGTCGACGCCGCGCACCTGGTGCTGCACGACATCGACCTCAGCTCCTGCCGGTTCGCCGGGGCTGTCCACCTTGACCAGCTTCGCGTGGACGGCTGGTGCACCTTCGCCACCACCCCGACCGGCCTCCGGCGGCATCGGATCCTTCCCAATTGGTGGAGCCTGCGCAGCACGCTGGCCGAGGAACACCACTGGCGCGCCCAGCGCCCGCACCCCACCGCGGCCCAGGGCTGGACGCCCCCGCCCCAGGAGGACACCCCTGCCCTGAAACCGGCCGCGCTGGCCGCGCTGTACCGGCAGGTACGCAAGTCGCTGGAGGACGGCAAGAACGAGCCGGACGCCGCCGACTTCTACTACGGCGAGATGGAGATGCGCCGCCACGACACCACCCGCTCCCGGGGCGAACGGGCACTGCTGACCCTGTACTGGGCCCTGTCCGGTTACGGCCTGCGCGCCAGCCGTGCCCTGGCCTGGCTGCTGGGCGCCATGACCGTCACCCTGCTCGCGCTGCTGCTGTGGGGCCTGCCGGTGGACGACCCGAAGCCGACCACCACCGGCCGCCAGGTCGCCGTCGGGCAGGAGGTCAACTGGACCACCCACACCCCCGACCCGGTCAACCCCACCGGCCCCTGGCCGGAACGGATCACCACCAAGCGGTTCGAGAAGGCGCTGCGCGTGGTGATCAACTCGGTGGTCTTCCGCTCCTCCGGCCAGGACCTCACCACCGCCGGCACCTACACCGAGATGGCCTCCCGCCTCGCCGAACCCGTCCTCCTCGGCCTGGCCGTCCTGGCCATCCGCAGCCGCGTCAAACGCTGACCCCGTCCGGCAGCTGCCGGACGAACTCAAGGCCCTCGGGCCACCGTCCGGCGGCCAGCCGTGACCAGCACGCTGTGACCTTGGCCAGTCGGCGGGCTTAGGCTGCGGGGGGGCGGGCGCGCGGCGAGGGATGACGCGCCGGTGGTGGCCGCGCCCGCAGGGGCCGGCCGGGTGGCACCGGTCCGTCGTTGAGGGAGAGAGCTGTGCTGGGGTTGCTGGGTTTCTATGACGAACTCGATGACCATCCTGGTCGGCCGAACGGATCCTTGCGTGACGCCGTCCGGCCCGCCGGGGAGCCGGACGAGGCGGACCTGGTGGCCTACCTGGACGCCGGTTACATCCTCATCGATGTGATGGAAGCCGGCCGTGATGTCCTCACAGGCAGCAGGCACCGGCATGCCCTGGGCTGTTCATCGCTGGTCAGCGATGGCACCTGGCTGTGGCGTCTGGACTTCCCGCACTACGTGGAAACGCATCACGTCGCTCTCCCCGAGGCGTTCATCGCGCACGTGCGGGGCCTGGACTACCAGATGCCGGCGCTGGTCACTGAGCGGTTCGCCCCCCGCTACAACGAGACCCTGCCGCTGGTCGGCTGGGCCTCGGCTGTCCCGTGGCAGCCGACTGCGGCCGTGCTTGAGCCCGAACAGCGGCCGGTCGCAGACAAGGCAGAGTTCGACGCGGCGATGCTGATCGAGCAGCGGAACCGGCCGCACGGCAGGTGGACCAGGCCCCGCAAGCCCCGGAGAGAACGCTGAGCCAAGGCCCAGGTGTGCCGGTGGCACCCGTCAATGGCCCCGGCCGGGCAGACCTGAGATTCCGCCACGGTCTTCACGCCCTTCGATCTACGCCAAGGGATGGCTCAGCCTGTTCGCCCCGCGGCCACCGCGGACTGAGGGCCGAGTTCAGGC
The DNA here is from genome assembly GCF_000220705.2 of Streptomyces xinghaiensis S187. Lineage (GTDB taxonomy): Bacteria > Actinomycetota > Actinomycetes > Streptomycetales > Streptomycetaceae > Streptomyces > Streptomyces xinghaiensis. The sequence continues at coordinate 7,016,171 of NZ_CP023202.1, read as the reverse complement.
AGGGAGCGCCCCGCCGCCGGTGCGGGTAGCGATCAGCACGGTACTGCCACCGTGGAGGCTGACGTGCCGGTCGGGGAACGCGGCCCGCATGTCTTCGACATCCTGCGGGGTGAAGTGGCCGGTGAGCACGAGGGCTTGGCCGGTGTCGTCGAGGGTGCGGGTACCGGCGGGCCAGATGTGGTCCTGCGCCCAGTCTCCTTCTTCCGGCGAGTCGGCTGCCGGTGCTGCGGCGGCCGCGGGCTGGGAGAGGGCGTGGTGAGAGGGCGGGCGCATGGGCTGTTTCCCTTTCGTGTCGGGGTCTACAGGTCGGTCCAGGAGCAGGGCGCGGTCCGGCCGTCGAGCGGCTGCCACACCGCGGCTCGCGGCCCGTGGGCTTCCAGGTCCTCCAGCACCGCCGCGCCCAGCGGCACCCGGCGGGCCATGGAGGCAACCAGCGGGTGCTCGGCGGCCATGGCCCGCAGGCTGGCGGTCCGGTTGGCCAGGGCGGTGGGCCCGGCGCCGGTCAGTACGAACAGCACCCGGGGGAAGACGGGGTACCAGCGCTGCCAGGCCGGCCCGGTGGACTGCGCCTGCTGCATCGAGCGCCGCCCGACCGGGACGGGGGTGTAGGTGTGGAAGCGGGCGTACTCGATCAGCTTGGACGCCAGCCGTTCCGCGGTCATGGTCGCCCGGTCGACCTCAACGAAGGCACGCAGCTGGACGCGCCGGTCTCCGGCCTCGTGCAGGGTGTAGTGCAGCAGGGCGTCGCTGATCAGCCGCTCGGCGTCGGGCAACTGGTGGGAGACCTCCGGGGTCCAGTCCAGCGGGCCGTGCTCGTCTCCCCGCTCCCGTGCGTCGCGGGCGAACGCCAGGTGGGTACGGACAGCGGTGAGGGTATGGGCGGTCCGCAACGAGGCGGCCGTCGCACTGGTGACCGGGTAGGGCGGGCGGCCTCGCAGCTCGGGCCAGTCCCGCGTGGCCCGCACACCATCCGGCTGCAGGAACCAGGCCCGGGCACGGGCAGCGCGCGGCAGGGTAATGAAGGCGATCAGGTCCTGCCGGTGCAGCCGGCTGAGCAGCCTCGACAGGGCGCTACGGTTCATCTCCAGCATCTCTTTCAGCTGGGCGCTGGTGGCCATGCGGTGCTGGGCCAGGACGGCCAGGACGCGGTGGGCCGCGCTCTCCTGGGCGGGGGGCGCCGTGTGGCAGGGCGCGGTCGTCATCGGTGAACCCTCTCTGTGCGGCGGCCGCCGGAGGATGGCCCGGGGCCGGCGAGGTACTGCTGGACGTGGGCGGTGTGGCGGCGGGCGGCCTCGGTGAGGTCCGCCAAGGGGAGGGCCCCGGCGTTGTCGTCGGCGGTCTGCCGCAGGGCCTCCACCCGGGCGGGCTGCGGGCGCAGGCCCACGGAGGCGAGGTCCTCCAGGGCCGGCCCACGCAGCTGGAGCGGCCCGACCCGGCTGCCTTTCACGGTGAGCGTCGCGTAGTGGTGGAAGCGGTCCAGCTCGGTCACCAAACCCGGGTCGACGTGGTCGCCCCACTCCGCGGTGATCTGCCGGATGGCCGCGATCGCGCCTGCGGTGACCGTGAGGGTCGAGGAGTTCTGCAGCAGGGAGGCACGCACCGGATCGGACAGCCGTTGCAGGAGCTGCGTCATGCCGTGCAGCCGAATGTTGAACTTCCGCAGCTGCTCCAGCATTTCGGCGATGGACGCCGACGCCGCCCCGTCCAGCGTGATCAGCTCGTCCAGGTAGGCCCGGAACGGGGTGCGGTCCTGCGCGGGGACCTCACGCCGTGACAGGCCGGCCCGCAGCAGATCCCGGATGAGGAGCGCGACCAGCAGCCGGTCGGTGGGGCCGCTTCCGGCCGGGCAGATCCACACCACCTTCTCCTCATCCATCGCCGACCGCAGGTCGTAGGAGCCCACCGGGCTGCCGAGGAAGGCGCGGGGTACGGGCTGCGCGGCCAGCCGGTCCAGCGGGTTGAGCACGACCGGCAGAGCGTCCGGAGGGAGCGCGGAGAAGGTGCTGCGCCACCACGACACCTGCTCGGGGTCGAGGCGTTCGAGCTTGTCCAGGGCCAGCGCCCGGAACGCCTCGTCCGAGAGCAGGGGCCGCACCTGGAAGATCGTGGCCTGCATCTGCGGCGTTCCTTCGGCGCAGGCGGCGGCGTTGAGGGTGGTCAGCGCTTGGACGGCCTTGGTGAAAATCGTGATCGCCCGGGGGGCGGTCACGTCGGTCCAGCCCAGCACGGAAGCGAAGCCGTCGACCACGGCCGGCACCACCTCGTGCGGGCGCTGCCCGCGGTCCACCCCCAGCAGGTTCCACGACGCCAGCCGTGCCGCCCGGCTGCCGGCCGCGAGGTCGATGCGCACGACCCGCTCGCGGATCGCGTCATGGGCCAGGAACGGCTCGGCGCGCTGCCAGGAATCCCCGTGAGGATCGACGAACAGCAGACCGCGGCCGGCGTGGGCAAGCCCGACCGCCTGGCACAGAGCCCGCTCCGTCTTGCCCCACCCCGACTTGCCGACGGCCGTCTCGAACAGCGTCTCGTGCTCGTAGGTGGCCACCAGCCGCGGGGCCCGGTCCGCGCTGCGATGCCAGCCCTGCAGAACCAGGTTGCGGTGGCCGGGGGTGAACGAGGGCACCGCGCTGGCGAGGACTGGCAGATGGCAGTGCACCGTCGGTGGCTTCAGCAGCCCTGACAGTTCCTCCACCCGTACCCAGTTGGTGCGGGGTGCGTGGATCTGCCCGGTGCGCCACCGGTGGTCGAACCCCTGGCGCCACGGCCACCGGTCCGCTCCCAGCCGCCAGGGCCCCACGCGCCAGCCCTTCATCACCAGCCGGGCCGGGCCGTTGAACACATCCAGCGACGCTTCCACCTGCCGCAGCCGGGACTGGGCCCGCCCCTCGATGTCGGACGTGCAGCGCACCAGCAGCTGGACCCGCAGCAGGTGTGCTTCGTCGGTGAGCTTGCCCAGCACCTTCTCCCGCTCGATCCGGCGGGGCGCCGGAGGGAACATCAGCCGGCCTCCGCCCCGTGACCGGCCGGGGGAGAGCGCCTGCGTCAACTGGTAGGTGAAGGAGTCCTCCACATCGAGTGAGTCCTGCCGCACCCAGCGGGCGGCCTGCCGGGCGGCGCGCCGCTCGTTGTGCCGCGCCTCTTCCACCACCTGCCACCGTCTCGCCCGCAGCCGCCACCGGGGCGCCCGCTGCACGTCGATGCAGACCTCCGCGGTGTCGCCCAAGTCGGCGTTCAAGTCCGCGACCGCGTCGACCAGCGGCTGCAGCGGGTCCGGTTCCAGCGGCACCTCCCGCAGGAATGCCGACGCGCGGCCGCGGACGGTGAACTCCGCCCGCACCACGTGCTTCGGGGGCTTCTTCCGGCGCGGCCTTGGCCGCTCGCAGCGCACCGCCTTCGCATACGGCGTCGTCTGCAGCAGCTTCGCCGCACTGGCCGGCCCTTCCACCTGAAACGTCAAGGGCCGTAAGCCGTCGGCCCCGAGCCGGATCCGCACCGACTTCGCTGGCCGGGGCACCCACCACGGGCCCGCGCCGGCCGCCCGCGCGAGCTGCACCCCGTAGCGGAGGATCTCCTCACTGCCGGGGTCGAAGTGGCGCGAGGGCACCAGCTCCACCGCCATCCGCTGCGCCGAGGCCCGGTCGGCAAGCCGGCGCTGCACCACGGCCCCCGCCACGCACACCACGAGCCCGGCCAGCGCCACCACGGTCACGCGGCCGGCGAGCCACCCCAACGCAGACAGCAGCGCCAGGAACGCGTCGAAGAGCAGGCTCCCCCCAACGAGCCCGTCCGCAGTGAGCGGTGCTGTCACCGTACGGGTTCCCATGACGCCCCTCCTCCCTCAAGTGCGGTACGGCCAGCAGAGGTGAAGCGGATCGTGGCCGGGCGGCCGGCCGTGTGGTTGCCGCCCGGGTCGGTTCCGGCCCACACCAGGTGGACCACTGCCCGGCCCGGTCCGCCGGCGGAGCGGGCGATGGCCGCTTGGACGCGGACCTGCCGGTACCGCCCGGCGACCGGACCGTCGAAGTAGCCGGGCCAGCGCTGCCGCCCACGGCCGGTGACGTCGCCGAGCAGCACCGCGCGGCCCAGCCGTAGCAATTCCCGCTCTGTTCCTGGAGGGAGGTCCGGTCGGGAGAGGGAGTCCAGCGCCCGCTGGACGGCCCGGTCCCCTCCCGGGCCCTCACCAGGCGGCGCCAGGGCACCGCTGGGGGAGGGCGCGAAGGGCGCCAGGGAGCCGGCCGCACCGGACGAAGGTTCCGGCTCCCGTGCTGCCGGTGTGACCGAGGCCGCCGACGGGCCCGGCTGTTCGGAGGCCTCCCGGCCCAGGCTCAGCAACAGGCCACCGGTGACCGCCAGGACGGAGGCCAGGACCAGGAGCGCCCGGCCGGACGAGGCGGGAAGCGATCGGTCGGTCATAGCAGGCGTGCTCCTCCCGCGTAGCCGGGCATGGAATTGACCGGGTCGATCCGCACGACCGTCCCGGGACGTGGGGCATTGATCATGCGGCCGTTTCCGAGGTAGATCCCGACGTGGTGGATCGAGGCGTCGCTGCCCGGCAGGTAGCCGAAGAAGACCAAATCCCCCGGCCGCAGAGCGCCGAGCCCCGCAGCGGCGGGGATGCGCCGCCCCACCCCGGCCTGAGCGTCGGCAGTGCGCGGCAGCGGGATCCCCACCTGGGCGAAGGCGTAGGTGGTCAGCCCCGAGCAGTCGAAGCCCCGGATGCGTTCTCCGGACCGGCCGGAAGGCGAGCAGCAGCTGCCCGTTGCCGGGCCGTCGGCAGTGCCGCCGCCCCAGGAGTAGGGCAGGCCACGCTGGGCGAGCGCGGCCCGCAGCACGGTCCGGACCTTCCCCGCGGCCAACCCGACAGGGGACGCTCCGGCCGGAGCCGGGGTGTACTGGTCGATCCAGGACAGCACGTCGGCCACGTAGCTCCGGGAGCGGTTGTAGGCGTACAGGGCCGCTTCCAGCTCCCCCCGGTCTCCCAAGTCCCGCTCGTCCCCGCACAGATACACCGCTGCGCCCAGGGCCGCGTCATCAGCGTTGTGGGGGTCGCGCCGCCCGTCGCCGTTCCCGTCCCGCCCTGACCCGGCCCAGGTGGAGGGCAGGAACTGGAACGGCCCCACGGCCCGTTCGAAGGCCGCGTCGCCGTCCCAGCGGCCCCGGTCGCTGTCGGGGAACGCCGTGGTGTTGCCGCCCGCGCCGGACCCGTCCAGCCGGGGCCCCAGGATCCGCGGGCGGACGTCTCCCGCGGTACTGACGGACCGACCGGCCGCGTGATTGGACTCGATCTTCGCGATGCCGGCCAGCACCGGCCAGCGCATCCCGGAGCAGCCAGGGCTCTCCCGCCCGATGAGCGTGACCGCCCTCTTGTAGGCGGTGAGCATCCGCGCGGGAATGTCCGCGGCGGTGCCGTCCAGGCCGCTGCCGTCCTGCCGGGCTGCCTGGAAAGCGGCCACCGCTGACATCGTGGCGGCCAGACCCGCACCCATTCCGATCAGCACCACGAGCACTGCGGCCAGACACCCCCACCGGCCCCAACGCCTGCGGCGGATCCGGGCGGTCACCGGTCCTCACCGTCCCTGCCTCCCCAGCGCGGCTGCTGTTCCCAGGTGGCCCGCTGGGCCTGCATCAAGGCGTCCAGGACGCGGCGTCGTGCTTCCCGCTGCGCCTCGACCTCGGCCGTCGCGGACACGCCAGGCCGCGGCCGGCCGGACCTGGCCGGGGAGCCGGACGGCTCGCTGGGGGAGGCTCCCAGGACGACGCCGGCGGCAGTGTCCCGGACTGTGCGCGCCGCGGTGGGGCCGTGCACCCGGGCCGCCACGGCCGCCCGCTGCACCGGATGGCGAGCGGCTTCAGCCGCGGGCTGCCACTGCCGCCCGTCTTCGCGCAGCGTGTTGCGCGTGACCCGCAGTTGCGTGCGCACGTCCTCGGTGAGCCGGCTCGCCGAGCGGCGGCCCGCCGCGGCGATGGCCGGCAGGCCATAGGTGGCACCGTAGGCCAGGCGCCCGCTCCGGTGGGCGAGGCGGTACCCGCGCAAGCGCACCAGGCGGTTGTGCAGCCGGGTGGACAGCAGGTCCCTCCCGGACTCCGGGTCGTACAGCACTTCCCCCGAGGTCTTGTCGACGACCTTGCCGTCATCGCGGCCGGCGTTGCCTCCCAGGCCGCGCAGCGCGGGACCTTCCCCGCCCGGGCCCGCACCGCCGCCCTCCCGCAGGCGCCGGGCCTCCGCGTCCTCAACGGTGGGCCGGCGCCACGTGGCGAGCTTCTCGTCCCCGGGATGCCAGCCGATGAGCAGGGCGTGAGCGCCCAGCAGGGCACCGTGCACGCCGTCCTTGACCAGCCCGGCGGGGGCCAGGCCGCGGCGGGCCTCAGCCGCGGCGTCGCCCAGCATCCGGTCGGCCGGGACCGGGGCGCCGACGGTGTCGGCCAGGGACCCGATCCGGCCCAGCAGGCGCTGCTGCAGCCCGAGGACGGCCGGACGGCCACGGCCGGGCGTCAGCCCACCACCGAGCAGCCCGTCCGAGGCGTAGTTGCCCAGGGCACCACGGCCCCCGTGCAGCGCCAGCGCGGCACCCAGTTCGCTGGTGTCGCCGGGCAGATGGGTACCGCCGACCTTGGCGTACCGCATCCGGACCGCCATGCGGTTGCCGAAAGCGGACAGTCCGACCAGCAGCCGGCGGTGGAAGGCCAGCCCCATCACCGCGAGGGCGTCGATCAGCAGGAGCCGTTCCACCATCAGGTCGGGGCCATCGGTGAGGATCGCGTCCACGGCAATGCCCAGAAGCGGCAGGAACATGGCGGTCGCGAACATGACCAGCACCGACACCATGAAAATCCCCACCCAGCGCCACAGCACCTGGCGGCTGGGCCCCGGAAGCATGGCCCACACGAACGCGAGCCCGCTGCAGGCGGCCGCCACCAAGTCGGCGGCCTGCGTGCCGAGCAGTACCAGAGCCATCGCCCCGACGATCGCCGCGACCAGGACGACGGCGATCAGCAGCAGGACCGCACCGCCCACTCGGTCCCAGGTGGGGTCCGCCGCGTACGCGGCCGCGGCCTTCCCCGTCTTCCCCGCCTTCTCCAGGTCGGTGACGAACCGGTCGAACTGCTGCTGCTCTGGGCTGCGGAACCCCCCGCCCAGCCCGTCGTCGAGCGGGTCCGCGCCGCTGCCGCAGAAGTCCCCGGCCGGGCCGGACACCATCTCCTCACAACGGTCTTCCGCCCCCGGCGCAGGCTCGAGCGCGTACTGGCCCTTGACCCACTTCAGATGGGCCTCGTACGCCGCGCGGTCCGCCTGGCCCTCGGAGTTGAGTGTCTGCCCGTACTGCAGCAGCTGGTAGGGCTTGACGACCAGGGCGTTAGTCAGGGCGTCCTGCACCGGCTTCGACACCGTCGAACTGCTGCCGTCCGTATCCGCGCACCCATCGCCGTCCCGGCCCCGGCCGGGGGAGCACGCCGCAGCAGAGCCGGCGAAATCGTGGCTGTCGACGGTGATCTGAGCGACCTCCAGCGCGGCCCGGTGGGTCTGGCTGATCGGCCCGTCCTGGCCCAGGAGATAGTCCGGGCGGACGAATGCGCTCGCCGCCAGTGCGCTGATCAGCAGGGTGAGGACGAGCTCGCCCAGGCCCTGGCCGACCTTCCCCCGCATGAGCAGGATCAGCCCGAACACGAACGCCCACGACAACATCAGGCCTTTCAGCCCCAGGGCGCCGACGACGTGCTGGTTGTAGGAGTCGGCGGCGGTCTGAGCGGGCCCCAGCAGGAGCGGGAAGAGCGGGAAGGAGAAGGTGAAGTCGATCAGCCAGCACGCCAGCCCCACCAGCAGCCGCACCACCGTGAACGCCCCGCCCAGCAGAAAAGCCCGGACCTGGGTGGAGAAACTGAGCGCCGTGCCGCCGTCCGCACCGAGCTCGTAGCCGCTCAGCGGCACCCCTTCAACGGTGCTGACATCCAGCGGCGCCAGCAACCCACCGCTCCCGCTCCCGTCCTCGCCGCCGTCGGCCGCCGCCGCAGTCTGGGCGGTGACCGCCCAGAACACGACCGTCAGCAGAGCCAGGAACGCCCCTGGGCGCAGCGCGCTGCCGCCGACTCCCCTGATCACCGCCGCCGCCCCGCAGCCACCCACAGCGCGCCGATACCGGCGACCGCGGGCAGTATCAAGACCGCCTCCGCGGCGTCGATGTCAGGGCCCGCGCCGCGCTCCGCGCCGCAGAAGTCGCGCGCTGGACCAGCGATCAGCTCACACCCGTCCAGGTCCCGCGCAACGGCCCTCGCCTCCACGGGCGGCCCGGCCGGGTCGATACCGGCCGGCCGCGGATCGAACACGGCACCGATGTCCGGCAGCAGCATCTCCATCAGCGAGGGCCCGGCGATCCCCAGCACGAGCAGCAGCACGATGAGGAACAGGAACACGGCCGGGGCCAGGAGCAAGGAGGAGTGCCGCCGCCGGGGCCAGGTGGACTTCCCCCTCATCACCGCTCACCCCCCGCAGCGGCATCAGCGCCCTCCTCGCCGGGCGCCGGGCCCTCGGCGCGCCCGTCTGCGGCTGCACCGCCCGGGGTGGTGGTGATCCGGTGCCGGATGCGGGCCACCTCGGGAATGATCACCTTGATCCGCCCTGCCCGCATCCGCGGGTCGCGCAGCAGCATCTCCCCCTCACGGCCGGGCGATCCGATTGGGGAGAGACTGGTGGTCACCAGCCGCAGCAGCTCCTCGTCGTCAGCGTCCAGCCCGAGGTACTGAAGCCCCTTCATCGCCCGCGCCCGGTCGGTGGTGCGCGCCAGCAGCTTGTACGCGATCAGACCGCGGTCGGGGCCGAGCTCGTCCACGTCGTGGGCACCGGCGGCCAGGCCGGCGCCGTGCTTGCGCCCGTCGTGGAGGATCTCGTGGACCAGGGCCGTGCCCTCGGCGGAGGAGGTGAGCCAGTAGCACTCGTCAGTCACCACGGAGCAGAACCGCGCCGGGTCCGCGAACGCCGCCTGCCGGGCGATCGCCGCGATCAGATACAGCACGGCCCGGCCGATCAACGCCTCCAACGGCTGCTGCCACAGCACCTCGGGGGAGGCGAAGGCCTCCCGCGGCGGGAGCGTCAGACCAGTCGTGGTGATGACCACCAGATCCGATCCCAAATCGGCATCCAGGCTGACCGGCGGCAGATCGGGATCGAAGACCATCGCGGCCAGCGGGTTGTCCGACACGATCTGCAGCAGATCAGCCAGGGTGGAAGCGGCGTCCTTCCGCGCGGGTGTCCCCGAGAACGCGGTCGCCGCAAGCGCACTGAGCACCTTGGCCATGGACGGCTCCGGATCGGCGGCGGCCTCTTCCACCGCCCGGTGCAGCACCGCACCCGAGGCCGACATCGGCCCGATCCCCAGCTGCAGCGTCAGGTAGGACAGGGCGTAGTGCGCGCCGGTCTTGCCCGGAAAGACCCGCAGCGGGTCGATCGACAGCTGGGCCGCGGCCGCGTCGATGACCTGGCAGCGGTCGCCGGCGGCCGCGTGGGCGAAGGCGGCGTACTCCCGGATCGGCGTGCGGTCGATGACGATGGCCCGCCCGCCCCGGTCCACCACCGAGGAGGTCAGCAGCTTCAGCAGCACGCTCTTGCCCGCCCCGAGGTCCCCGACCACCCCAACCGAGGCCGAGGCGTGCTTGCGCGGCGCATCAGCCGGGTTCAGCAGCACCGGCCGTACGGTGCCGCAGTCCAGGTCGATCCCCACCAGTGCCCCGGCCTCATCCCCCAGGCTGGTGTCGGCGAACGGCTGGCACATCGCCCAGTCCTCGCTGAGCTGATACTGCGTGAACTCACGCGCCGGCACCGGGCGGGCCGCACCGGGAAGCCCGAGCGTGAACAGGGCCTCCTGCAAGCCGGCCGGGCGCACCGCCCGGTAGTCCCCGCCCGCCAGCAGCCCGGCCAGAGCCCGGGCCCGCGCATCGCACACCGCGGCGGTGGGCCCCCACACCGTCAGCACGGTCACGGCCTGCACCTCCACCTCCACGCCGGAGCGCGAGAGCCGGGCGTCCATCTCCCCCAGATCACCGGCCGCCTCCGTGAGCGAGGACGGCATCCCCGCGGGCTGCGCGCCGTACTGGTCGGCCTGGTCCACCAGCTCCTTCTTCTTCCGCCGCACCGCCTCCTTGGCCCGCTCCGCCGGGACCACCTGCAGATCGACGGTGTAATCGACGGGAAACTCCAGACCCTCCAGCTGGGCGAAGAGATCCGCCGCGCCCGCGGCCACGGCCACCGGCAACTCGGCCAGCGCCAGATGCGCCTGGTAGCCAACCCCCGTCTCGTTCTCCACCTGCAGCCACCGCCGGCCCAGCGGCGACGCGCCGCCGCCGCGCCACCACCGGCCACGACCGCCGCGGACACCGCTGTCCTCCTCACCGGCCAACGCGCCTTCCGCGCCGGTCGCGTCCTGGCCGCCTTCAACGAGGCGGACCAGGCCGAGGTCGGCGTACGACGGAGAGCGCAACTGCCCGCCCCGCAAACGGCCGGCGAACAGGTCGCTGGTCTCCGCGACGGCCAGCAGCGGCTCCTCCCGCTGCCCCCGGTGGACCGCGTGCTGCACCATCCAGGCGATCTCCGCCGGGCGCGCCGGCCGCAGCTGAACACCGGTGCCCACGGCGGCCGCCAGCCGGTCCGCCTGCCGCTGGTAGGCGGTGACCTCCGCCCGGCTGACCGGGGCGGTGCGCAGGCCCAGCGCCGAGGCGGTCTCCGCCCACAGCGAACCGAACGTCGCGGACAGGGCAGCCCGCCGCCCCAGGGCGGACAACGGCACGGCCAGCCACACCGTGCGCCGGTGCATCTCCTGCCGCTCCAGCAGATCGAGTCCAGCCTCGACGTGCTCGGACCACGCCGGTGCCCTCTCCAGATCAGTCCCGTCGATCATCTGTGTGGCGACCTCGCCCGCGTCGAGCTGAGCGCACAGCCCGAACAGCCGGGGCGCAGTCCCGGCCAGGGCCCGCACCAGCGCGGTGATGTGGCCCAGAACCTCCTCCTGCTCGGCAGCAGGCAGGTAGCGGCCGCCACGCGGCGTCACCCGCCACAGCGCCCACACACTGCCCGACGTCGTCCACACCAACTGGCCCGCGATATGGCGGATATGCAGGCGCATCACTCAGCTCCTCTTCGCATCGGGGGTATCCACCAGCCGCTGCAGAGCGGACCGGGGCACAGCGGGCGCCGCAGCCGTGGCACGACGGGCCCGCGATGGCCCGCGTCGTCGCCGGCCGTGCCCGCCCTGCGCGGCTCCGGCCGCCTCCACCGGCCCGCCCGAAACGCGGGCCACTGCGGGAGCCGGGGCAGGGGCACCGAGGGTGAAGTCGCCGACCAGCAGCCGCGGCGCACGGTCCCGGGCGGCGCGTCCTCCGATCCGCCCCGCAGCGGGCTGCAGGCACAACCCGAGCCAGCCCAGAGCGGCCGCGATCGGCGCGCGGCCACCGATCCGGGCCCCGCGCACCGCCCACACCGCCACCCCCAGGGCAATGACCGGGACCGGCCCCAGCCACGACCACCACGCGAAGGTCTTGACCAGCACGATCGCGCCGGTGAACGCCACAGTGATCTGCGCCGGCGTATACGGGCCGAGGGGAAGGGTGAAGTCGCCGAGCTTGCCCAGCACCCACGGATGCCGCCGGGCGGAGGTGTAGACCCGACCCACCCGGGCCCGGGACGTGCCACTCACGCCACACCGCCTTCACCGCTGGGAGAGAGACGGGAGAAGGCCGGAGCCGACTGAGCCGGGTCGCTGATCCCGTCCTGGGACGAGAAGGCCGGGGCGGAGCGGGCCGGGTCGTTGATCTCGTCTTCGAAGATGTCCGCGAGCGAGTCACGGGAGTTGTACAGCCCAAGGGCGATCACCATGCCCAGCAGCGCGCCGATCCCCGCCTTCAGCGACACCCGCCGGATCACCGTGATGACCACGATCACCAGCAGCGCCGCCTGCAGGCCGCTGTCAGCCCAGTCGCCGACCGTCCCAATCAGGGAATCGCCGAGCCGGTCCAGTTCCCCCGCCAGGACCGCCATCGGCGTCATCGGGCACCTCCAGCCGCCGGCTTCAGCGCGGCGACCTCCCACCGGCCACCGCGCGCACTCATCCGCAGCCGGTACTCCAGCGGCCACACCCCTGCGGCGTCCTCAGCCTCCAGACGCACCCGCACCCGGGCGCGCACGCCGTCGCCGGGAACGTGCTTCGAGGCCTCCCGGTCGGCGGCCACCCGCCGCAGCTCCACCCGCTCGTAACCCCCGGCCGCGGCCAGACGAACCCCCGGCGCGAGGTACCGGTCCACCGTCCCCGCGCCGGCCAGGTAGGCCGCGAAGAACTCCTCAAGGCTCTCGGCCAGCGGACGGCCAAGCTCCACCGGATGGCCCTCGACGGGCTTGGGCACCGGCAGCGGGCCGGGGGCAGCGACGCGGGCGGGCCCGCCGGAGACGGTGAACTGCCCCTGTCCGGAGGCGAGGACGGGCACGGAGAAGTAGCGCACCGATGCGTTGGCGTACTGCGCCGCCACCGTCACCGACCACTCGCCGTCGCCCAGCCGCCGGCTGTGCACGGCCGCCACCCGATCCAGCCCGGCACCGGCAGTGGCGTCACCGTCGCCCGGGCGCGGCAACTCCACCTCCGGGGCCATCGAGCGCACCACCACCGCGGACGGACTGTCCTGCTCGCGGTCGTCCGCGCGGAACCAGGCGGCGAGGAACACCTCTGCCCAGCCCGACGGATCGCCGGCCGCCGCAGTGGCCGGGGGAGCGGGGCGGTGGTGCGCGGCGGGCTGGGCCGGTGGCTGGGGCAGCGTCAGGGCCAGCGCCAGAGCGGCCGGTCCGGCCGCGAGGGCCGTCCACACCGCGCACCGGCCAAACGCCACCCGCCGGCTCGCGCGAGCCAGTCGCTCAACCGAGGCCGGATGTGGGCTGGGTGGCGCCGGTGGCGCCACCCGGCTTCGCAGAGCACGTGGAGGCATGGCAGGAACTCCCGGATCGTTAGAAGGGATCGACCCCCTCAGCAGATCTGGCGCCGGTAACCGGCCCGCTGGCCATCGCCCCTGACCACGATCACAACCACGTCACCATCGCTGGGCCGGCCCTCCCGGTCACGTCCGTGGTCGCACCTGACCACAGGCCACTGGGCTGACTATGACTACGCGGATCCGCTCTGAAGCGACCGGCGAGCTGAGGAAGCACGACAGCCTCCGGGCGCGTTGGATCGTTCTACGCTGGCGCGATGGGGTTGGGCATAGAGGTACTGATCGTGGACTGGGCGCGGGTGGAAGCCGCGGCACCCAGCGACCGGGACGACCTGCTGACCGACGCCGCGTTCGGAGAGGACGACGACCTCTTCGCGCACGGCTGGACCTGGCCCGCGCAGCCGGGTGAGGACTGGTACGGCAGGTACGCCTTCCGCCACGCATTCGGCTCGTACAAAGCCCACTTCTGGGCCGGCGAGCGCTGGGAAGACATGCGCGCATTCGTCGATCCCGCGGTGCGTGAACTCCTGGATCCCTTCACTGACACCCTGTTCTGGCACGGCCTGGAGGACACGACCAGGTCCGCCTCCGGCCTCCCGGACCGGCCCTACGTCTGGGACGCGGACCTGCTCCTGTGGTGCCCGCCCGACTACCTTCCGCATCTCGCCGGCTGGTGGCGGAAGGCCGCACCCCACCTGAGCGGGCTGCGCGAACCCTTCACCCAGCACGCCGCGCAGCCCAGCGGATGGATCACCACCTTCGAGGTGTTCGCCGACTTCCTCCACGACTGGGGAGAGGTCGTCACCGAGGCGGAGCGCCGCGGCTGGGGCATCGTCGGCGTGCGCTGCTGACCGCCACCAGGACTCACCGCGCGCATCGCAGCATGTGTCCGGGCAGCGTCCCTTTGCCCAACGGCGTGCCGATGCCCGCAGGGCCGCAGCCAAGGCATGGTCGTACCGAACGCCACCTGCGGATTTCCCTTTCAAGGGAACGATGTACGCCTGTCTGAACGACGGGCCTGCCAGAGACCTTTTTGGTGGTGGTCAGCCGTGGCCGCTGCAGTCGTCGTCACAGTGGCAACTCGCAGCCCAGTGCGCTGATGACGAGTCGCTGTCCCAAGCGGAGTGGGGCGCTACCCCCCCGCTTCGTCCAAGATCACGCCGCGCAGGTTCACGCCGTCCAGGTTCACGCCGCGCAGGTCCGCAACACGCACGTTCGCGAAGCTCAGGTCCGCGCCGCGCAGGTGCGCGCCGCGCAGGTCCGCGCCATGCAGATCCGCGCCGCGCAGGTCCGCGCCATGGAGGTCCGCGAAGCGCAGGGCCGCGAAGCGCAGGGCCGCGTTATCCAGATCCGCGTCGCGCAGGTCCGCGCCGTCCAGATCCGCGTCATCCAGGGCCGCGCCGTCCAGATCCGCGCCGCGCAGGCTCACGCCGCCCAGGTCCGGGCCGCGAAGGTCCGTGCCGTTCACGTCCGTGTCGTCCAGATCCGCGCCATCCAGGTCTATGTGGGCGGTGCTGTCATGGGAGGGGTTTCGGCTGCCGAGTGCGGTGAGGGCCGCTTGGATGTCGCTGGTCGGGTTCTCGGGGGTGTTCGTGCCTGGTTTCGGTTTCTTGGCGTGGTTGCGGATGTAGGTGGACAGGACGTTGATGACGGAGGGCTGGTCGCGGGCGGAGTCCTCCATGATGCGCTGCAGGGCGTAGATGCCGCCCAGGCGTACCTCCAGGGAGTCCTCGCCGATGTTGCCGACGGCGGCGTTGTAGCGGTCGGTGACCTGCCCCTCGCGGGTGAGGGCGTGCTCGTTGTCGACCTGCTGGATCGACAGCCAGGTGAAGACGATCACGGCGAGGGTGCCCAGGGCGGCCAGGGTACCCGCGGCCTGCTGGATGCGCGTCCACCGGTCCGCCGACGCGGCAACAACCGCCTGCCGGGCGGCGGGAGACACGGGCGCGGGGGTGCGGCGGCGTCGGCCTGGTGGGCGGGACCCGATCGGAGCGGCAACGCGACGGGGCGCGGTGCGGGTGCGACGACGGGCGACCCGTTGCAGACGAGCGGCGCGGCCGGAGCGGCGGGGCGGTGTGGCGGCCATGAAAACGTTGATACGGGCGACAGGCGACCGATGCGCCCAAAGTTGCGAAGCTGTAGCAGCGCGTTGGTGAAGGGGAGAGGTTGGCCGGCCTGAGAGGTCGTTCTCTTTCGAACCTCATGTGCGTTTTCTGCCGGTCGGACATGAGATCGCAGTTGTCGCGGGAGCCTTGGTCCATTGTTGGCCGAGATGTCGCAGGGGTGGCGGATGCCGTCGATGCGGGCATCGTCGTCGCTGCGGCGGACAATGCCCAGGATGACTCCGAGGTACTGGTCAGTCCAGTTGGTGAGGTGGCCGGTGTAGTCGCCATCAGCCCAGATGTGCGCCAGGCCCGTGCCGAACAGGCGACGTTCGACTTGGTCGACACCTCCATCACACCCGGTCCGCAGGCCCCCTCCTCCACTGTGTCGGAGACGTCCTACGGGACTGGTGCGGCACTCTCCGCTAGCCTGTGCTGAACATTTCCCAAGCTTGAGTCGCTTCGGTCGCTGAGAGGAGTTTCCATAGTGTCTGACCTGCGGATCTCCTCCAGCGACTCAGCGCCTCCCGCCCAGTCGCTACCTGATGGCAGCCCGGTGGAGACCGCCTTGTGGTGCGCGGCGCGGGGTTGGCCCGTGCACCCCCTGGCCCCGAAACGCAAGACACCGGCCGCCAACTGCCGTACCTGCAGGGACACTCGGCACAGCCCACGCGGCTGCGCCTGCCTCCGGCGGGGCCGGTGGTGCCACGGTTTCCACGCCGCGACCACCGACCCGGAACGGATCCGCGCCTGGTGGAAACGGCAGCCGCACTTCGGTGTCGGCGTGGCGTGCGGGCCCGCCCGCCTGGTCGTCATCGACATCGACGCGCACCAGGCACCGCTGCCCGACCGCGAGCGCCTGCTGCCGGGCATCGCCATTCACGACGAGGTCGATCTGCGGGGCCTGCGCCACGGCTTCCACAGCCTGGCACTGCTGGCCGCCCTGCGCGGGCAGGCCGATCCCGCCGAGGACACCAACACCCTGCGGGTGCGCACCCCATCGGGCGGCATGCACGTCTGGTACGAGGCGGCCCCCGGCCAGCCCTGGCGCTGTTCCACCGGTTCGAGCGGGCAGCGGGCGCTGGCCTGGCAGGTGGACGTTCGGGGCGAGGGCGGCTACATCGTCGCTCCGGGCACGGTCACCGACGCGGGCCCCTACACCCCCGTCGGGCCCTGCCGCCGCCCCGCGCCGCTGCCGCAGTGGCTGGCAACCGAACTCGCCAGAACGGGCCACCTCCCGGCCGCCGTTCCCCACCCCGCCCGGCCTGCCGTTCCCGACCGGGGACGGGAAGCGGTCATCGGTGCCGGCAGTGGCCGCGCCGTGGCGGGCCGGACGCTAGCCACGGTGCTCGCCGCGGTGGCCGACTGCGCCGCCGTCGCGGAAGGCGCCGGGTTCACCGACAAGCTCAACCGTGCCGCGTACACCGCCGGAGGGCTGGTGGCCGCTGGCCATGTGGAGGCCCGGTCGGCGGAGGCCGCGCTGCTGGCAGCGGCCGAACACGCGCGGCCCGGGCAGGAACGCCGGGCCGCACTCATCGTCCGGAGCGGGATGGCCGCCGGTATGCGACGTCCGCTCGTGGTGGGAGAACGTACGTGAACGACACTCCGGGAGACGGGCTGTTCGACCCGATGGAGGTGGCCCGGCAAATCCTCCAAGGCCCCGCGCCCACCGCGGCGAACCAGCCGACAGTGCCGCCCCAGGGCGCCCGTCCCACCGCGCAGACCGCAACGGTGACGGAACACGGGCTGCTCCCCGACAGCCTCAGCGACCGCGGCAACGCCAAACTCTTCGTGCAGCTGTACGGGCGCGACTTCCGGCATGTGCCAGGACTGGGCTGGTACCGCTGGAGCGGCCACCGCTGGGAGATCGACGAGGACGACAAGGTCCTCTGGGCGGCCGGCGAGATGGCCGAGACCCTCGCCGAGACCGACCCCACCGGCCGACACCCCGCCTCCTCCCTCCGTCGGCACCGCCGCCGCGCCCTGTCGACCTCCGGCATGAAGGCCATGCTGATGCAGGCCAAGGCCGCACCCGGCATGGTGCTCAACGCGTCGCTGCTGGACGCCGACCCGTACGCGCTGTGCACACCCGACGGCGTAGTCGACCTGAACACCGGCCTGCTCCAGTCACCCGACCCGGAGAAGCACTGCCACTCCCGGGCCACCACGGTCGCGCCCAAGGACATGCCCACGCCGCGCTGGCAGCGGTTCCTCACCGACACCTTCGGCGCGGACACCGAGGGCCGGCAGATGATCGACTTCCTGCACCAGCTGCTGGGGTACTCCATCACCGGGGACGTCGGCGCGCAGATCATGCCGTTCCTCTACGGGCACGGGAAGAACGGCAAGAGCGTCCTGCTCGACGTCATGGTCAAACTCCTGGGCGACTACGCCGACGCAGCTCCGCCCGGCTTCCTCATGGCCCGCCCCTTCGAGGGCCACCCCACCGACCTCGCGGAACTGCACGGCCGGCGCATCATCGTCTGCTCCGAACTCAAGCCCGGCGACCGCTTCGACGAGGCCCGCGTCAAGCTGCTCACCGGCGGCGACCGCATCAAGGCCCGCCGCATGCGCCAGGACTTCTTCAGCTTCAACCCCACCCACAAACTCTGGCTGCTCGGCAACCACCGCCCCGAGGTCGGCACCGGTGGCTACGCCTTCTGGCGCCGGATCCAGCTCATCCCGTTCGAGCGAGTCGTGGCCGACGACCGCAAGGTCGACAACCTCGCCGACGTCCTCGTCACCGAGGAAGGCCCCGGCATCCTGCACTGGCTCATCACCGGAGCCCGCCGCTACCTCAACGGCGACCGCGACCTCACCGGGCCACAACGCGTACGCGTCGCCACCACCGCCTACGCCGAAACCGAGGACCACACCGGCCGCTTCCTCACCGAGTGCTGCACCCTCGACCCCGCCCACCGGGCCGAGCAGACCAGCCTCTACACGGCCTACCGGAACTGGTGCCAGCTCGAAGGGGCCAACCCGGTCTCCTCCCGCGCCTTCGCCGCCCGTGTCCGGGACACTGTCGGTATCGCCACCCCCAAAGAGATGATCTTGTCCAACCAGCGCAAGTACTACCCGGGCATCGGCCTCAACGCCGAAGTGGGAGAGACCTCATGAGCGCCCTCATCGAACCCGAGCAGCTCGCCCACGAAACCGAACTCGTGTGGCTGGAGGACATCAACACCCTCGACTACGTCCGCCAGAGCCTGGAGCGACTCCCCACCCGCCGCGGAAAGCCCGCCTACCACCGCGACGGCCGCATGGTCGGCTATGCCCTCCTCGGCCCCGAGGCCCGCTCCTCCCGCGCCTCGGGCACCTTCCTGCGCCGCGTCTTCTGGCTGCTTCCCCACGACCGCGACGGCCAGCCCGACGGCCTCTACGCCTCCGGGGCCCCCTCCGAGGCGATCGACCCTCGCACGGTTGCCCCAGGCGTCAAGGGCTACAAGACCCAGCGCTCCGAGGGCGGCCCGCCGTCCGATGCGATGAGAGAGCTCGGCATAACGCTTCCCAAGGGCTGACGGTCCCGCCGCCGCAGGGCGGTGATCCGGCGGCGGCAGACAGCTCCTGGGGCAGGGCCGCTAGCGACTGAAAAGCGGTACCCGGGTGGACAAAGCGCTCCCCTACCACCCAGCCATCATGGTTCTTCCGGCCCTTCTGACTGCCCCAGCAGCCGCCAGCGACCGATCCAGAAGCGACCCAGCTAATCAGTCGCTGCCCTGCCCGGGGGCTGAAACCGCAGGTCAGAGCAGCGACAGAAACCGATAGCGACCGAAGCGACCCGAGCTCGGGCTTATGAAGACATTCCCGTGTGCGTGCGTGCGCGTCATAGATAGGGAGCTTCAGTCGCTTCAGTCGCTTTCCATGGTGCCCATTTCCTGCTTTGACATGGGTTTTTCCCGCAGTGTCCAGGGCAGCGACTGAACGCGGCCGGTCGCTCTCCAGCGCTTCGGCGGCGATACGGTCGCTGAACCGCGCACCGACGGGCTCCGGCCTGCCCCGTTGGGCGGTGCCAAGACAACGACGGACCTGGCCGCCTGGGTCAAGCGCTGATGGCCGGCTTCACCCCGTCGGGCGGTCTGCGGGCGGCTGGCGCATGGGTGCTGCCGCGGTGGCCCATGTACCGGGCATGAGATCTCTCCTGCGTGCCGGCCTGGCCGCCATCGCCCTCGCCGTGCTCGCCGCCACCGCGCCGGCACATGCTGAACCCGCCGTGCCCGTCGCCCAGGAGTTCACGTTGCCGCTGCGGTCGGCGGTGGCCGCGCTGCCGGTCGCGGCCGAGGACCGTACCGGGTACCAGCGGGACGCCTTCCGCCACTGGATCGACGCCGACCGGGACGGCTGCACCACCCGGGCGGAGGTCCTACTGGAAGAGGCCGTTGACCCGCCGGTCGTGACCGGACGGTGCACCCTGAGTGGCGGCCGGTGGCACTCCTGGTACGACGACCGGCACGTGGCCGGCCCCCGCGGGCTGGACATCGACCACCTGGTGCCGCTGGCCGAAGCCTGGGACTCGGGCGCCCACTCCTGGTCCGCCCAACGGCGCGAGGCCTACGCCAACGACCTCGGTGACCCCCGAGCCCTGGTGGCGGTCACTGCCGGCTCCAACCGCTCCAAGGCCGACCGGGACGTTGCCGAGTGGCTGCCGGACCGGGCGGTGGTCTGCCATTACATCGGCGACTGGACCGCCGTCAAACTCCGCTGGGGCCTGTCAGTGGACACGGCCGAGCAGGACCGGCTGGCCGGTCTGGCCGCGGACTGCCCCAACGTACCCGTCCCTGTCACTCAGGCGGACTGATCCACCGCCCCGCCCCCACCGCCCCGTCCGTCGAGACTCCGGTCGACGCGGTGGCCTTGGAGTGACTACCGGCGGCCGGAGCACCCGGCTGCTCCTCTTGGCTGCTGCCGAGACCTGCACAGCAGTCACTGGAGAAAGGTCGCAGGGCCGGCTGTCTTCAGGGCTCGATCGTGTCTGGTTCCGGCCATGGCCAGAGCCGGGCTGGTGTCCCGTCCGCTTCCGGGCCGCAGCGCAGCAGATGCTCTTCCGGCACCTCGCCGTACATCTTCGCCACGTCCCGCAACTGATCGGGTTCCGGAATCTCCCCGGCGTCGATTCTGTGCTCCAGCGTTCAGGGGGTTTCCGGCTATCTGCTACTGAGCCTGGTCGGATGGCGGCGCTTGCTCGGTCGTGCACTCTTCGACCCAGCGAGCGATGACGCTCAGAGCAGCCAGATGCTCCAAAGCGTCCTGACGAGACCAGTCCACAACCTCCTCATGGGCTGCAACGTTGCGAATGGCGAGGAAGGCGCCGGCAGCGAAATACTTCGCCCCCTCCTGACGGGCCTTCCACGTCGCCGTCGTACGGTCGCCCGGGAACCGCAGTCGCGGTTTTCCTGGCTGGGCTTCCTTGAGGTCGAAGGTCTGCATACACAGATCAGTTTCGCCGATGTCGTGACGTCCGAGCTTCTGCTGAAGTCGGCGGTTCACGGTGCGGGCTGCAGCGAGGACCGCGTCCTGACGAGCCTCGGCAGCCCAGAGAGGTGCGGCCGGGTCCCAGATCCACGGATGGAGGGAGTCGGCGGCGATGGCTGGAGAGGTGGGACGGAGGAAGACTGCTATCTCCTCAGCAGAGGAGGCCAACCCGAGCGCCTGAGCGGCGGCGGTGCGTACCCGATGCCAGTAGGTGGCTTCGTTCTCCATGTCATCGCGTTCGACGTCGCCCAGGCCAGGAGAGTAGGCGTTGGCGATCTGCCGAGCCACTGCTTCCTGCACGACAAGCTGTTGCGGCCAGTCTGGCCACTCCTTCCCAATGGCACTTGAAGCGAGATCCACCTCGAAGAGGTATTGGCTGACGAGATCGAGGAACTCCGTCAACTTACGCACAGCGAACGCGTGATCCATTCCGGGAGCGTAACCGGCCGTACTCCACACGGCTGGTGATTCCGTATTCCGTTGGCCAGCCGGGGGTGACGCATCCTCAACCAGGCCAGCCAGGAGGAAGTGCACAAGATCTTCAGCGCAGGCAAGCAGCGGCTCGGCACCCTGAGGACCCTGCGAGCGGTGTGCGAGTGCACTGCGAATGTGGCTGCCGGGGCAAGGTGAACGGGCAGGGTGGAATCGTGTCCGGGCGTCGCTCATCATCAGGGGATGGGGGAACAGATGGACATGGCGCTGCTGCGGAGGCTGATTGACGACGTGCTCCTCACGCTGTACACGCGCTACACCGCGAAGGAACTGCCGGCGCTGTGCGAGCGCCTCGGCCTTCCCGTGCCCAGCGAGGGCAACACCAAGCACGAGCGCCTGGTGGCCAGCCTGAATGCCTGCCCCGACAACCGTCTGCCAGACGTCGCCGACGCGGTTCTTGAGCAGGAGAAGCTGGACCAGGCCGAACGAATGGCGCTGCAGGATGCTCTGTGGCTCGGCCGCCACCACGTGCAGATCCCGAGCCGGACCAGGCGCGAGCTGGCCAGAGAATTCGATCTGGCCGACCACCTCGGCTACCCGGACCGCTTCATGGCTCTGCTGAGCCGAGTATGGCACCTGGACAACGATCCACTCGGCGGATGGACCACCACGACCGACAGACTGCGCAGCCAGATCGAACGCCATGTGATCCGGTTCCCGGACGACTGGACAACCGAGCACTTCTTCGAGCAGCTCGGTGCCTTCGAAGCCCCGCACCCCCGCTTCGGACACTTCCTCGAGGGCCTGGCATCCCCCGCTGTCCTGCCCGATGAGCCCGCGCAGCGCCGCTTCGTCGAGCTGGCCAACCGGCACCTGAACCCCGCGGGCGCCCAGCTGAGCCAGCACGCAGAGGCGGACGGCTACCCCCAGTTCCAGCTCGTCGAGCACGGCCGCGGAACCGCGCGCCGACCCCGCAACCTCATCTTCGCCACCCTGGGCAAGCCCGACATCCGCTTCACCAGCGCCCTCGACAACGACATCGAGGTAGCCGAACGCGCCGACGAGGTGCTGGTCTACGACCGCCCCATCGGCAAAGAGGGACTGCTTTGGCGGCACCTCCTGTCCTGGTGGCAGGAATCCCGGAATATCACTGATCAGGAGCAGGCGGCGCGGGCCCTCTACAGCCGCATGGAGGCTTCACTGCCACCAAAGTCCCCAGGACAGAAGAACCTGTTCTGGCACTACCACCACGCCAACCGGGACCACTTGAACGACGTTCCCGCCCTGCTGCCGGAGATATGGCTGCACTGGGACCCCAAGACCCTCCGCGAACGCGGCGCGCACGTCATGCAGAACCTGCGCATGGACTTCCTCATGCTGCTCCCAGGCACCCGGCGCGTGGTGCTGGAAGTCGACGGCATGCAGCACTACACCCGCAACGAAGGAACCGAGCCCGACAGCGCGAAATACGCCGCCACCATGGCCGGCGACCGCGACCTGAAGCTCCGCGGCTACGAGGTGTTCCGGTTCGGCCACGACGAACTCCGCGACCGCGACCGCGCCCAGCCCTTGCTCGCCAGCTTCTTCGCCACGCTCCTTGACCGGCCACCCGCCGGTCCGTCTCAAGTGCCGCAGCCAGGCCAAGGCTGATCTGGGCTCCACTGTTCTCAAGGCGCCGCCGACGACCACCGGGGGGCATCACTGGGGGAGAGGTCGGAGCGCACCCGGTGTCAGCGTGCATGACGAAGGCCCCGGGGGGCACGACGTCCCGGGGCCTCCACTTCGCTGACCTCTCAGCTCAACGACGAGCGAGGTGGCGTGCTCACGCCCACTCCACGCCTAGCTCCCGCAGCGCCTCCAGTTGTTCCTGGGTGAGCTTGTCTCGCCTCGATTTGGTGTTCGATACTCATACGCCCAGCCGTACAGCTACCGGCTCCTCCTGGCCGTCGACCGTGATCTCTTCGCTGTGGCCCCTCGGCACCGGCCGGTTCGTACCTTCCCGCTCCACCCACTGGGCGAGGGCGGTCAGACCGCGCTGGAAGGCCTGCTGTGTTTTGGTCGGGCCCCTTCGTCGCACGAGCGGCTGCCGGGGGGCAGGCGGGGCCTCGGCGGGCTGTACGCCCAGCTTCGACAGCCGCTCCTGCTGCTCGGGGAGAAGCTGCGCCCAGGTGCCCGGATTCTTCTGCCGCTGAAGCCACTTGCCCAGGTCGTCGCCCTCGAACAGCACCCCGGGTTCGATGGCCGGCAGGACGCCGTCGGCGTCGACCAAGTCCGCGAGGACACGGTAGTGCCGCTGCCAGTCCAGCGGCCACGGGCAGTTCCAGTCCTGATCGACCGTGGCCAGCTGCTTCGCGCGCTCCGCCGCCCGCTCCGGGTCCTTCCCGAGGCCGCCCTTCCTCCGGAGGTTGGCCATGTGCTGCCCGATGGGCACCATCGCCTCGCCCTCGCCACACACCGCGTCTTGCCGGGGTGCGAGGTGCCCGGTGGCTTGCCGGTAGGTCCAGAGTGTGGCGAGTTTGGTCTCCCATGCTTCGTCGCCGGGTTCCCACACCATTCCGGCGTTGTCGAGGAGTGTCTTGCGGTGGGGGTCGAGTTCGCCTGCGCGGTGTGCGCGGCGTTGCTGGTGGACCCACCGGCCCAGCGGGAAGTCCTTCGTCGCTCCCACGGTCGCCTCGGTGTCGTACGGGACTGCGTGCAGGCCGGTGATCTCGTTCTCGGTCCGCCAGCGGGTGAGGGCTTGGTAGCCCTCGAGCCAGACGAGTGATTGGGGTCGGATGACGCGGCAGCGGGTGAGGGCGGCGATGTCGGCGGCGTCGCGGGGGGTAGCGAAGTTGACCACGACCGAGGTGACCCGGTCGACCTCCTGCTGCGCCTCGCTGGCCTCCTCGCTCTCGTCCTCGTTCTCCGGGCCGGCCGCGGAGGCGGGGGAGGGGCGGAGATGCCTGCGCCGGCGTTCGGTACCGCGGGTCTGGGCGCGGGAGGCGAGCTGGTCGACCATGCGTTCCGAGTGCGAGCGCAGGGCTTGGAGGATGTCGACCAGGGGCTGGTAGCTGGCCGAGGCGACCATGTCCTTCGGGTCCTCCCCGGCCTGCAGGAAGACGGGGATGATGATCCGTGCGGTCTTGGTCGTGCCGTCGGGGTTGGGGCGCAGGGCGCGTCCGATGTTCTGGACGATGTCGACCTGGGAGCTGCGCGAGCCGACGATGCACACGGCCTCGACCCCGCGTAGTCCGGTGATGTCGACCCCGACCCCGAGAGCGCGTACCGAGGAGAGGAACGCCCGGTGCACCCGCCGGTTCTGGGCATCGATGCCGTTGGCGAACCGGTGGATCACCTCACGTCGGTGCGCGATGGGATGGTCCCCGCACAGCCAGTCCGCCCACACCCGCTCCGCAGGCACGTGACGGCCTTCCTCCAGCTCGTACAGCTCGGCGTCGATCGACGACGCGGGCAGCTCCTCCGCCCCGGCCAGGGCCGCCGCAGACGCCTCGGAGGCGTGCAGCTCGGCGGCGGTGCGCGGCATCTGCTCGGCGAACGCGGCCGCCTCCTCCACCCGCTGGTGGAACACCATGGTGGTGTGCAGATTCTGCTGCGCCGCGTGCTCCAGCAATGCTGCTTGGAGCAGGGCCATGCGCCGGCCACGCAGCGCGTCCTCGGACAGTCCCAGGATCGGGTCCGGGTCGCGGATCTCCAGCACGTCGATCTCGAACCCCGCGAGGATCGACCGCTCCACCGCCTCCGCCAACCCAAGATCAAAAATCCGGGGGCCGTAGGTGCTGGAGTCGTCCTCCATCGACGCGATCACCACCTCCCGCCCGTCCCGGCCCCGCTGCGGCCTAGGCGCGGCAAGGATCCGCGGAGTCGCGGTCAGGTACAGCCGGAAGTCCACGGGGATCCGGCTGTTGTCGTGGATCGCCGCCCACGGCCGGCCCATGTCCCCGGCCGTCATGTGCCCCTCGTCCGTTTTACCGATCGAGGAAGAGTGTGCGGCGTCGTCACTTCGGGTTTTGCCGGGAAGCTGTGTCAGTAGCGTTGCTGTCGTGCGGTCGTTAGTTGTCGATGTCGTCGAAGATGCTGCGGTTACGTGGGGGGGCCTGGTGTGAGAGGTCTGCGAGGTGTCTGGTGTACGGACCTTCACCTGGCTCGGGGTCGTAATCGTCGTAGGAGGTGGCTGCTTCCTCTACGTTGGTGATAGCTCGGTCGAGAGAACTCGCAGTTTCGGCGTCTTGCTCAAAAGCTTCGAGGTAAGTTCGTAGCTCATCTTGTAGCACCCCGTAGTACTGGTAGGGGTCTTCTCCGGAAGGAAGGTTGCTTCTCCAGGTATCCAGGGTGTATTCGAGATTGGGAATGAGCTCCTCGCGAACTCGCTGGAGAAGGTATTCGCGGTCGGTGTCACTGAACAAGACATCCCACTCGGGCTGGCGCAGCCAGGCGGCGTCCGGGATCTCGATCGCTAGTTCGGCGACCCTTTCTCGTAGACGGTTGTGTTCCTTCGGTGTCAGCAGTCCGGCTTCGTGGAGGCGAGCCAGGACCTTTGGCTCGTGGGCGGAGTCCAAGAACGAGATGAACTGCATCATCCGTTCTTTGAACTGAGTATTTTCCTCCGTGTATAGCTGCAAGAACGTGTCAGGGCATCGCGTAGCGAAGAAGTTGTACCACTCTGCTAGGTAGTAGCGGCCGTCCCTCACCTGCGATTCGACAGCGAGTAGGCGTTTGATGACAGCTGGGTAGAGGACGGGGGGGACGCGGAGTAGCGTGCCACGTTGCTGTTGCGTTCCGCAGTCGATGCGCGTGAGAAGGGTCCGCCAGTTTAAGCCGTTGATGAAGATACCCAGCAGGTTGGGATTGGCTGCCATGAATTCGGCGAAGCTCTCCTGCAGGGTGGGGTGGCGGAACGACCATCCGGTCGTTGAGTCGCTGCCGGGCGGTGAGGCGAAGCGCAGGAAGGTTCCGGTTAGGGCCAGCAGGGCGCGGCTGACGCCTGCGGGGGTGCTCCCGATCCGGTTGATGACATCGATTTGCGACGCGTCCAGAGTCAGCGGTGCGGGAAGTTGCTCGCCTGCTTGATAGGCCAGGGCGAGGGCGGCCTTTTCGTCGGGGCCTAGTTCGGCGTAGACGTCGCGGAGGAAGGCTGTTGGGCGAGCCATGAAATCGGTGATGCCGCGGTTGGTCGGTTCGAGATGGCGCGTGAAGGCCTGTTGCCCGAGGCGTCGGGCAACCTCGGGGTGGAACGGCTCCGTTTCGGCTGCGGAGTCGAGATGTGGCTTCATCCTTGCGCGGACCTCTCGTGGCTGGTCGCCGAGTTTGATGTGGTTGTAGAGGATCTGGCGGCGTTCTTGCAGGGGTAGTTGAGCGACGTCGACGACGACTTGCTGTTCGTGCAGCAGGGGGTAGGCGTATTCCTTCAAGTAGGGCCGTGCGTCGCGGTAGATGTAGTCGCGCGAGGTGAGGACGACTTTGGCTCCGCCGCGGACGGCGGTCATGACGTGTCGCATGTGGCGGGACCAGCTGTCGGTGAGCTGCTGTTCGTGGCGCACGGCGCCGAAGGCGTCATCGATCCAGAAGAACTGGTTCGGTTCGTGCGGATTCCAGTGCCGCACCAGTCCATCTGCATCGTGGGCGTTGACGGTCAGGCAGCCCCAGGCGTCGAGGGCGGTCATGGCCAAGGTTGCGGCGATGACGGATTTTCCAACGGCTGGCTCACCGAGCAGCAGGACGAAGCCGTGGTCTTGCACAGCTTGGACGGCATGCTTGTAGGCGTCGGTGACCACGAAGGTGGCCAGTTCCTCTCGCAGGTAGCCGAGCAGGGCCTGTGCTTGGGTGTAGGCGCGTTCGTCGAGGATTTGGGAGAGGTCGCCGAGTCCGTAGACGCGGGGCACGAAGGTCCGCAGGCGCTGGCGTGTGGCGATGGTGTCGCAGATCCACTGGCCGTCGAGGACCAGCGGGTACGCGACGCCGGCATCGAGCAGCCGTCGTCGGATGGTGGCTTCCGAGGTGCCGCTGACCCGCGCGTTGGTGAGTAGGACGTAGCTACCGCACAGGCCCCGTTCCACCAGAGCCTGGACTTTGGCGAACTCGTCGTCGAGATCCGAGGGCGCGAGGGTGGCGTCGGCTTTCTTGGTGTGTTTGCACTGCAGGACGAATGGGCCGTCGGGCAGGTCCTGGACGCCGATCGGGTCAGGTGGCTGTTGCCAGGTGCCGTAGAAGGCGCCGTCGCGTCCGCCGTCGTTGGAGTCGGCAAAGGTGTGTACGGACTGTGCCCACACTTCGCGGAGTACGGCTGCGCACAGGTCCTGGAATGCTCGCCAGCCCAGGGTGTGCAGGGCGAAGTCGGGGGAGCCCGGTGCTGCGACTGTGCCTTTGCGGGTGTGGTCGGTCACTGTGGCTGGTCCTCGGCGGGGCCGTTGTGGGGGAAGCGGACGGGGCGTTTGAGGTTGTTGCCGTGAGTCCAGGGCAGGGCGCCGTCGTGCTGGAGGCGGCCGACGACGATGCCGGGGGCGATGCCGGCCTGGCGGGCGAAGGCTTTGATGTTGTCGAAGGGCATGGGCCTGCGGGCGAGGCGTCGATATGCGGCGTTGTGCTCGGGCGGGATGAGGGTCTGGGCTGCGAAGGCGTCGGCTTCTTCTTCGCTGCGGTCACCTTCGGGTGTGCGTTCGTCGGCGCGGTCGGTGTTGTCGAGAAAGGTCAGTCTCTTGCCGTGCAGGAGGGTGTGTCCGATCTCGTGGAAGACGGTGAACCAGAAGTGGTCGTCTTTTTTGAACCTGTCGCTGAGGGCGATTGCGACTTTGTCGGGGGTGAGCCAGCGGGTGACGCCGGAGACGCTGGTCAGGGGAGGGGCGGGGAGGAAGACGACGGCTACGCCGGCCTGGGCGCATAGATGGGTGATGCGGTTGGGCCAGGTTGCCGGGTCTTCCAGGGTGAGGGCGCGCAGGCTGGGCAGGAGGGCGGTGAGGGCGGCGCGGTCGAACGGCTGGCAGGGCAGGGCGCGGGCCTTGAGTTCTGCCTGGCGCAGCCATACCGCGGTGGCGTAGTCGTCGGTCTTCAAGACGGTGGAGCGGCGGAAGGCAGTGCGGTAGCTGCGCCAGAGGTCTTCGGCGATGCCTGGGTCGGCGACGCCGAAGAACGCCAGCAGACGCTGGAGGTTGTCCGCGCTTCTGTTCTTGTTCGGCAGGATGTTGCGCTTGACGAGCTCGGTCAGTGAGAAGTTGTCGAGCCAGTCGATGCGCTTGCTGAGCTGCTGGAGCTCCTGCTGGCGGGTGGCGTGGGTGCGCCAGGCGGCTTCCAGTTGGTTCCACATGGAGGCCGGGATGCCGGTGGCGCGCTCGAGGAGGAGCGCGGTCTCGGGGGTGAGGACCGCGGTGCCCTGGACGATCTGGTTGATGTGCTTGGTGGACAGGCCGGTGCGCCGGGCGAGGTCGGCCTGCGGGATGCCGAGCGCTTCCAGCTGTTCCTTGAGGGTCTCGCCGGGTGGCCGGGCGGAGTCGGGCGCGTAGACGAAGGGCGGGGCGGGAGGCGGGGTCACGGGTGGTGCCTCTCTGAGGTCGGGGAGGCGAGGGCGGCGGGGGCGGTCATCGCGTGATGGCGATCGCGGTGACTATCAGGGCACGTACGGAGTGCTCGTCGAGGGTGCCGTCGTGGTGAGTGGCGGGCGGGTCGTCGCGGGGGCGTACGACGAGGTGGCCGTGGTCTCCGAGCGAGACGATCCGGCTGACGCCGCTGTCGGTTGGGTCGGACCGTAGCCGGGCGGCCGCGAGGTGATGCAGGTCGGCCAGGTGGTCGGCGGCGGCCATCTGGCCGAGGCGTCTGTGGAGGGTGACGGCGGCCTCCGGTCCGTAGCGCGCCCGGCGTGCCGCGTCGCTGTTGCAGACGCGGGCGAGCTCCGCGTCGTCGAAGGCGATGTCCACCGGCAGCCCCAGAGACCTCTTGTGTATACCTGTCGCTTCCATGCTACTCTCTCGATCAAGAAAAGTTTCATCCACCTATTGGGTGTATGAAATCTTCTTCGTGATGAAGGGTTCTTGCAGGTCAGATCGGCTAGATCTGGAAGGAGGTGCGTCGTGCCGGGCAGGTCCAGTAAGGCGAGTGGGTCTGGTGGGAAGCGTGGTCGGAGTGCGGTCACGGGTCGGTTCGTGAAGCAGTCGACGGTGCGTAGGCACCCGTCGACGACGGTGAACGAGCGCGCGTCGCGCGGCTCGAAAGAAGAGCAAGTAGCGGGCTTCGAGCCCGCCTTTCGCATATCCCGGCCCGCTGTGGTGGGCCGGGGGAGAGGAGGTCGTCATGACGACTGCGGACACCCAGCACCAGGAGACCAGGTACAAGATGGTGACCGTCACCGTGGACGCCGAGCCGGTGGAGGTGCCGAAGCATACGACGCCGAACGCGATCCTGGGCCTGGCCGGTATCGACGTGGGCACGCACTACCTGGTCCGGATCACCGGGCGGCACCAGCACTCGTTCGCCGGCCGCGGGAATGAGGAGATCAGCGTGCACGAGCGGGAGACGTTCGTGTCGGTCTCCACCGGCCCGACCCCGACCGCATGACCGCGGTGGTGCCAGAGGCGGGGCCCGCGGGGATGCTCGCGGGCCTGCGCCGCGCCGGCTACGCGGTAGAGCAGAGCGGCAACTTCGCGGTCTTCGACTACCTCATCGAGGTCGGCCCGCGGGCCGGGACGACGGTACGCATCGGCCTGGAGCTGGTGCCCGACTGGCCGCTGTCAGCCCCGCACGGCCCGCACATCGCCCCCCGCCTGGGGCACCCCCACGGTGCGGTGCACACTTCTCCGCTGGGGCAGGGGTGGGAGCACTGGAGCCGGCCGCCCGCCGACTGGGCGCAGGATCGTACGGTCCGCGGCTATCTGCGGCACCTGCGCACCCTGTTCACGCAGCTGGAGAATGGACCCTCCGCATGATCAGCTGCTTCTCGGTCGCGATGACCAGCGAGGTCGCCCGGCACCTGACCGGCCACCTGCGCCGTGCGGACGAGCAGGAGGACTGCTGTTTCGTGCTGTGGCAGCCGAGCACCGGCGCCAGCCGCACCACCGCCCTGCTCACCGAGGTGGTGCTGCCGCAGGACGGCGAGCGGATCGTGCACGGCACGGTGGACTTCACCAGCGCCTACTTCCTGCGCGCCGCCGCCCTCGCAGCTGAGCACGGCTGCGGGCTCGGCTTCATCCACGCCCATCCTCAAGGCCGCGGATGGCAGAGCCTGAACGGCATCGACCACGCGGCCGAGACGTCATTCGCCGCGCAGACCCAGGTGATCACCGGCCGCCCGCTGGTCGGTCTGACCTTCGCGGGCACCGATGCCGGATTCGGCGCCCGCATCTGGCAGCAGCAGGCCCCCCGCCGCTTCACCCCCACCGAGGCGGAGAACGTCCGCGTGGTCGGCGGCCACCTGACGATCACCTTCAACGACCGTCTTCTCCCTGTGCCGGCGGCGACGAACCGGCAGCTGCGCACCGTCTCCGCCTGGGGGCAGGCAACCCAAGACGACCTGGCCCGCCTGCATGTCGGTGTCGTCGGATGCGGCTCGGTCGGCATGCTCGTCGTCGAAGCCCTGGCCCGCACCGGTATCCAGCGCCTGAGCCTGTTCGACTTCGACACCGTCGAAGAGGTCAACCTCGACCGGCTCCTGCACGCCACCATCCGTGACGTGCGCCTGCACCGGGCCAAGGCCCGTCTCGCCGCCCGAACCGCCCGCCGCGCGGCCACCGCCACGCACTTCCGGGCGACGCCGTACGAGCTGAGCGTGGTCGAACCGGCTGGGTTCGCCGCCGCGGCCGACTGCGACGTGATCTTCTCCTGCGTCGACCGGCCCTGGCCCCGCGCCGTCCTCAACCTCCTCGCCTGCACCCACCTCATCCCCGTCGTCGACGGCGGCATCGCCGTCGACGCCCGCGGCGGACGCCTGCGCGGCGCCGAATGGCGCGCCCACATCGCCGCCCCCGGACGCGCCTGCCTGGAATGCCTGGGCCAGTACGACCCCGCCCACGTCAGCGCCGAACGCGACGGCTCCCTCGACGACCCCGCCTACATCACCGGCCTGCCCGTCGACCATCCGCTGCGCCGCAAGGAGAACGTCTTCGTCTTCTCCACCAGTGCCGCGGCCGCGCAGCTGAACCAGTTCATCACCATGACGACCGCGCCGGGCGGGATCGCCGACACCGGCGCTCACCTGTACCACCTGACCACCGGCACCCTTGAGCGCCGCGAGGACGGCTGCGAGGTGGGCTGCCCCTACGACGGCATGCTGCGAGGGCTCGGCGACGACGCTCCCGTCACCGTCACGGGACGGCATCTGGCCGCCGAGCAAGCCCGCGCTGCACGTGGTCTTGCCGTACGTCGCTGGCCACTTAGAGCTCGGCGCGTCGTCGATGATCTCCTGCTCCGCCTCTGATGATCCGGTGGGATACGGAATGCGAGGCGGCAGAGGTGTTCGCTCGGCCGGTCCGGCTTGGGGAACCGGGTGCCCGTGCGCAACCTGGTACGTTCCGCCGAGCTTGAAGTGCTACTGAGGGAGGCTTCATGGCGCGTGTGGCATAGCCCGGTCAGGAACTCTGGCTTTGCAGGACGAGAAACCCTGGCCTCAGCCGATAATCGTCATGCATCGGAGAGTATGGAGGGGTTGTGGGGGCGGGATGGACGGCTTTACTGGTGGCCGTGGTTGGTGTGGTTGGCACCTTGGGCGCCTCACTGTTGACACAGAGCCGTGCGGACCGCACCAAGCGGATGGAGATGGAGGCGGCTGCGGAGCAGCGACG
Organism: Streptomyces xinghaiensis S187; assembly: GCF_000220705.2. GTDB lineage: Bacteria > Actinomycetota > Actinomycetes > Streptomycetales > Streptomycetaceae > Streptomyces > Streptomyces xinghaiensis. The sequence goes on along the minus strand of NZ_CP023202.1, from coordinate 6,984,445 downwards.
CGAGGAGCGCGACCACGCAGAGGCCATGCTCGAGGCGGAGCGGGCCCGCAACCGGGCTGAGGAATCCATCGCATTGCGCAGGACGTGCTACATCACGCTCAACACGGCAGCCCGCCAGTACCTGACGGCACAGGTCGACTTCATGCACGCGCTGCGTAACGGGACAGGGATTGAGGCCGCGCTTGAACAGCTTGAGGCCCGCCGTACGACACTTCGGGAAAGCTACGCCGAGGCGCAGATGATCGTCCCCCTGCAGGTAATGGCAGGTGCGGGCGCAGCCAGCAGGCGTCTGAACGCTGGCTACGGACGGCTGAAGCAGATCGCCGCGAGCACTCCTTACAACCAGGAAGATGTGAACACATTCGAAGCCGGCGTCGAACAGTCGTGGGCGCTCCTGTCCGAGATGCGCCAGCAGATGCGGTTCGACCTCGGAGTGGACACAGAGCCCGCGTCTGACACTGACCTTTGACGACCACACTGGCGCATCAGGCGCGCACCGGAGAAGAAGCGACTGCTGATGGGGCTCTACAAGCGCATGATCGAGGAGCAGGACGATCAGGGCTGGTGCTTCACCGATCAATACGTGTGCACCGGCTGTGTGAACGATGACGTCCTCGAAGCGGTGCTGAGCGCTGCCGAGAATGATGAGGACGCCTGCAGCTTTTGCGGACAGTCTCCGGCTGCTGAGCTCGATGTTCTGCTGGAGAGGTTCGTCGCAGCCATCTACACCGAGTACCGCTCCGCTGACGACGAGGGGGTCTCCTGGGACGGCAGAGAAGGCGGCTACCAGTGGACCATCCTGGATACGTGGGAGGTGGTCGAGGACTGTGGCGGCTCAGATGTCCTCGTAGGTGATGGCCTTTTGGATGCCGTATGCGATGCCATCATCGACCAGCCGTGGGTGCCTGTCGACTTCATTGCCCCTCGCCGTGATGAGGCTCTTCGCGGTGGGTGGGCCCGTTTTTGTGAGCAGGTGCAGTACCGCACCCGCTACGTTTTCTGGCTGCGGGAAATGGAGGAGGAGTGGCTGGGAGCCGGCGAGGTATCGGCCGGCCGCATCCTTGACCACGTGGGCGACCTCATCGACAGACTCGGTCTCGCCAAGGAACTGCCCGCCGGCACTCGCCTGTGGCGTGCGCTGACCCACGACGAGCCGCAGGTCGACTGGAACGCGCGGCGCCTGGGCACAGCACCACGTGAACACGCGCGGCAGGCCAACCGTATGAGCCCGGCAGGTATCCCCATGTTCTACGGGGCGATCGACGCCGAAACCGCGGTCCAGGAGACCTCACTACGCAGTGAGGAGTCCTGGGCGACGGCCGCAGCCTTCGTGACGTCTGCTCCCTGTACCGTCGTCGACTTCACGGACCTGCCGCCCGTGCCCTCCCTGTACGACCTCGACCGAGCGGCGGACCGCCGCCCTCTCATCTTCCTGAGAGACTTCACCGCCCAACTGACCAAGCCCGCGCGTTCCGCCTACGAGCAGATCGACTATGTACCCACCCAGGTGGTCACCGAGTACCTCCTGCATGTCTTCCGCCCCCAGGAGCCGGTCTCCGGCCTGCTGTATACCTCCTCTTTGACTGGCGCGATGGCTGCCGTTCTCGATGTGCCAAACGAACGCTGCGTCGACCGCGGCACCGAAGCGCCTGGCCATGGGGATAGCAGCCTGTCCCTCGTACTCGACTCCGCCTCATGCCGTATGGTCCCTGTCCGCCGTGATTCCTGACTCTTCCGGCAACCATCCGATATCTCCGGAGGAACTGGCGGAGACGGCCATCTCGATAGCCACGGGGCAAATACTCCCCCGGCGGCAACCAGCACAGAAAAGGAGTTGCTGGTGTTTTCCGTTGGTCCTTCGAAGCCCTTCGTGGAACGGTTGGGTCCCTTCATCGCTGATCCTCAGGCCGTCGTTGATCTGCGGCGTTACTTCGGTCTCGGTCTGCCGCCCGGCACGGTGCCGTTCACCGGGAGTAGGTTCGAGCATCTGGCCGGTGGGGGTGACCGGCCGGAGGTCGCTGACCGGATCACGGCGGAGGACCTGATCGCGGTGCAGACATTGTCGGTGACCGTTCCGGCACCTGTTGCGCTGGACATCCTGGAGGGCCGCCTCGGCACGCGGCTGTCCGGGCTGTTGCACGCTATTCCCAGGGACATCGACATGGTTGACGCCGACGCGCTCGTCGTGGCCGACGGCTCGCCAGCGGATCAGGCCTGGGGTCTGCTCTGCGAGCAGTATGGGGTCAACTGGGTCATCGCCGGGAAGATCCTGGCCCGCAAGCGTCCCCGACTGCTCCCGGTCTACGACCGCGTCGTCCGCTGTGCCGTCGGCCGGCCGTCGTCCTTCTGGCTCGCTCTCCATGCCGCGCTGCGCGAGGACGACGCTGCGTTGCACCGCCAGCTGCTGGAGCTGAGACAGGCCGCGGGGCTACCCAAGACGGTGAGTGCGCTGCGGGTGTGCGATGTGGTGGTGTGGATGAGCCACCGGGCCGTCGGCCATGCCTGCCCCTGAGGATGCCTACCGCCAACGTGACCCGAGGAGGCGTTCTGGCGTGTGAGGGTGACGGACTTTACCAACCGTCGCTGGTGTGTGTGGGACGTTCGCGTGGAGTGGTCCGCGGGTGTGGGGGAGGGGTGTGGACTCGGGGCCGGGGTGCCGCCACCGGGGTGGTTTCCGGTTCGGAGGGGGTGGTGCTGGGTGGGTGGTCGGCTTGTGGTGGGCCAGTTACGGGTGCAGGAGATCGTCCGTGCCGGCGGGCGGGTCTGTTACACGGTCGTGGACGCGGACTGCTCGGTGGTGGGGGAGGCGGACGGGTTCCTGCGCACCTGCGCTGCGGGTACGGACCGGACGTAGGGCCTTCCCCCGTGATGGTGGACACGCGTTCTTTGATCACGCGGCGAGCGTGAGTTTAGCTGCGTGGTGTCGGTGTTCGTATGCGTTGGGGCTGAGGTGGCCGTTGGCGGAGTGCCGGCGGCGGGTGTTGTAGCGGGTCAGCCAGGCGAAGACTGTTCTTCTGCAGGTGGCGGCGTCGCCGTAGTCGCGGGCGTCTTGGAGGGTCTCGCGCTTCAGGGAGGCGTGGAAGCTTTCGCAGGCCGCGTTGTCCGCACTGGTGCCCACCGCTCCCATCGACCGGGTGACTCCGAGTTGGTCGCAGAGGTCGGCGAAGGCCCGGGAGCCGTATTGCGCCCCGTGGTCGGAGTGGAAGGTCGAGCCGTCCAGGCCGCCACGGGTCGAGGCCGCCATCCGCAAGGCGTCGGTGACCAGGCTGGTGCGCATGTGATCGGCGATGGACCAGCCGACAACCCTGCGGCTGAAGCAGTCCAGGACGGTCGCGAGGTAGAGGAACTCCCCGTCGGCGAGGGGGAGATAGGTGATGTCCCCCATGTATTTCCGCCCCGGCTCGGTGGCGGTGAAGTCGCGCTGGAACAGGTCCGGAACCCGCGCGGCGGCCGGGTCCGCGACGGTGGTGCGGACGCGTCTGCGCAGACGGATACCGGTGATCGAGAACGTCCGCATCACCCGGGCGACACGTTTCTCGTTGACCCGCAGGCCCTTCTCCCTGAGCTCGGCGGTCACCCGCGGGGATCCGTAGGCGCCGCCGGACCCGCCGTGGACCTTGCGGATCCGCTCGGCCAGGACCCGGTCCTGGTGCTGTCGGGCAGCCCTGGCCTGCCGGCCGGAGAGCCACTTGTAGTAGCTGGACCTGTTCAGGCCCAGGACCTCGCACAGCCGCTTCACCTCGTAGGTGGCCCGGTGGTCGTCGACGAACTGGAAGCGGTTCACCAGGTGGTCTCCCCGGCGAAATACTTGGCCGCCTTGCGGAGGATGTCCCGCTCGGTCGCCAGCTTCCGCTCGCTCGCCTCGAGCTCGGCCACCCGGGCCTCCAACTGCCGGATCCGCTCGTCCGGCTCGGCCGGCAGTGACGTCCCGGTCCGGGCCGGTGTCTGCCGGTCCGGCGCCGGGCCGGCGGTGACGCCGCGGCGTTCCCGGTCCGGCAGGACCCACTCACGCAGGGTGGACCGGTTGATGCCCAGATCGGCGGCGATGCTCTTGTAGGTCGCCCCGGGTGTGGACTCGTACAAGGCCACGGCATCGGCCTTGAACTCCTCCGAGTAGTCCTTCAACGCCATCGGCGGTCTTCTCACTTCCTCCGGATCAAGCAGATCCAGTATCAGCGTGTCCACCACTCAGGGGGAGGCCCCCAAAGAGCCCTGTCCGATGCGAATCTCGACGACATCGAGACGGAAGCACGTGACCGTGGGCATCCCGAGTTCCGCTACCTGTCCAGGGGAGTGCATCTGGGACAACTGTTGCGAGGGCAGTCCATGCAACATCCCTCGCTGCAGCTCGCGGACCTGGTCTCGGGCGCCGGGTTTTCCGTGGCGCAGCGCCATCATGGGCTCGCCAACCCCGCCGGAGAAGACCTGTACTCCGTTGTGGTGCCCCTCATCGACGTAGCGGGCATGCTTCCTCACGACGACCCTGCTCGAGTGGCCCACCCACATCGCCACCGTGAGAGTCGCTGAGGAAGGTGGCGGGCATGCGCCGATACGGCCGGACGATAGTCCAAGGCTCGCAGGGCAGTCCTGCAGAGCTTGGCCCCAGGTCGCCGCTGATCCATGTAGACGCGTGTGAAGAGCCGCTCTCCGCCAGCGAGTAATCGGAACGGCGCTATCTGCGCTGTTGCGAGACCATGCCGAGGGCGCGGGGTGACCGGGGGTTGTGATCGGCCTCTCTCCGTGCGGCGGGGCTTCCGCCGTCGCACGGCGGCTTGCCCGGGCTCTTCAGTGCTCCGCCGGCCTGCGGCCCCCGTCCGGGGTTGGATGTGCTCTTCACCTCGAACACCATGTGCTTGCCGTCGTGCGTCAGGAGAAAGTCTGGTTGCCAGGGCTTGAAGCCTTGTGCGCTTGTGCCGTTGCGGGTGGCTTCTGCTGCCAGATAGTTCTGCATTCCGCTGGCGATGATCCAGTCAGTGGTCGGGGCCGGCAGCAGGTCGAGGAAGCGCCGCCATGCGGTACTGGCGTAGTGATCGGCCAACCCCTGCGTACGGCGTTCGGCGTCCACAGTATTCAGGTGGTGCAGACGCCGGATGATGGCCTGCTGCCGTGCTTTCGCAGCGTCCGGTGGTGTCGGCGATACCTGCGCCGCGTTTGCGCCGGGGGCGGAGCTGGTGATCTTGGTGAAGGCGGCCAGCCATGGTGTGTGCCGCTCGGGTGTGATGCCGCAGCCGGTCAGAAAGGCCTGCAGTTGCTGGGTGTCGGCGGGGATCGTGTCGCGGTTGACGATGCGGGCGGCGCTGCTGACCGGAAGCGCGTGCGGGTTGCCTGAGCGGTCCCGGATCTCCCGCAGGCTTAGCGCCCCGGCCTGTTCCCATACAGCCTCCAGCGACCTGCTCAAATCGGCGGCATCACTGATGAGTTCGGGCCGCGGGTGACGCAGCCCCGAGAGCCGGCCGCGTTCCTCCACACGGGCCCGGCGCCATAGCTCCTCTGCGGCCTGCACGGCCTCAGGTCCTCCGCCGCAGCCCTCGACATAGGACTCGACTGTGGTGCGCCTCGGCACCACGGCTCCGGAGGCCGCCCGTTTCAGCGTGGCAGGGGACAGCCCCGTGAGGCCGGCCAGTGTCGCGTACGTCATCCGGGCCGAGTTCCGCCAGCTGCGCAGGTGTTCGGCCAGCCGACCGCACGCGGGCCGACTGTGGTCAACAGGCTTCTCTGCGCGCCCCATAAGCCCTCGCCTACTTCCCGGCCGAGGCACGCAGCACGGCGGCGGCCAGCCCGGCCAGGCGCCTTCGGCCGCCGCCGACGGCGAAGACCGCCGCGGCGCCCAGGACACCGCATCCGCCCAGCAGGATGAAGATGCCCTGCAGGGGCATTCCGGTAACGTGCAGGACGACGCCCAGGGCGGGGTAAGACACGGCGGTGAAGGCCTGAGGCGCGCCGAACCGGGGCGGGGTGTCCACCTGGTCGGGCCTGGTTCCGGGCACACGGGTACCGTCGATCGTCATGCGGAGATCCTCTCGGCGGCCCTGGCGCCAACGCGGCGGACCAGGGCGGACGAACTGCTACTGGCTGCAAATCCCTCTGCCACGAGTGCGATTGGCGTCACGGCTCGGGCCGGGCATGGCGCCATCATTCCAGTCCCACGCCGTTTCCCACCGGTCGATGAACGACGGGGATGCGCCCTATGCCGATAATGCCCGTTGTTTGGTTCTTCGGTGTCCAAGGGATCCCTTCTCACCCCCTCACGCACTCTCGCCGCTTTCAGAGGGCGTGAGCAGCAGTGCTGTCTCGGCGTCGACAGCCCGGGCCGCCGGAAACGCGGAGATGGTTCATCCGCGTCCATGCTGGGTTTGCCGCAGTTTCTGTCCGTGAGTGATGCTGGGCACCAGAACACGGCGAGGCTGGCCTTCCCGGCCCGCGAAGGTCCTTGAACTGCTACTGGCTGCAACCGATGCGGACAGGGACACCCGGAAGGTTCATGTTGGCGCATGACCTACCCGCATCAAGCCGGCGCCCGCCACACGGGCGTCGGCTTCGTCGCGCAACCGAGCCGCTGAACCCGTAAGGGCCGCTTCTTCAACCCGCACCAACTGCGCGCGATGGAAGAGGACCGTCGGTCCCCTGCCGCGCGGCCGCCCGCCCCGCCTGACTGGGCGCCGGCGGAGGCCACGGCACCAGGCGATCGGAGCGGCTTGCCGTCCGACGCCGCCTTCGGGGAGGACGAGGGAGACGACCTCCTCAACGAGCACGGCTGGACCTGGCCGACCCGGCCGGGGGAGGACTGGTACGTCCGCTACGCCTTCCGTGACACGCTCGTCTCCTACAAGCCGCATTTCTGGGCCGGGAGCGGATCCTCCCTGTCTCGTATGCACTGGCTGCGGGGCGAAGTTCGCCGACGAACGGTGGAGCGCTATAGAAGCAGAAGGCGCTGACTGGAACATCGTCCCGGAGCCGCGCCCGTGCTTGTGCGGCACCCGCGACCTGCGGCCCGGACTGACGTTCGTGGCGTCCGCCCGAACATTGAGCAGGACCAGGCTGGCGCCCGAGCAGAGGGGCACCAGCTGGTTCTCCCGCCTACGCGGCTGACGTGGGCAAGCCTCTGGCAGAAGCGGGTAAACCGAAGTCCATATCGGGCAAGCCACGCCGTCGATGCAGAAGAGGTCACCCAGCTTCACAATCCACTCGTTCCTGGCCGGGACGGTCGCCTAGAGTTCGACCGCTAACCTGGAGTCAGGAGTCGAGATGGATGCTCAGCCAGCAGTTCTCAGCACGGTGAACAGCGGAGTCGACTCCTGCGAACCACTGCACAAGGCCGGGCGGGCCCTGCGCGCTGGCTGGTCGCACACGAACCCGGACGAGGAGGAGCACGAGCACTTCGCGGCCCTGTGGGCGGCCATGGAGTTCCGGTTGCAGGACGGCAACTGGGACGTTGTCCTCGGACCGTTTCGCAGCACCGACGACAACGGTGACCTGGTTCGGAGGGCCGTGAAAGACATGGCGCCCGCGGTCCTTGAGGTCTGGGCGGCCTACGCCCCCGAGATGACCCACCCCCTGGTCCGGGCCCGGCTTCACCACCTGCTCTGGGAGGCCCGGCACGGAACACGGCCCATCGAGCACCTCCGCTCCGCGGTGCACAGCTACCGGAGTGGTGCCTGCACGCTGCTGACGAAGGCCGAGGACCACCAGGAGGCACCGGCCAACCCGCGCGGGGGCCGCGGAAACCTTCGAAGTCGAGCTGGCCCGGCTTCGTGCAGCGGACGCCCTGGTGCTCGCCCACGGACTGGCTGCCGCTACCCGGCGGCCGGAGTGTACGGACATCGTCGGCGAAATGATCGCCCTGGGCCATGCCGCGCTCGACTGGAAGACCCCATTGCCGGACGTGCTCACCCGTATGACCGCCCCGCTCGTGGCCGGCAAAGACAACTGGTCCGTCGTGCACGCCCTGCTCGAACGTGCCGCCGACGAGTACCGCGGAGAAGACCAGTTCCACTACCGGGTGGAGTTCCTCGAAGAGCTCCGCCGCGTGGTGCGCACCGACCATGAGCGCCGAGACGTGAACGAAAGGATCCACCGCGCCCGTATGGAACTGGCCGACAGCAGCACCGGGTTGCGGAAACTCCTCACCCTGGAAGACGCTGCCCGACATGCCCGCAACAGCGGGCTGACCGACGCCCTCGATGAGGTGCGCCGAACGCAGCAAAAGATCGGGCGGGACGAAATGTCCATGGACACCATCCGCACGCCGGTCCCCCTGCCGCCGGGCTACCTGGAGGCAGCGAGCGCAGCCATCGACGCCGCCCACAGCATGGAGCACGCACTTCACTTCATCGCCACCACTCCTCCCACGATGAGTGACTCCGCAGCCCTGCCGTCCGGGCTGCTGTCCCTGCCGACGGTGTACATCAACCCCAACGGCCCCGTCGTGACGCGCACCACCGGGAGCGAAAGCATCGGAGGAGAAGGCTGCTTCTTCTTTCGGCAGCACGTTTTCGCCCTCGAGGTGCACGGCCTGGTCGTCGAAGCCCAGCTGGACCGAGTCCGCGACCGGTTCCGCCCGACGGCGGAGGACCTCGTGCCGTTCTTCGCCAGCCCGGAGCACGCTCCGGAGACTCGGATGCGCGGTCTCGCCCGCGCCTTCGAGGCGTTCTGGGAGGGCGATGTCGACACGGCCCTGGCCCTGGCCCTGCCGCGACTCGAAGGCACACTGCGCCGCCGACTCCAGGCAACCGACATCGCGGTGATCACGCACGCAAAAGGGGAGACCATCGGACAGGTCCAGCAGCTTGGCTCCCTCCTCGACAAGCTGGATGAACTCGGCTTCCCCGAGCCGTGGCCCCTCGTCCTCCGGACAGTGCTGGGCAACGTCGAGGGGCAGATGAACCTCCGCAACAACGTCCTGCACGACCTGGTCGACACGCCTTCCCGGCACCGGGCAGCGCTCGTGCTCCAGATCGCCCTGGCTGTGCTCTTCCTCGGGGAGGAGCCACCTGCCCGGACGGGGCCTGCCGGCAACGGCACGCGCATGCCGTTGCCGTGGAACGCCGCCGCTGATCAGCGCCTGCCGTTCCCCGTACCCGACTCCCGGGCCCATCACTTCGTCACCCAGTACGCCGACATGCACGAACTCGTTAAGGACCTGGTCGTGCCCGCCGGCGTACCCGAAGCCGCGGCGACCGTCCTGAGCACGACCCGTGAGCTGCTGCGCCAGTCGTACTACTGCTACGAGTTCTCCACCGTGGCGGTCATGCACTCCCTGATCGCGGTGGAGATCGTGCTGCGCGACCGCATCCCAGACGCGGGCAAGAAGCCGCTGCACCAGCTCATCAAGCAGGGCGCCGACGCGGGCGTCCTGACGGAACGGCAGGCGGAGTACCTCGACTACGGCCGGAAGATCCGCAACGGCATGGCGCACGGCAAGACCACCCACGCGGCGATGCCGCCGGCCATGGCGGTGCCTATGGTGACGACCTCCTTCGCGATCGTCTCCGAGCTCTGCGCCGCACCCGCCTGACGATCACGGATCGGCAACGGTGCTCAGTGGAGCGTCACACCGTCGACTTTCGTCACACCTCTAGCACATGACGGGGGATTTCATCCGGTCCCCTGCGCCACTGCGTGAGGAGCCTGATCACGACGTACGCCAGGCAGCGCCCGACAGCCCAAGCCGGAGCCGCGCCCGACCTGGACAAGGGGTGCTGTGAACGCCCTCGGGGCGGCCAGGAAACCAGTGCCGTGAACGGTGCCGCGAGCGATTCCAACGTCGTGTCCATCACCGCAGCTCACACAGCCCGCCAGGGTGCCTCCCGGCACGCTGACACCTCTCTCCCTTCCCCTAAGACGTCGGCGAAGGGGAAGAAGTCCGCCCCCGCGGCCAAGGTGCGGGCCGATGCGCTGCGGATGCTGGGGTGCGTGCGGATAGCCACGGTCCGGCAGATGCCTCAGGCGATCACGAAGGAAGACGCCGACGGCCGGTCGTACGTGCGCAAGGTGATGAACAAGCTGGCGGAGCTCGGGCTGACGGAGACGAACGGCAAGGCCGGACGCCCCCCGATCTGGAACCTGACCCCGGCGGGGCAGAAGGCTCTGGCCGACGGCAACGAGCTGCCTCCCCGCCCGAAGGCCAGCACCGGCGCGAAGGCCGTTTCGCGCCGGGTTCGGTCCGCACGGCGTCGCAGTGACGGACATGATCCTCGGCTACGGCGGCCGCAAGCATCTGACCGACTGGCAGGTGGAGGTCAACCACGCCATCAAGGAGACCGGCCTGAGCTTCAACACCGACGCCGTCCTCGCGCTGCCGACCAAGACCAGCGAGGTGCGCCTCTTCGAGCTCGACAACGGCACCATGTCCCAGGCCCGCCTCGCCAAGGAGGTCTGGGACTACGAGCGCTACGCCGGGCACCGCGTCTGGGAAGGCGCCCGCGGCACGATCGGCGGTACGTAGCCGTTCTGGCAGCGCCACCGCTACACCCGCTCTCAGACCTTCCCGCGGCTGCATGTCGTCCTGGCGGGCAAGTCGCGCGCTACCCGGAGCCCCCTGGCCGCTGATGGCGCGCGACGTCGGGCACGTCCCCGTCACGGAGAGGGCTGCCCGGCGTCTGGCCCGGCGGGCGGAACGGGAGCCCAAGACCTCATGCCACCGCCTGGGACGAACGGGAACAGCTGGCGGCGACAGCCCACCGGAGGCCCTACACAGGCCGTATGAGACGCAGCCGAGAAGAGACCGTACCCCAGGATTTGCCGGGCGGCCTGTGGCACGCCCTGCCAGCTCCAGCACACTCATCCCGCTCCTGTGGGCCGTGTAGGGCCGCTCGCCCGCCCGGTCGGACTCTGTCCTTCACCGCGGCCACCGACACCGTCCTCGCGGCCCGCGTGCAGCTGTCCGGCGCGGAGACGATACGCGAAGTGAATGAGACGCTCCGTGCGATCACCGGGGGCCTGCACGCCCACTTCACCGGCCCCGGCGTCGCGCTGGAGGGCACACTCGGCAGACGACAGGAGCTCCCGATCCACGAGGGGCACACTGCGGGCCTCACCCGGCTCTTCCGACATGTCGCCGGCACCACCGGTGCCCGCAGCACGCGCGGGGGTGGCCGGTGCTTCCACTGCGACGGGACCGGGCGCGCCCGGCCGCTGTGGGAGCCGGCGGCCGGGCACGCCTGAGCGGTGAACCCGGGCAAGCTCCGCGCCCTGTTCCTCCGCCGCGGCTGACCGCACACGGCGACGCCCCCCCTCCCATCGGACACGGGGGGGGAGGCGGCGTCGGCGAGCAGCGGCCCGGGTCAGGCCGGGGCGGCCTGCTTTGCCAGCGCGGCGAGTGGGGAGCGCCGGCCTTTTTCCACCGCGCGCAGCTGGCCCCAGTCGAGCTCGGGGTGGGCGGGGACGACTGCGTCGACGGAGGCCGTGGTGTAAAGGGCGACGTCGACGGCCCCGGCCCGGCTCGTGCCGAAGCGGACCTCGATCGACTGTGGCGAGCGGACCCAACCGAGCCGCACCATCCAGTCGAACTCAACCCTGCGCACCCCAAGCCGGGCGGCGGCCTGCTCGGGCCCGAGCGGGCTGTCGGCGGCGACCAGGTCCGCCAGGTCCTCCCGCGCGCAGACCTCCGCGACCTGGCCGGGGTGGTGCAGCGTCCCCTCGGGGTTCGCGCTCAGGTCGACCAGCAGGCCGCGGTCGACGAACCGCCGCACCACGAACGCCGTGACGTTCGCCTTCTCGCTGATCACGTTCGGGGTGCCGAGTGCGTCGGCGATCCGGTCGGCCGCCGCACCGCCGGAGATCGGCGGGGAAGGCATCGCGGCCCGGATGGCGTCGGCGTCCAGCGCCTCCACGGCGGCCCGGGACCACTGCCAGGAGGACACGTCCGGGTCGGGGATGAGGCCGGCGTGCCGGGCCCACCGGAAGGCCGCTGCGGGCACCTTCAGGCGCTTGGCGGCCTGGCCCGCGTCGTACTCGGTTCGTCGCATGAGATCACCTCTCGCTCGTTCGCCGGAAGCGGCGGACAGAACATGACATAACACTAGGAAACCTGTCAATACCCCTTAAAACCAGGCAAGTTGGACGCGCGCCGCTAGGGCGGCGCCCGCGTACGCGAAGGAAAATCACCCGCCCGGGTGCTGCTCCAGACTGGGCCGGGCCGCCGTGGCGGGCCGACCACAGGCCCGACCACAGCCCCGACCATGGGGCCGACCACGCCCGGCGCGGCCCCGACCACGGCTCCGGTCGGGGCGTGTCCGATGTGACACCAAATTCGAACAACCGATCTAATGCCGGTATGGACGCGACCGACTTCCCCGACGACCTGGTGCAGACGCAAGCCGCCTGGAACGCCACCTACGACGCGCTCGCCGCCACCCGCCCCCGCGACACCACCGCCCTACGCCGCCGCCTGCTGCTCCTGTCCGTACGGCTGTGGTGGCACCCCTACTGGGAAACCGCCCCCTCGGTACCGGTGGCACGCCCCGAGCTGCGCCACCTCGCCCGCGCCCACGGAGCCGCCCGGGCCGCGTGACCCGCCACCTCGGTCGACCAGGAGCACGAGGTTGCGCCAAGGGTTGCGCCTATCTGTTGCGCTGGAGGTTGCAGGGTTGCGTCAGGTGTTGCGCGGTCCGCAGGACCGTCCCCGTGTCCGCCCAGGTCACTGGACGGTTTTGCCGTGGTCGGCCCGCTGACATCCCCGTTGCGACCCCTTCGACCATGCCCTGGCTGGAGTTGAGGATGAGGGAAGGCAGGATGGGCGGCGCGGACGCAGCCGGGGATCGGGGCGCGCTCAGCCGGTTGCGCGTCGGCGGCGCCTACGCGCCCGGTCGCCGTCAGCGCGGCGGTGACGTCAGGCGGGGGACATCGGCGGGGGAGAGATCAGGGCGCGCACGGTGCCAGCGTGCGGGATGCCGCCACCGGCCGGAAGCGTCGCGGGCGACGTCGACGCCGACTTCCACCACCAGCTCGGGTTCCACCAGCGTGACGTTCAGCTTCTCCTGGCTGCCCCACCCGGCGGAGAACGACCAGCCTGTCCACGGATGACCGCGCCGTCCCGGAGCGATCATCCCGGCGACCGCAGCACCTGCCGCCTGGGAGAGGGTTGTGGTGCGGCCGACGTACTGAAGGCGACCTTCGTCGGCGTACCTGCCGAGCAGCAGCGTGCGGGGAACGGCCAGAGAGCCGGTGATCGCGCCGACGATTGCCTCGCTCGTCTCGCGGACCTTGTATTTCTGCCAGCCTCTCGCCGACGGGCGGTAGGCGTCGTCCAGCCTCTTGAAGACCACCCCCTCCATCCCGACCGAGGCCCACGTCAGCCACTTGCGCACGACGTCGGCCTCGGTGGTCGACGGACACAGCGCCCACGGCGCCGACAGCCGGCGGGCGGCGAACACGGACTCCAGTGCGGCCCTGCGCCGCCGGTACGGCCACCCGGTCGTGTCCGTCCCGGACAGCCGCAGCAGATCGAACGCGACGAAGTGGGCTGGCCACTCTTCCGAAGCCCGGGCCGCCCCGGCGCCGCGCCGCTGAAGTCGGTTCTGCAGCCGCTCGAAGGCGAGGCGGCCCGCAGCGTCCCATACGACCAGCTCGCCGTCCAACGCGGTCGCGTCTGGCAGCTGCACGGCCCCGGACACGACCTCCGGAAACGACGGCCCCATCTCGGTGCCGCGCCTGGAACGCAGCACCACCTGGCCGGTATCGACGGAGACGAGAGCCCGAAAGCCGTCCCACTTCGGCTCCGCAGCACAGCCAGGCCGCAGATCGGGCACGGACACGGGGGTGGTCAGCATCGGCTCCGGCAGCGTCCATGTCACCTCCCATCCCTTCCACCCGCACTGCCCGCCACCCGAGTGACTGCTCATTGCCCGGCGAGCGACGTACAACTCCGCTCGCCAACGACATGAGGGCCCCGGCCGCACCCTCAAGGGCGTGGGCATACTGCTGGCCATGACGATCCCGCTCAGGACTCGCGTGTACGTGATGACCATCGCGGTTCTGGTGTGTGTGGTGGGTAGCGGAGCCTGCCTCGGCTTCCTGGTGGCCGAACGGTCGGGCGCCCTCGTGGGCGCGGGTGCCGCCGGCCTGGGCGCGGGATTCGGAATGCTTGTCCGCCCCCGGCCGACGGTGACTTCCGTCCAGGCCGCCAGGGGCGACGGCTATGCCGAAGGGATCGCTGACGTGGTCCTCCTGAGCATCGCGACGTACGAGGCTGCGGTCTTCCCGCTCACCACTGATGGAGTGAGCGATGAGGAACAAGAGGCCCGTCGCACCGTTGCGTACCGGCTCTCCGCCTACGACGGCCTGCCCCGTTCCGTTCGGGTGTCGGCGGCCGCTGCGTTGGAGGCCTTTGATGACGGCTTGGACGCCGAACGTGCCCGAGCAGCAGTGAAGGATCTGTCACTCGCGGTCTACGACTGCCGCGGCAGTCGTTGAATTCTGGGAAACGCTAACGCTGCCGATCGTCCTGGCCTTACTCGGTCGCCGCGGCGCGCTTCTTCTTCGCCTGCTGCTTGGCCGGTGGCGGTGGTTCTTCGCCGGAGGCGCCGTTGTTCATCCGGGCGCTCGCTTCCAGGACCTGGTCGATGATGCGGCGGCGCATCTCACTCTCGGGATCCTCACCTAGGTTTTGGGCCAGGCGCTCCGCGGTCAGGTAGTAGCCGGTTAGGACCGGCTGCTCGAAGTAGCGGTTGAGCTGGCTCAACGTCTGTCCGTACATCTGCAGCTAGGTGCGGTTGAGGAAGGCAGAGAGCGCCGCGGCCACGCCCGCAATGGCGGCGACGAAGACCTTGGTCTGGCCGTTGCCGAAGTACAAGCCGGCGGCGAAGCAGCCGACAATCACCACCAGGCCCAACGCCATGGCCCGTTGCGAGGACCGGAAGGACCGGTCGGCTTGATCGGTGGCGATCCGGTGGTATTCGTCGATCTGGGACTGGTTGAGTTCCAGGAGCGTGGCCAGGGGCGTGACGGTCTTGAGGTCCGCGAGCTTCTGCGCGTCCATCTCCTTCTGCAGTTCGGCCGCCTCTTCATCCGCCTGTAACTGGAGATCCTCCCGGCGCATCTGTTTGACCAGCAGGTAGATCGCTGAGCCCGCCACTGCGGTCACCGCGACGCCTATCAGGATCCACAGCCATAGCGGCACCGCGCCCACGCTGTTGCCGATGCCCACGAGCACAACAGCCGAGACGATCAGCAACGGGATGGCAGACGGCTGGGAGCCTGATCGACGGTAGTGGCCGCCGCGGACGATGGGTGCGCTCGGCAAGGAACCCCCTGGACTTCTCCGTACGGCGCCACGGCCGTGCAGTGATCAGTTCAACCGGCTGAGTGTGGCAGCCCTCCATCTCCCAGCCCAGCATCTGACCAGCCAACTGCGATCGCACAGAGGCCGACCCACCACTGCCGACGGCGCGCTGGACTGGGGCTGACCCTGTACACGGGCTGGGGCGCCCACTGCTACGGCAACACCCCGGCCGTCGTCCTCGCCCCCGACTGGCTCAAGGTCCCGCACCACCCGCGCTCGCAAGACCTCATCCGGGCCGCTGCCCCTGCGAGTGGTAGACCACGGCACACGGCAGCCCTTCACGCAAGGCGATGTGTACCGCACTGTGCGAAACCGGTACGGTCACCGCATGTCTGGGGAGCACTACACACAGGGCGCTGCGCACAGGGGAGTTGGCGCGGGCGTGGTCAGCGCCGAACTGCCGGCGCAGAGCGGACCGCCGCTGACAGAGTTCGAGCTCTCGGTCGGCGAGCGCAAGATCCTCCAGTTCAAGAGGAAGCCTCAGATCACGGCCGTCGCCGAACTGGTGTGGAACGCTCTGGACGCTAACGCCACCGAGGTCGACGTCGAACTGCGCCGCTCCAGCATGAAGGCGATCACCGACGTCGTCGTGACCGACAACGGTCACGGCATGACGCCCGAGCGAGCACGCGACGCCTTCCAGGCATACGGCACCACCTGGAAGACCAGCAGGACGCACACCGAGGGTGGGGAACGCATCCTGCACGGCCGCAACGGTGAAGGCCGCCTCTTCGCCTTCGCCCTGGGCGACCGGCTCACCTGGGAGTCGGCGGCCGTGGTCGACGACACCTTGGTCGGTGTCCAGATCCGCGGCAACGCCGACCACGCCACCATCTGGCAGGTTGAGGAGACAGAGCCAGCCCGGGAGAAGCCCGGCACGACGGTCCGCATTTCTGTTCCCCAGGGCAAGCCCCTAAGCCGCCTGGAGCGCGACGATGCCGCCGCGAACCTCACCGCGAAGCTGGCGTTCTACCTTCTGGCCTACCCACACGTGCGTGTCACGTTCGACGGCAAACGGCTCGACCCGAGCGACATCATCGTCGGCGACCCCATCGACCTGGAGCTGAATCTGCCGGAGGAGTACGCCGACGAGGACCCGCCCCCTGTCGTCACCTTTGTCGAGTGGAACAAGCGGATGGGCGATCGCAAGATGCTCCTCTGCAACGCCGACGGCATCGCCCTGGGTGAGCACGGCAGCGACTGGTCCGACGGCATCATCAGCTTCACCCCCTACCTGCGCGCCAACCTGTTCGACGGCCTGTCCGTCGACGACCTGCCCGGCCTGACCATGTCCCACTCCGGACTCCTAGAAGCGGCCGTCAAAGCCGTCCAGCAGCACCTGGCCGTTCGCGGAGCCCAGATCTCGGCAGAGGTCGTGCGGCAGCTGAAGACCGAAGGCATCTACCCCTACGACGACCAGCCAGCTACCGCTGCACTCGCCGTAGAACGCCAGACCTTCGACGTCGTCATCACCGCCGCCCGCCACGCGCTCCCCAACAAAGGGCCGGCTCGCAGCCTCTCCGTCAACCTCATCCGCACCGCCCTGGAGAGCAACCCAGGCGACCTTCACATCATCCTCGAAAAGGTACTGGCTCTCAGCGACGACGACCGCCGGCACCTGAAGAACCTGCTGGACAGCACCGACCTGACCCACGTCATCGGCGCGGCCACCACGGTCACCAATCGCCTGAACTTCATCCAGGCCCTGCGCAAGATCCTCGCCGACGACCACCTCCGCAAGAACCTGCGCGAGGTCGACCAGCTCCATCCCATGGTCAACAAGAACCTGTGGCTGTTCGGCGAGGACTGGCACATGACCAGGAGCGAGCTGGGACTCACTAACGTCCTCCAGGCCCACCTGGAAGACCACCTCGGTGAAGACATTGTCCTGGAGCACGAACTGGAAGCCGTGACCCAACCGGACGGGCGCAGCGGCCGGGTCGACATCCTGATGTTCCGCAGCCGCCGGGACGACAACTCCACCGAGCGCCTCGTCATCGAGCTCAAGCGGCCGACCGTGAAGGTCGGCCCGAAGGAACTCACCCAGATCAAGGACTACGCCCGGGCCATTATCGACGACCCCCAGTACAGCGGGGTCGGCTGCAAATGGCGCTTCTACCTTGTCACCTACGACTACTCGGACAAGATCCTCCGCGACATCCGGCAGAAGGACCGCCCCGCCGGCCTCGCCGATATGCAGGACGACTACGAGGTCTGGGTCAAGAGCTGGGGCGAGATCCTCGAAGCCGGGGAGCGTAAGCTGCGGTTCTTCCAGGAGCAGCTGAACTACGAGGCGACCGACGACCGCGTCACCCAGCACCTCCGCGAGAGCTACTCACACTTCATCCCCGAAGCCCTGACACAGCCGCAAGGGCAGGCTGCAACTGAGCCGACGGGCCCGCCGGAACAGGAGCAGTGAAAAGGACAGACCCCGAAATCGTGCCCCGGGGCCTCGCGCAGTCCCGGCTCAGCGGCCGGGCGGTGGCGGCGTCACGCCCGAAGCCGTTTTCGTCGTCTACGTCCAGCCCGAACAGCGTGCTGCCCTCCGCGCGGCACGCCAACAACGCCGTCACCAGGCCCGCGCTGGAGCATGAAGCCGCACGGACACGGTGGTCTCGGCCTGCTCGCCTGTGCGGCTACCGCGGCGGCGTCTGCGTGCCGACGTCACATGAGCGGCCGGGTACGCCGAAGGTTCAGCAACGAGGCTGGCAGGCCAAGGTCCCCCATCGCCCTGTCGATGGTCGGCTTCATGGGATCACCCACCAGGAAGGGGCTGATGGCGGCGGCCGCTTGCAGCAGGGCCACTGGGATCCACAGCCGCTCCGCAGTGGTGCTGGCCGCACCGCCCTTGGGCTCTGTGGAGAACTTCAGCGTGTCGCCATCCATGATCAGGAAGGCGTCGGCGGTCGCACCCGTGGTATGCGAGTAGGCCGACTGGTGCCGGTAGACCGGGTAGACGTCGGCGGTGCCGTAGGCCTTGACCATGGTGTCGAAGTTCTTGAGCTCGCCGACCAGCCGCCTGTGTATCTGCTCGCTCTCAGGGTTGGCGAACGGGACTGGCTCGGCTGAAGGCGTGGAAGCCGGCTCTGGCAGGTTCCAGGTCTCGTTCACGTTCTGGGCGAGCTTGCGCCGGTGCTCGTTCCAGTAGTCGGTGAGTGCCACGACGGCCGGCTCACCACTGTCGGCCAGCCAGTTCATCGCATAGGAGTGCCCCAGCAGATTCCGCATCAGCGGCGCCGCCTCCACGGTGTACCCCTGGTCGTAGAGCGACATCAGAGCCTGCGCCGTCCGGTTGGTGAACTGCCACCAGCCCATGAGCGGCCGGACGACATTCTGGTGCTCGTAGAGCACACGCACGCCCTGGCTGGTCACCTGATCTGCGGCTCGCAGGATCACCGGCACGATTGCCCGGCAGCGTCGCAGACACTGCTCATTGGGGCCGAACTTGTAGACCATGATGCGGAAATCCTGCCAGTTGTCGATCAGGGCTGGGGAGCGATGTGCTGTTCCCACCGGTGCAACCCCAGTCTGCGTGTCCGGATTCGTCGGCACCCCGGTGCTGTCCTCCGGGTGCTGAGCCTCCACCAAGGGGTGAGGCGGGAAGTACTCGCCGGAGGAGGTACTGCTGTGATCGTTCGATTCGCGGGCGGCCCGCTCGCCGGTCGCGAGCTGGAGACCACCGACGCTGCGTGGGCCGGAGGCTGGCTCACGGCCGGTGACGCCGACTGGGGCCTGTACGTCCCGGTCCACCGCGACCCGGCGACCGGCGTCGTCCTGGCGGAGGTTCGAGTCACCCTCCCGCGCCGCCGGTAGCGGCCCACCGGTGCCATGACATGCGAAACCTCGGGCCCCGACAGCGGGCCCGGGGTTCGGCCAGAGCCGGGAGCGGTCAGTAGTCGTCGCGCTCGGCATCCGGTCCGTACCGCTCGATGAGGTCGCAGGTGCAGGCCCCGCCTTCGTACTGCGGCTTGTCGCACTCCTCGTGGTGGTCCCACGGCTGCCGCTCCGTCGGAGCCTTCGCCGGCGCGGGCTGCGCCGGAGCGGCCTCGACGGCCGGGACCGCGCCCGCCCACTCCATGCCCAGCGCGGCGAGGGCGGCGAGCTGTTCGGCGGTGAGCTTGTCACGCCTCGATTTGGTGTTCGAGACCCACACGCCCAGTTTCACCGGCACCGGCTCCGCCTCGCCGTCGACCTCGACGTCCACGACAGCACCGCGCGGGACGGGCCGCTGCCCTTCACGCTCCACCCACTGCGTCAGGGCCGCCAGGCCCCGCTGGAACGCCGCCTCAGCCTTGCTCCCGGCCTTCCCCGGGCCCTTCGCCGGGCCCTTCGCCGGAACGGCCCCCGCCGGGGCGGGAGGCGGCGCCTCAAGCGGCTTCACCCCCAGCCGGGACAACCGCTCCTGCTGCTCAGCGGACAGCAGAGCCCAGGCCCCCGGCTGCTTCTGCCGCTCCAGCCACCGCCCGATGTCATCGCCCTCGAACAGCACCCCGGGCTGGATCTCGGGCAGGCTGCCGTCGGCGTCGACCAGGTCCGCGAGGATGCGGTAGTGCCGTTGCCAGTCGAGCGGCCATGGGCAGTTCCAGTCCGGGTCGATCGCTGCCAGCTGCTCCGCGCGTGCGGCGGCCCGCTTCGGGTCCTTGCCCAGGCCGCCCTTGCGCCGCAGGTTGGCCATGTGCTGCCCGATGGGCACCATCGCCTCGCCCTCGCCCCACACCGCGTCCTGACGCGGGGCGAGATGCCCCGTGGCCCGCCGGTAGGACCGGAGCGCGGCGAGCTTGTTTTCCCACGCCTCCTCGCCCGGCTCCCAGACCATCCCGGCCTCCGGGGCGTCCAGCAGCGTCTTGCGCCGCTCCTCCAGCTCTCCGGCCCGCAGCGCCTTCCGCTGCTGGTGCACCCATCGGCCAAGCGGAAACGCTTTGGTCGCCCCGACTTCGACCTCGACGTCGTAGGGAACGGCGTAGAGGCCTGTGATCTCGTTCTCCTTCCGCCAGCGCAGCAGCGCCTGGTAACCCTCCAACCAGACGAGGCTTTCGGGCCTGTACACCCGGGTGCGCAGGAAGGCCGCGATGGTCGCCGCGTCGCGCGGGCTGGAGAAGTGCAGCAGGGCCGCTTCGGCGGCGGCCTGCGTGTCGTCCTGCTCCTGGTCCTGGCCGTCGCCCTCGCCGCCGGCCCCGACGATCCGCCCGTCCTCGTCAGGTCGGACGTGGACCTTGCGCTTGCCGCTCGTGAGCCGTGAGAGGTCGGCCGAGGACAGCAGCGGCTCCGGTTCTGGACGGGACGGGGTTGCGGGCGGGTGATAGCGCGGCGGCACGGACTGTGGGACGGCCCACGACAGCGCCGGTTTGCCGGCGGCTGCGGCCCCGGACCGTTTTTCGCCTCGGAGACGGTGGAGGGGGCGTCGAGGGTACGCCGGGTGCGGAGCGGCCATCGGCGTGCCACACGGGCACGACCGTGCGGGTCTGTTATGCGCGGTCCTCCTCGGGATCCTCGCGGGGTGTTTCCGTCACGGCGCTCTCTGCGGGCTCTTCCTTGCGCCAGGTAACTGTCACCTTGAGGGTGGCCTTGCCCCCGGCCTCCGTCACGACGCTCACCAGCTGGCCGCTTTTGGCTGCGATTTCGATGCCGAATTCGAGCGTTACTTCGTCCGGGGCCGCGTGCTGCAGTCCGGACCTGACGCTGCGCGTGACGGTCTCCAGGGTCTGGGGGAGATCGCCGAGCTGCCGTGACAGGCGGTCACCGAAGCCGGTGTCCCGGGGGCCCTCGTCTTCGTCGTTGACGCGCACCCATATCGAGGTTCCGTCCGGCATGGTTGCCTGGACCGTATCGGCCACGTGCTCTCCTCTCTGTTTGGCTTGTCGCCTTCCTGGCGAAAGGATGCCCGGTTCCGGGGACGCCCGGCGGCCGGTCACCTAGAATTACTTCACGGTCACGGAGGGGGCATGGTCATGGTCGGCCAGCATGCGCGGTCGTCGCCGGAGAAGGTCTATCTCTCCGACGTCGAGATCCATCGGCAGTCCCCCATCGCAAGCGCCGAGGATCTCCGGGCACGCGTGCTGTTCCACGTTCTGCTGTCCGACACTCTGCTTGTTGGCGATTCGCAGTCGCTCAACACTCCCTCTTCCGTGCTCTGGTGTCGTCTCACGAAGCCGGCGGTCAAGCCGTGAGGTCGGATCTCGCGCCGCTCCTGGGCAGCGGCCGTATCCGGGTCGCGTGCCGGGACGGGCAGAGGCTGACGGCCGTCCGGGATGCTCAGAAGCTGCGGAAGGTCGAACACGTGCCCAGTGCCGCATACGCGGAGCTGGTGGACCGCATGACGCATGCGCACGCGGTCACCTACCGTCTTGACGCCGTATCGGCTGCCTTCAAGTCCGGGGTGATCCGGCTGCTGGAGGAGCTGACGCGGGACGCCGGGGGAGAGACGCGCGGAACGGTTGAAGCCGCGCTGGAGTTTGTGAGGGGGCAGGAGCCGCTGTACTTCAAAGCTCTGAGGGATTGGGAGGAGTCCTTCCGGACGAACTCCTCGGGAAGCACGGAAGTCGTGCTCGCCGTGGCCGCCGTGGACCGGGCCGCGGGCGAGTCGTACCGCCAGGCACTCCCCCATGTGCTGGGAGCCGGGACGGCTGCCCCGCGCAGTGTCGAACTGCCCGCCGCTGCCACCCGCACGGTCCTGGAGCGCACCTCGCTGCCGGCCGGTGTTCTCGACGGTTTCCTGCTGGGCAGACTGCCGGTCGAGGTGTTCCTGGAGGCCACCGAGCAGCCGTCCCGCGGCGTCCTCGTTCGCCAATTGGGCTTGCTGCGTCGAGGCAGCCGACCAGACCTGTCCCAGCTGGTGGAGGCCATGGCTGAGTTCAGCAACTGGGTGCAGGAGGCCTTCGTCCGCGCCTTCCGCGATACCGACGAACGCGCGCGGGCGGTCCTGGACGGCAATCACAACTTGATGCGCTTCGGCATCTTCCAGGACTCGCTGACCGGTGCGCTCGGCGCCGGACTCGACATGCCGGCGGCCGGCGGGGAGGAGGACTACCTCGAGCTGCAGGTCGTCGACCGGAGTGTGCCGGCCGCAGACGGTGCGGCCGGCATCGGAGCGCTCGACGCACGGCAGATGCGGCAGCGCGTGATCACGGGTGCGTATGTGGGCTGACTCGCACGCCGCTCACGTCGGCGGCCCGGAGCCGGTGCCGGAGTCGTCCGCCAGGGCAAGTGCCAGGGCAGCCAGCGTCACGCCACAGGTGACGCTGCCGCTCTGCAGCCACTTCACCACCTCCGTGCGCGAGGCCCAGACCGGCTCGGCCACCGATTCCATGGCCTCCGGCTCGGCTGCCGGTGGGGCGTCTGCCGATCCGGTGGGGCGGACTTCGGCGGCGAAAACGTGCACGTCCGATTCGATCAGGCCGGTCTCGGCGTGGATGACGCCCAGGGGGCGCAGTGCGGACGGGGCGCAGTCGAAGCCGGTCTCCTCCCGCAGTTCCCGTGCGGCTGCCACGGCTGGATCCTCGTCCGCTTCGCAACCGCCCCGGGGGAATTCCAGGGAGACCTCGCCGATCGGGTATCGGTAGGTGGGAACGAACGCGAGGCCGTCTTGTCCCATGGGGACGATCACCACTCCGCTGTGGGACCACTGCCAGCGCAGGTAGCGGCCCGGCTTGCCCGAGGGCGAGAGCACTTCGTCGTTGAACAGCGCGCCGAAGCGGTTCCGGAAGACCTCCACTGCCCGCTGCCGCCGGATGGGTGGGGGTTGGGCGTGGGCGGAGGTTTCGTTGTCCATCGGCGCCGGGCTCCTCTCAGCTCGTGCGACCGTCCAGCACAGTCTTCATCTGCACCCATGATGCGTGTTCGTGTGTGAATTCGTCGAGTTCGTCACTGAGTTGGAGCAGCACCTGGAGCACCAGCGCCTGCTGCTCACGCCGTCGCGGCGAGGTGCGCAACGGCAGCGCCGCGCGCTCCGTCGCCGCCCGGCTCAGCACCTGATAGGCCTCGTGGAAACGCCCGGCCCGGATCAGCCCGAAGCCATGGCGCTGCAGGGTCTCGGGCAGCCGGGCGAGATAGCGGCCGGGCCGGAGCCTGGCCACGTCCTCCAGCCGCTCGACCGCCTGCATGCTGGAGGTGAGGGCCTCCTCGGTCCTGCCTGTGCGATGGCGGCACTCGGCCAGGGTTTCCAGGCAGTCGAGGTACACCTCGTCCTCACGGGCTCCTTCCGGCACCTGTTCGCACCGCATGACGCCCTCGGCGGCGTCACGGGCCGCGCCGTTGACCTGTGTGTCTCCAAGCCGCAGCAAGGCCAGCGTGCTCAGCGCACCTGCCATGTCCATGAGGGTGCGATGCCGCGTCTCGGGATTGCTGCCGATGAGCTGCCGGTACAGGGACACGGCCTCGACGCTGAGCCCCAGGGCCGACTCCGTCTGCCCGGACCGGTGCCGCAGCAGGCTCAGGTTGTGCAACGCCGCGGCGTAGTCGGACCGGTACTGCGCGGACCTCCGGACAAGATCGCGGCTGAGCAGGACCGCCTCGTCAGCTGCCCGCACGGCGTCCTCCCGGTGTCCGCTCTCCTCCAGTCGCAGGCTGTACCTGCGCAGACGTTTCAGACGGACGTGCCGGCTGGTGTCGTCGCTCCCCGTGTCGGGCACGTGGAGCAGCCGCCGGAGTACGAGTGCCGACAAGGCGGAGAGGCTGGACGGATAGCGGGGAAGGCGGGGTTCGACACGGCAGAGCAGGTCGGTCTCGCAGGTCTCCAGCACCGGTTGGATCAGGTCCGCCAGGGGTTCAGCGTGCGGCACGCGGGCACCGACGGTCACGAGGGCCGGCACCAGGACTTGAGGGTTGTCGCGTACGGCCTGCGCAAGCGCCCGGTCGAGGACCGTGTGGGCAGGGTGGTCCGCAACCCGGCCCACGGTCGTGCAGCCACGGGCCCGGGCCAGGACGTCGAGTGTCTCCACCACGGCCGTGGTCCGCGCCTGCTCGTTGCCAAACGCGGATCCGTCCAGGACCGTCCCGATGTAGGCGACGGCGTCGCCTGAACTCTCGGGCTCCGCCAGCACACGCCGCACCAGGATCTCGCCGAGCCGGTCGGGCTCAAGGGGCGCGACGTGGTCACCTTCCGTCGCGGGATAGAGCGCGCGTAAGCAGGAATGCACTGCAGGGGCGTTGACGGGCGGCTGCCCGGGGAAGGCAGTCCTGCGCACGGACGTCAGCAGCGCGGTCAGCTCACCGCGGTCCCGCCGCTGGGCCAGGGTCGGCACCAGCAACAGGCCTTCTGCCATCAGCCGTCCGGTACGCCCCGCCAGGACACCGCCTGTCCCGAGGCGGTCCTCCAGGAGCGTGTACCAGCCCGTGATCTCATGCCGGCAGATTCGTGCCAGCGGATCGTCGCTTTCCTTCCACTCCTGGCCCTGGCGCAGGGTCAGGACGGCGTCGAGGGCAGCCGCGAGCATGCCCAGAACCGAGTCCTGCCGGCCGGCCCGGCGCGCGAGAGACGGTGGCATGAACACCCACGGGCATTCCAGCAGGCGTGCGAACTCCCCGAACGCCTCGGTGACCAGGGTGCCGGGGTCCTTGGCGCTCAGCGTGTTGGGCAGCCTCTGCGAGCTCGCCCCCCTCAAAGCCCAGTCCTCGATGTAGTGTGTTTCGAACTCCTCCTTCAGCGCATGCCACAACGGCTCCTCGGAACGTGCCAGCAGCAGCACGCGCAGGGTGATGCCATCAGGCCGGTGCCGGTGGATATGCGCCATGAGAGCGCTGATGTCGCCGAGCCGTGCTTGGGCGTAGTCGAACACCACCAAGCAGGGGAAACCCGCGCCGAGCGCGGCGGTGAGGCCTTCCAGCCACTGGGGCCGGCGCAGAGGGTTGCCGAGCGACTCCCTGTCCGCGAATCCGGCGATCCAGCCCATGTGCCGCAGTCGGTGGCACAGTTCGGCGGACAGGCGGGTCTTGCCCGAACCGCCCGGCGCGTACAGCAGGCGCAGCAGCTGATCGTCGAGTTCCCAGCACCAGTTCTGGAGCTCGCCGAGTTCTGGGCGGTCCACGAACGGCATCGCTCCGCGTGCCAGCATCTGCGCCGGCGTGTTCCGCGGACTCAGACCGCCGGGCTCGGGACCGAAGAGGCCGGCCTGCCGTCCCTTGCGGTCGCGGGCGAGATCGAACCAGACCGTCCCGGGCCGGTGCGCGGCATGGTTGCGTTCCAGCAACCCCGGCGAGCATTCCTCCACGGCGTCGACGGGAATCAGCCATCCCCCCGACATTCCCCTCTCGTGGCGTGAGGCCTTGAGTACCCCGCACACACGCCCCGTCGTTGTATCGAGCACCGGACTGCCGCTGAATCCCTGGACCACCTGGTCCCACTGAAGCCGCACGAAGCGCCCGCTGCGACCGGCCACCGTGAGGTGCAGGGTGTCGGGCTGGACGCCCGGTTCCAATGTGTGCCCGCTGAATCCGTGGATGGACACAGCCGCCGCCTGCCTCGGCCCGGCACTGCCAAGCCACACCCCCCGCACATCGTGTGCCGGCTCGCTCAGCCGCACTTCGGCGAGATCCGGAAAACCGTAGGTGCTTCCTGCGCCCTTCGCCTCGGGCACAAGACTCACGACCTCGACCGCGACGGTGCGCCCCCCGACCATCGCCGTCACGCTGCCCTCCCCGCGCCCGGCCACCACGTGCGCACACGTCAGGACGGTGTCAGGTGTCACCAAGAACCCGGTCCCGCAGAAAGCCTGGCCGGCCCGGATACCCACGACGTTCCGCTCGGTCAGGACGCGCAGCCGCTCCAGCGCCTCACTGTCCAGGCCATCGTGTGTCGTCATCGATCCCCCCGGGAGCGGCCCCACGCAACGGACTCGTCGCCGGGTGCCTTCCCGGCAGTATTCTGCCGGGAAGCCAGCCACGGCATCGCTTCGTACCGTGTTCCGGCGCGCTGCCGTTCAACGCGCTCTTCCAGCGGCTGGTCCAGCGGGCCTGGCCCTTGCCGGTGGGGTCCAGGGACATGATCGCCATGTAGACGCACTGCAGGGCGGCGGTCTCGTTGGGGAAGTGGCCGCGGGCTTTGACCGCCCGGCGGATCCGCGCGTTGACCGACTCGATCGCGTTGGTCGTGCAGACGATGCGGCGGATCTCGGTGTCGAACCGCAGAAACGGCGTGAACTCCTCCCCGGCGTTCTCCCACAGCTTCACGATGGCCGGGTACTTCCGGCCCCATGCCTCGGCGAACTCCGCGAACCGCTCGAGGGCGGCCTCCAGGGTCGGCGCGGTGTGGACGGGCTTGAGGAGCTTGGCAATCTTGTCCCAGTCCCGGCGGGCGGCATAGCGGAAGGAGTTCCGCGCCAGGTGCACCACGCAGGTCTGCACCACCGTGCGGGGCCAGACGGTCTCCACCGCGTCCGGCAGGCCCTTGAGTCCGTCGCAGACCAGCATGAGGACGTCGCCCACGCCGCGGTTCTTGAGCTCGGTGAAGATGTGCATCCAGTGTTTGGCGCCCTCGCTGCCGTCGCCGGCCCACAACAGGCCCAGGATGTCCCGCCGGCCCTCGGCGGTGACGGCCAGGGCCACGTACACAGGGCGGTTGGCGACCGCGCCGTCGCGGATCTGCACACGGATGGCGTCGATGAAGACCACCGCGTAGACCGGATCGAGAGGCCGGTTCCGCCATTCGACCATGCCGTCCAGCACCTTGTCGGTGATGGTGGAGATCGTCTGGCGGGAGACCTCGGCTCCGCAGACCTCGGCCAGATGGGCCCGGACCTCGCCGGTGGTCAGGCCCTTGGAAGCCAGGGAGATGACCATCCCGTCCACGCCGGTCAGGCGCTTCTGCCGCTTCTTGACGATCTCCGGTTCGACGGTGCCGTCCCGGTCGCGGGGTGCGGTGATCTCCACCGGCCCGACCTCGGTGAGCACGGTCCTGCCGCGTTTGCCGTTGCGGTGGTTGCCGCCGTTCTTCCCGGCCGGATCATGCTTGTCATAGCCGAGGTGGTCTCGGTGATCCCGCCTTCGAGGGCGGACTCCGGGAGCCGTTTGGTCAACTGCCGCAGGAGCCCTCCCTCACCGGTCAGCTGCAGACCCTCGGCCTGGGCCCGGACGACCAACTCATCGATCAGCTGGTCATCCACGGGCCCGGCAGTCGCCAACTCGGCTTCCTCGGCTGCCGGGGCTCGTTCACGTCATCGCGTGTCATCCGATGCATCCTCCACGGTCGGGAGTTACACCGAACCATTTACAGTCCCTCTAAGGGCTGGGGCCGGGTCGGCCGTGGTTGTCGACGACGTGGGCTGCGAACTTGGTGACAGGGGGTGTCACAGCGCACTGTGCAGCGGTGGGCAGCCGCTTCCGGGGTCAGCCGCCCGGAGGAGCGGGGCACCGGTGACTTCTCAGGACCGTGCCGAGTACTGCGTCCGCCGGAAAGTACCCCATGTGGCGGGAATCGCGGCTGACGTTCTGGTTGTCACCCAGCAGAACCAGCTTTCCGGGTGGTACCAGGTCCTGCGGGGCGTGTGCGAGCACGGGCGCCAGGTCGCGGGGCACCGGGTCTCCGGGGACGGCGGCCACCCGCTTGATCAGCCAGGCCGGGGCCAGGTCCGGTCCCGCGGGCGGCAGGTCGGCAACGACGACCACCTGGCCGGGGACCGGTGGCCGGTCGCGGCGGACCAGCACCCGGTCGCCGTCGCGGTAGGCGGGTGCCATGCTCATGCCCCGGACCGTGACCGAGATCAGGACGCGGCCCAGGGCGTGCGCCAGCGCAGCGCTCACGGCCAGAACCAGTGCGAGCAGGCCGCACAGCAGGGTCAGGCCCTCCGCCTCGGCCGCCAGGGAGCCCAGTACACCGGCTGCCAGCATTCCCGCGGCGGCAGCGCTCAGCAGCACCGCGCCTCGGCCAAGTGCTGAAACCGGCTCCGGCCTGATGGTGGTGGTGCGCTCTGCGTTCATCGCCGTTCACTGCCCTCCCGTCATCGCGGGCGCGCCTTCCCGCATGCCCTGGTAGCCCGCCGCCTGCAGGCGGAACAGCCGGGCGTAGGCGCCGCCTTGGGCCAGGAGGGCGGCGTGCGTGCCCTGTTCCGCGATTCGTCCTTCCGCGAGGACGACGATCAGGTCCGCGTCACGTACGGCGCCGAGCCGGTGCGAGATGAGCAGGCTGGTGCGGCCCTGTCTGGTCCGCCGCAGTGAGGTGTGGATCTCGTACTCGGCCTCGGCGTCGAGACCGGCGGACGGCTCGTCGAGGATCATCAGATCCCGCCCGTCGCGCAGGAACGCCCGGGCCAGCGCGACCCGCTGCCACTCTCCGCCGGAGAGCACGACGCCGTTCTCCGGATCGTCCTTCTCCAAGTCCATGAAGAACATCCGGGACAGCAGGGTCTGATAACCGCAGGGCAGCGCGGTCAGCCGCTCGTGGATTCCGGCGCGCTGGGCGGCGGCTGCCGTGCGCGCGTCGTCGTCCAGGGCGGCCAGATTGCCGAGCGCGATATTTTCCCGCGCGGTCAGGTCGTAGCACATATAGTCCTGGAACACCGCGCCGATCCTGGCACGCAACTCGGCCATGTCGAGGTCGCGGATGTCCGTGCCGTCCCAGAAGATCACGCCCCGCGTCGGGTCGTAGAACCGGCACAGCAGCTTGACCAGCGTGGACTTTCCGGCACCGTTCAGACCCACCAGAGCCACCGCCGTGCCGTGCGGGATGCGCAGGTTCACCCCGCGCAGGACCCAGGGGTGGTCGGGCGAGTAGCGGAACCAGACGTTGCGCAGCTCGATCCCCTCGCGCAGCGGCGGCACGGAGTCCCGGCCGGGACAGAGGTCGGGCCCGGCCGTGGTGACCGCCATGTAGTGGCCGAACATCAGCAGCGCCTGATGAGCCCGGGCCGTCTCGCCGGCGAGCGCTGCCAGTGCGCCCTGCACCCCGGCCACTGCCGCGACGAAGATCGTCACATTGCCGATCGAGAGAGCACCCCGGTGGGCCTCGCCGATCGCCCAGAGCAGGCCTGCCCCGGCCACCAGCGCGGCGACCGCCGCGAGCACGGTCTGGGCCAGCACCTCCCGCCGGTCCATCGCCCGCTTGGCCTCGTTCGCCATGCGGCGTTCGGCGGTCATCCGGTTGCGGAAGAAGGTGCCGGTGTCCAAGAGCCGGATCTCCTTCGCAGCTTCGACAGTGGACAGCAGGTCGCTGTAGAAGGCCTCCCGTCGCTCCACCGGTCCGAGATCCCACAGCATGCGTGCTCGGCGCCGGGACAGCAGTAGCTCCGCCGCCAGTGTCGGTGCCCCGGCCCCCAGGATCAGTCCGGCCATCACCGGGCTGATCAGGACGAGGGAGCCGAGGAAACCGGCAATCGTGATTCCCGAGCGCACCATCGCAACCAGGCCGTCCACGGCCTGGTTGCCGTACGGGGATCCGCCGTTTTGCTGGGCGAGCCGGAGCCGGTCGAGGAAACGCGGGTCCTCGAACCGGCTCAGCCCGGCGAATTCCTCCACCGCCCGGAACAACCGGTCCTGCGTGACCAGGCCCACGCGCCGGTCGAGTTCCGCTCGCAGGTACTGGGTGAGCTGCGGCTGCGCACCGGCGACCACCCCCGTCACGGCGAGCGCCGCGCCGAGGCTGATCAGCCGCGCGGGGGCGGCGTGGCCGATCAGCCCGTCCAGCAGCAGCTTCGTCAGCCAGGCTCCCGCCACCGGCAGGGCGGCCGCGGTCAGGGCCAGCGCCAGGTACAGACAGAGCATGCCGGGCGCGGCCCGCCACAGCAATGCGGCCGCGACGACGGCACGACGGGCCAGCGGGTGGGTGCCGGTGGGTGCCGTCATGCCGCGGCCACGGCCTGTTCCAGCGCCACCCGGTCGTCCGTGACGATCACCCGGTCCCGGCGGTCCCGGGCGACGGCCAGCACCAACGGGTAAGCCCGTACCTTGAACGCGGTGCCCACCGGTCCGTCCGGGCTCTCCCGTACCACTTGGGCGACCGGCGCCAGGGCGCTGAGGAACTCCGTCCCCTCGTGGGGTTCGGCTACCACGACGGCCAGCACCCGGTCCCGGCCGCCGGGCAGCGTGCTCGCGTACTCCACGAACTTCGGCATTTTCTCCTGACACGGTCCGCAGTCCGGCGAGAAGAACGCCACCAATGTCTCCTCGGCCATCGCCGCCCGGTTCAGCGGCTTCCCCTCCACGGTGAGTGTGGTGAACTCGCCGACTTCCTCGCCCGCCTTGATGGAGGCAGGGCCGCCATTCAGGTCGGTCAGCAGTGCGGTGTGCTCGCGCAGGCGTCTGATCACTCCCAGCGTGAGCATCAGGTCAAGCACGCAGAGCAGCCCGGCCAGAACCGCGGCCGCGGTCAGAATCGGCATCATGATGCGTCTCCGTCTCGTTCTTGTCGTTCGGGGTGTCCAACGGCCGGAACAGGCTGAGGAGGTCATCCGCGACGGTGATCAGCCCGCCCGCCAGCAGTCCTCCGGCCACCGCCACCACCACGCCATCGGGCCGGACGGGGCCCCCGGGCCCCGTACCGGAGACGGCGGCCGCGCCCGCCGCCGCGGCGGCCAGCAGAGCGTTGCGGACGATGTGCCAGGGGCCGAGCAGGCTGGTCGAGGTGCCGAAGCAGCGGCACGGCGTGCGTACATCCCGCCGCATCGCCGTCGCGATCCCCACCGCGAACACCGTCAGCAGTCCGGCCGCAAGCGTGCATCCCGTGGTGGTCGCCGCCGGCCCCGGCACCGCCAGCAGCACCCAGATCGCCGTCTCGGCACCGATCACGCAGCCCGCGACCAGGCGGGCCGGGCCCATCCGCAGCGGCCACAGTCCGCGCAGCGAGGTCACGAACCCGGGGAAGGCGTTCCGGCCGGCCACTTTGCTGATCGACGAGACCAGGAAGACGACGCCGACAAGACACCGCACCCCGATGACCAGGTACTGCATCGCAGTCCCTCCCTGTGCTTCCTGCGCGCCCAGCGCGGCGGCATCGGCCGCACCAGGCGCGCGAACAGCCGGAACCGATACCGTCCTCAGCAGAAGCAGCTGTAGGACTTGCCGTTGTTGCAGGTCGAGCAGGGTGCGTTGTAATTGCAGCCCCCGCCGTACGCCTTGTTGCACTGCCAGCAGGCGGGCCACGATTTGCAGGCCGCCTCCGCGGCGGCGGCCTCGACCCTCGGCACGAAGAGGCCAAGGAGGCTGCTCCCCAGTGCTTCCAGCTTCTTGTACACGTCCGTACTCCTTCAGCTCGGTGGATTGGCCGCCCGCAGCACAGGCATGAGCCTGCCGACCGGGCGGGTTGCTCGGCGTGGCAGTCACCAAGGGTTGGTGGACCCCCGGCGTCTGCATCACCGATTGCAGCGGCCACGCCGGCCACTTGGCTTGTGGGGCATCGCGTACTCGGCGTGCCCCGCACCCGCATGGCCGGACGGCGTGGACCGGCCCCCGGCCTGATCTGGTCTTCACAGGCCGGAGACGTAGTCAGCAGACTGCTCCAGGGGCAGGCTGGGCGGCTTGTACGAATGCGAAGCAACGCGGCCGAGGACTCTTGGGAGCCGTCATGCGTTCCGGCCGCAGGAGTGTGGCCGGCGCCATTGCCAGGAGCCGATTCAGGGGGATGAGGCCGTGCGAGAGGAAGTGAAGGGTCACGTGCGGCAGGCGCCCGGCTGGTTACGGGCGGACGTGGTGAACTACGCCCGTTACGGGGTGGAGCACGGCAAACCGCGGCGCACGCTCCACCTTCCCGCGTGCACGGTGACCCTGTTCTTCGGGTGGGGCGACCCGATACGCCTGCACGACCCTTACGCCCGGGAGCGAGAAGGAACCACGTGGGAGGCGATGGCTGCTGGCCTGTGTTCCCACGCCGACATCAGCGAGATCTCCGGCACGGCCTGCGGAGTACAAGTAGAACTCACACCGCTGGGCGCCTACCGCCTGCTCGGCATCCCCCTGCACCACCTCGCGAACAGAGCGACCCATCCACAGGAGATCCTTGGGCACCGATGGGTTGCCCGGCTCACCGAACGACTGGTGCAGGCCTCGGACTGGCCGGAGGCATGTGCCGTCCTCGACGACGCGATCACCTCACGGCTCTGCGAGGGGCGGTGGCCCTCTCCGGTCGTCCTGGAAGCCTGGAGCAGACTACGCCGAGCCCACGGCCAGGTGACCGTCAGCGAACTCGCCCGAACCACCGGTCGCAGCCGACGCCGACTGGAGACGCTCTTCAGCGAACAGATCGGGCTTTCCCCCAAGGCCCTGGCCAGGGTTCTACGCTTCCAGAAAGCCATCACCTCGCCCCCGGCCCGGACCCTCGCCGAGACTGCCTCCACATGCGGCTACTACGACCAAGCCCACCTCAACCGGGACTTCCGCGCCCTGACCAACCTCACCCCCACCCAGATCAACAAGCTCGCTGCCACCGCCACCGAAGAATCAACTCCCGGACGCATCACCTCAATTGAGCTGACCCCGACTTCACGGGCTCCCTCAAACCCAGGAATCCGCCGCACAGTCCGGTAACCGTGGAGTCTCACACCACAACAACCGCAGCAGGGACCATAGCGATCTCCAACCCGACAGAGCCAACCAACCCCACCCTAGCTGCCGGAGGCGCCGGTGACAGGTCCCTCCGATCGAGGCGACGATCGCCATCCGCAGGCCCTGGCGGGCGGCCCAGGCGCGGCGGTCAAGGACGTCGTTCTGCGGGAGAGCGAAGAAGGAGGACTCCACAGCGGCGCTGTCGCCGGCGGCGCCGACCCGCCCATCGAACCGACCAGGCCACGACGGTGCAGAGCATGGACGAACCGACGTGACCGCCCTGCGGTCCGCGAGCGGAGCGCACCACGCAACCGGCCACCACGCCCCAGCGGACAACGGCACCGTCCAGGGCATTGCCCCGAGCCTGCCGGGCATCCGGCCGGCGACCGGATCCCCCGCCGGAACACCGTGACCGCACACCGACACAACTGACAGTGAGGATGTGGCGTGGTGACGCTGCGGGTGGGTCTGACTCGCCAACTGACTGAGGTCCCGACTGGGGATTTGCCGGCCCACCGGGCGTCACCACGCACGCGGCCGGACGGGCATGACCTGATAGCGCCTGTGTGTGTCAAGTGGCCTGGGCGAGGTGGCTCCGGTGGTCCCGTTTCATGATCCGGTAGACAACGTTGGACAGACGTCGTTTCAGGGCCCGGCGGGCTTGCGAAGGAGTCTTTCCCTCACCGATCTTGCGGAGGTAGTAGTCCTGCCCGCGCCCGCCGTCGCGGATCTGGCAGACGGCGATCGTGTGCAGCACCGAGTTCAGCGCGGTTGCCACCGGTGTCGAGCCGGTGACGGGCGTTGTTGCCGCTGGAGGCGTCCAGGGGTGCGCTGCCGGTGCAGCCGGCGAAGTGGTGCTCGGTGGGGAATCGGCTGATGTCCGTGATGTGGCCGAGGACCTTCGCGGCCGGCACGGTGCCCAGGCCCGGCAGGTGGCCAGCAGCCGGGCCCGGGCCGACAGGGTGGAGGGCACGTCGACCACGTCCTCGCCCGCGGCGGGCAGCTGCTGAGCGAGTGAGCGGCCCAGGCCGCCGGCGCCCTCGACCGCGAAGCGGCGGTCGGGCCACTGCTCGCACCAGCGCATCAGATGGCGGAAGGTTCCGGCGTTGACGAGTCACCGGTCACCGGTCAGCATCTGCCGCCTCCACAGGAAAGGACTTCGCGTCGACCGCCACCCGGATGGCGTGATCTTCGCTCCACCGCCCATGGCGACCACCAGCACACTGACACCACGACCCGCGCCACGCACCCACACCCACCCCGCCGGGTCCGTGTCCCCAAAATCAAACGGAACGAGAAAGGCGACAATGGTGACCCGCAAACCGGCACCGAACAATCCCACCCCCGAACCCGGCCGGGTCCACCGCCATCCTCCAGCCCGGCTACACACACATGTAGTCAGTTACACCGGCTACCACATGAGCACAGCCCCCCTCACCCGGAGACTGAACCTCCCCTCAACCACCGTGACACTCTGTCTGACATGGGGCGCCCCACTGAACCTCACCCCAAACCACAAATCACCACACAAGAGCTGGAATGCGGTACTGCTGGGGCTTCAGACCGGGCCGGTGATCAGCCACACCGGTGGCACGGGCCACGGCGTGCAGGTGGAACTGACGCCGTTGGGAAGTTACGCGCTCCTCGGCATGCCGCTTCACCGCCTGGCCGACACCATGGTCCACCCGGTGGACGTACTGGGATGGCACTGGGGCGCCGACCTCACCGAGCAGCTCGCCCGCGCATCCAGCTGGGAAAGCCGCTGGGAGATTCTCGACGCATCCATCTCCACGCGTCTCGCGGACAGCCGCTGCTGGCCCTCGCCAGTGGTGTCGGAGGCCTGGTCCCTGCTGCAGGCCAGTCACGGCACGCTGCCGGTCGGGCAGCTGGCCGAAGCAACCGGACGGAGCCGTCGCCGCCTGGAGGCCCTTTTCGCGGAACAGATCGGCCTCGCTCCCAAGAGTGCCGCCCGCATACTCCGCTTCCAAAGGGCTCTGACCAGGCTGTTGAAGCCGAGTTCGACCTGGGCCGAGACAGCCGCCGCGTGCGGCTACCACGACCAGGCTCATCTCGCACGCGACTTCCGCGCCTTCGCGGGCATGACCGCAACCGACCTTCAGGCACTTGCCATCCGCGCCATGGGCAACACCAGCCCTCTTGCGCACCCCTTCACCTCCGTCCTGGCTCCGCCGTGACTCGATACCCCGCTCCGCTTCCGCCAGGCAGGTTCCCGGTGGGTGGACACGCTCGCAGCCACAGCGCTGCCGCGCTCCTGCCTCGCGGACCGCGTCGGAATCACCCCCGCCAACCTGGCGGTACGCAAAAACGGCCGCGCCAAAGCAGTACGCTTCACCACCCTCGCCGCGCTCTGCGAAGTACTCCAATGCCAGCCGGGAGACCTACTGCGCTGGGAACCCGAGCCGACCCACTTGCGCCGCAGTACAGGAAACACACCAGTGACCGGCACACGCACACCCGCCAACACCCCAGCGATGTCCCCGCCCGCCGACCGGCCCCCGACCGGACAGGAACCGGTTGGATGACGCTGGCCAGTCCGGTGCCGGACTCCTGCGCCGGCGCGCAGCGCGAAAGCACGCGACACGTTGAAGCCGATCGGTGACAGCAGGAGCCACGGCAGGACCGGCACGGACCGGACGGATGCCGACAACGCTCACCGGCGTCTCGACGAAGGCCCCGACCCGAAACAACGCAGCGGAAACCGGCCGCTGCATCACGCAAGGGGCGTCCGGCCCGGGCGGTCGCAGCGGAGCCGGCCGGCCGAACCGCGGACGCGGAGGTGCCGGAGAAGAGGGAAACGGCGCCGCGGGAAGCCGCCGCCCCCGGGAAACCGGACAACACACCAGCCCCCGCCGCCGGAACCGCTCCCCGGCAGCCGGCCACCGGCAGCCGGCCACCGGGGACGGCTGAGATCCGGCCCGGCCGACACCCGACCACTCTCCCGGTCCCGGCAGGGACACACCTCACCGGCACAGAGCATGCGGCAGCCGACGACGCCGACCCCTCACCAGGGCACTGAGCACACTCCCCCGCAACGATACGGAGCCGGCCGGCGTGGCCGGCATCGACACCGCCGAGGCGGTACACCGCCCGAAGACGGCGCCGACGCCGGACGACACCATCGACGACCCGCTACAACACCCGGAACAAGTACGACCCGGACAAAAACAAGCGGACCCCGGCGTGACATCCCCGCCGGGCGGCCGCGGCACGACACAACCCCGGGAACACACGCCGCACATACCGGACCCGCCGACCCGGTCGTCCACCCGCACACTCCGCCACGGCCCGCACACCCACCCCGGGAGCAGCAACCAAGACGGCACCACCCGCCACGAACACGCCAAGAGCCGGGACCTGCACCCGGACGGGGGACCGCACAAGAACAGCACCCCCCAGAAAGCGCCGGCTCCGTACCCCCGCCAACACACCACCGCGGCCCTCACCTACACCTGTACGGAACCACATCCAGCCGGCATACCGTGACCGGACCCCCCGATATGTAAGTCACCCCCCCCGCCCGCGACCACCGGAATCACCAACCCGAACAAACCATCATCGCCATACCCCCCCACCCATCACCCGGACATCAACAGCCCCCCACACCCCCAGCAACACAAAACAACCATGCCGACGGCAGCACACCACACCACAGAACCCCTCAAGCGACACGATCCCGAACCCACACCCCAGCACCCTTCAACGCGCCGGGATCGGCCCACGTCCCGCCCGAGCACGTTCCCGGCCGGAAAACCGCGCCGCTGCGGAAATCGTCGGAGTAGTTCCAGTTGGTCCAGCTGATGTTCTTCTCCGCCATCACATCGAGGTAGCGCTGGGCCATGGCGAAGTCGTCGGGGCCATCACCACTGTAGTCCTGCGTGCCGAACTCGGTCACGAACAGCGGCAGTTCAGCCGCCGCACGAGACAGGGCCCGCAGATACTCCTCCCCGTGCGAGGCGGCGTAGAAGTGGAAGGTGTACATCACATTCCCCGCATCCACCGGATCCGCCACGATCTCGGACTCGTCCGCACCCTCCGAAACACCCAGCGACGACCACCCACGGGTGCCCACCAACACAACAGCATCAGGATCGCCGGCCCGCACAACAGAAATAATGTCCTGCGCGTAACTCCTGATTGCCTCCCAGCCCACACCGTTCGGTTCGTTGGCGATCTCGTAGAGGACATTGTCCTGATGGCCGTGGCGCTCGGTGATATCGGCGAAGAAGCGGGCGGCCAGCTCCTTGTTGACGCGGGGATCACCCGGGTCGAGCATGTGCCAGTCCACGATCACGTACATCCCGCGTTCCGTCGCCTGGTCGATGACACGGCTCGCCAGGTCGGTGAAGCGGGCGGGATCCGTCTCGTATCCGTCCTCCTGGACGTAGGTCGACACCCGCAACACATCCGCGCCCCAGTCCCGGGCCAGGACGTCGAGGGAGGCGCCGGTCAGGCAGTGCTCGAACCACTGGGTACCGTGGGAACTCATCCCCCGCAACTGCACCGGCCGGCCGTCCTCGCCGCACAACGCCGTCCCGCACACCTGCAGCCGCCCGTGGTCCTGGAACGGTGTCGCGGCGTGCGCCCGCGCCGAGGAGGCCGGAAGGGGTGCCGTCATCGCGGCACAGAGGGCCAGGAGACCAGCGGCCCGGGCCAGGGCCCACCGGTGACGCGACCTCGCTAAGCGGCGTAACACCATCACTGTCCTCTCCGGTAGCGTCCGCGCATCCCCCGCCCCCCGGGGGGCTGCGACCCTTGCGCACGGTAAAGCCGGCTCCGGCGCGGGTCAATGCCGCAGAGGCGGGCTCGCCGCGCTGCCGTGCGCGGCGGATCGCGGAACGCCGGGCTGTCCCCCGGGCCGGTTGAGCCCTCATCCCCCGTTGCCGTGCGGCCGCCCCGCCGAGCCGCACCCACCCCCGAGGAATGTCTCTTTCATGCGGTTCATGCATATCTGTGCGGGTACCGCGTGACGAGGGAGGGAGGGGGCGCCCGCAGCCAGGCGGGGGCCGCCCCGGTGGCCCGACGCGGACACCGGCGGGCGACCGGCCCCGTCGCCGTCCGCCGGGGGAGCCACACCTCCCGCGAAACACAGACCGACCGGCGTGCGCCGCACGTCCGTATTTCCCAGGGAGAAGCCAGTGATCTCGTACCAGGACCTCGACCGGGTCGCCGACAGCACCGCCGTGGGCACCGACGGCAAGCTCGGCAAGGTGAGCCAGGTGTACGTCGACGACCGGAGCAACCGCCCGGAATGGGCCACCGTGCAGACCGGCATGTTCGGCACCAAGGAGTCCTTCGTCCCGCTGGCCGAGGCCAGGCTCGCCGACGGGTCCCTGGAGCTCCCGTACGACAAGGAGAAGGTCAAGAACGCTCCCCGTGTCGAAGCCGGCCAGGGCCACGTCTCGGAGTCGGAGGAGTCGCAGCTGTACCGCTACTACGGCATCCCCCGGGGCGAGGCGCAGCGGCCTGAGGCCGCCGCGGGCCGCACCGGGGGCGAGCGGGGCAGGGGCTCGCCCGCCGGTGAGCAGCGGAGCCGCCCCGTCGGGCGGGACACTTCCGGGCCCACCACCGACGAAGCCATGACCCGCTCCGAGGAGCGGCTCCGTGTGGGGACCGAGTCCGTCGAGTCGGGCAAGGCCCATCTGCGCAAGCACGTCGTGACCGAGAACGTCACCCGCACCGTGCCGGTGAGTCACGAAGAGGTCCGTGTCGAGCGGGAGCCGATCACCGAGGCCAACCGCGACCGGGCCATGCGGGGGCCCGCCATCTCCGAGGAGGAGCACGAGGTAACCCTCCACGAGGAACGGCCGGTGGTGGAGAAGGAGACCGTGCCGGTCGAACGGGTCCGGCTCGACACCGAGACGGTCACCGAGCAGCAGGAGGTCTCCGAGCAGGTCCGCAAGGAGAGGATCGACTCGGACGCCGACGACACGCGGCGCCGGCGCGGCCGTTGAGCCGCGGACGGCGGAGTGACGGCGGAGTGACGGCGGTCGGGGCCGGGGCACGTGCTCCGGCCCCGGCCGCCGGCGGGCGTCCGGATCTGCCACACCGGTGCGGCCTCCTGACCGGTGGGCGGGGCGGCCGTCCCCGTCTCGGTAGGCTGGGCGGGTGCCGAAGCTGGTGGACCACGAGCGGCGGCGGGCGGAACTGCTCGCGGCCACCTGGCGGGTGGTCCGCGCCCGCGGCGTGGAGGGCACCACCACCCGGGCCATCGCCGACGAGGCCGGATGCTCGCTGAGCGTCCTGGCCCATTTCCTCGGCGGCAAGGACGACATCCTCGTCGCGGCCCAGACGGCCGTCTACCAGCGCATCGTCACCCGTGCGTTCGGACTCGGCGGTGATCTGTCCGGCCTCGCCGCGCTGCGCGCCGCCCTGGACGCCGTGCTCCCCCTGGACGAGGAGCGGACCGCCGACGCCCACGTCAACGTGGCCTTCGCGGGGGCGGCGCTGTCGAGTCCCCGGCTGGCCGCGGCGCGGCGTGACTCCCACCGCGAGATCCGGGAGCTGCTGCGCGTGTGCCTGCGGGAGGCGCGTGAGGGCGGTGAGCTGCGTCCCGGGGTCGAGGACGAGGATGTGATCGACGACTTCATCATCTTCGTCGAGGGCAGCACGCTGCTCAGCCTCGTCGACGGCTGGGCCGAGGAGGGCCGCGGCGAGCGTCTGTCGCGCCTGGCCACGGCCTTCGTCGGTCAGCTCGCGGCGCCCGGGCCGCCGGCGCCGCCGGTGGCCTGAGGCCGGTCCGGGGCCGGGGCCGGTGGCTGTGCGGCGATCACGTCGCGGTACCAGTACCAGGAGTCCTTGCGCGTCCGCCGCAGGGTCGCGCGGTCGACGTGGACGAGGCCGAACCGTTCGTCGTAGCCGGCGGCCCACTCGAAGTTGTCGAACGCCGACCACACGTAGTAGCCGCGCACGTCGACCCCGGCGGCGACCGCGTCGGCCACGGCCCGCAGGTGCCCGTCCAGATACGCGATCCGGCGGGGGTCGGCCACCCGTCCGCGGGCGTCGGGGGCGGCGTCGTGGAAGGAGGCGCCGTTCTCGGTGACGACGACGGGTGGCAGGGCCGGGTAGCGGTCGCGCAGTTCCCGCAGGATGCCGGTGAGCGCGGACGGCACGATGGCCCAGCCGAAGTCGGTGCGCTCGGCGCCGGCGACCGGCACGGGCGAGAACGGCAGGCCCTCGGGGATGTCGACCTCCATCACCCCTCGGTAGTCCTTGCCCTCGCGCGGCGCCTCGATCACGGTGGGCTCGTAGTAGTTGACGCCGTAGAAGTCGAGCGGTGCGCTGATCAGTTCGAGGTCCTCGGCGAGTCGCGGTTCCGCGGTGCCGGTCGCGGCCCGGATGAGTTCGCCGGGGTAGTCGCCGCGCAGGATCGGGTCGGAGAAGGTCCAGTTCGTCAGGTCCGAGAAGAGCGCGGCCGCTTCGGTGTCGGCCGGGTCGCCGCCGGCCGGGGAGACCGGGAAGTGCTGGTTCGCCACGCCGGTGCGGGCCGCCCCGTGGGCGCGCAGCGCCCGGACGGCGAGGCCGTGGGCGAGGAGCTGGTGGTGGGCGGCGGGCAGGGCGGCGAGGCCCAGTCCCCGGGCGGGCGCGTGGTCGGTCAGGGCGTAGCCGTAGAGGGTGTGGACGTTCATCTCGTTCATCGTGATCCAGTCGTGCACCCGGTCGCCGAGCCGCTCCGCCACGGCGGTCGCGTAGCGGGCGAGCGCGTGGGCGGTGGCGCGGTTCATCCAGCCGCCCGCGTCCTCCAGCGCCTGGGGCAGGTCCCAGTGGTAGAGGGTGGGCACCGGGCGGACGCCGGCTTCGAGCAGGCGGTCCACCAGGCGGTCGTAGAAGTCGAGTCCCCGGGGGTTGACGGTGCCGCCCTCGGGCATGACCCGGGGCCAGGAGAGGGAGAAGCGGTAGTCGTGGGCGCCGGCCTCCGCGATGTGCGTGACGTCCTCCTCGTACCGGTGGTAGTGGTCGATGGCGGTGCGGGCGTCCTCGCCGTGGCGGACGGTGCCGGGGCGTGCGGTGAAGGTGTCCCAGATACTGGGTCCTTTGCCGTCGAGGCCGGCGGCGCCCTCGATCTGGTACGCCGAGGTCGCCATTCCGAAGCGGAAACCCGGCGGGAGCAGGGGTGGTGACGGGGGCACGGGGAGTCCTTCCGAGACGGGGTCAGGTTCCGGGCGCGGCCGGGTGCCGGGTGACGTCGCGCAGCCGCGGCAGGCAGGCGAGCGCGAGGAGCGCGACGGCCGCCGTCACGAGGTAGAGGGTCCGGTAGCCGCCGAGCCGGGTCACCAGGGGCGCGGCCAGGACGGGGGCGAGCAGCTGGGGCAGGGTGCCGGCGATGTTGGCGATGCCCAGCATGGTCGCGCGGCTCTCCTCGTCGGGCAGCAC
Organism: Streptomyces xinghaiensis S187; assembly: GCF_000220705.2. Classification (GTDB taxonomy): domain Bacteria; phylum Actinomycetota; class Actinomycetes; order Streptomycetales; family Streptomycetaceae; genus Streptomyces; species Streptomyces xinghaiensis. Next base: position 6,943,311 of record NZ_CP023202.1, on the reverse strand, counting down.
CTGCGTGATGACGGCCATGTCGACCGCGACGAAGAACCCCCAGCCGGCGCCGACGAGGACGGCGGCGGCCAGGACGGCCGGCACGGCCGGCAGCAGCGCCATCAGCACCGCGCCGCAGGCCAGGAGGCCCGCACCGGCGGCGATGAAGGCGCGGCGCCGGCGCAGGCGGTCCGACAGCACGCCTCCGGCGGCGGCGCACACCCCCGCGACGGTGACGTTGAGGAGGGTCACGGCCAGCACGAGGGTGCCGGGGTCGCCGGCGCCGACGGCGTCGTCGAGGTAGTAGTACAGGTAGAGCAGCACCAGCGCGTTGACCAGGTTCAGCAGGAAGCGGATCAGCCAGGCCCAGCCGAACTGCCCGCCCGGGCGGAGCAGGACCGCCCGCCGGGACGCGCGCGCCCGGACCTCGGGCGGCGGGCCGGACGCGGCCGGTTCGCGGTGGACGAGGAGCAGGCTCACGGCGAGGGCGGGCACGGCGACGGCCAGCGCCGCGTACCCCAGGGCTCCCTCGCCCAGGGCCACCGCGACAGCCGTGCCGAGGACGACGCCCGCGATCTGCGCGACGCCGAAGAGTGCGCCGACCGTGCCGCGCTGCCCGTCGGGCACCCGGTCGCCGAGCAGGGCGGCGAGCGCGGCCAGGGGGCCGTTCAGGCCGACCTGCACCAGGATCCAGCCGGTCATCATGCCGGTGGCCGAGGTGGCGTCCGAGAGCACCAGCAGCCCGAGCACGCCGACGCCGGTACCGGCCACGAACACCGGCCTGCGCCGTCCCCAGCGGGAGCGCAGCCGGTCCGAGACCGCGCCCCAGAGGGGATTGGCGGCGAGGGACGCCGCCGCCCCGTATCCGGTGACCAGGGCCAGCAGCGCTTCCTTGCCCTCCGGGCCCGCCAGGCGTCCGGCCTGGGCCGGCAGCAGGATCTGGATCGGGCCGAACCAGCCCGCCGCCACGCCGGCCATCGCCAGCACATAGGCGGTCACCCATCTCCGTCCCACCCGGGGCGGTGCGGTCTCCCCGGCCGCGGGAGGCACGACGGGGATCCTGCGCGCGGCCTCTCCCGCGGGTCCTCCGCCGGAGGGCGTCCCTCGCCCGACCATGCCCCCATCACCCGGCCGTCTCTTTGGTCGATCACGTGATCCAGCAAAATGGCAGCGTAGGGCCGGGAGGCCGGGCTCGGCCAGTGAGCGGCACGGTCTTTCCGGCGAGGCAACCATCTTCCGGCGCTGCGGCGTTGGCCGGGCCGTGGTGCACGGACCGGTGCGGGACGGGACCGCGGACCGCGTACACGCACGGCGGGGGCCCCGGGGCCGCAGCCGCGCATCCGGACGGAGCCCGGCCTTCGCGGTCCTCCCCGCGCACCGGCCGGCCCCGCCGCCGCAAGCCCCGAGCAGCCGCCGGCCGGCGGCACATGCGTTCTGATCACGTAGGGTCGGCGAATGGCGAAGTATTTCGATGTGCATCCGGAGAACCCCCAGCAGCGCACCATCGGCACGGTGGCCGACAGCATCCGCTCCGGTGCGCTCATCGCGTACCCGACGGACTCCTGTTTCGCGCTGGGATGCCAGTTGGGCAACCGTGACGGCATCAGCCGGATGCGGTCGATCCGCAATCTCGACGACCGCCACCACTTCACCCTGGTCTGCCGGGACTTCGCGCAGCTGAGCCAGTTCGTGCGGGTCGACAACGACGTGTTCCGCGCCATCAAGGCGGCGACACCGGGCAGTTACACCTTCATCCTTCCCGCCACGAAGGAGGTGCCGCGCCTGCTGCTGCACCCGAAGAAGAAGACGGTCGGGGTCCGCATCCCCGACCACGTGGTGACGCAGGCGCTGGTCGCCGAACTCGGTGAGCCGCTGCTGTCCACCACCCTCCTCCTGCCCGACGAGGAGGAGCCGCTGACGCAGGGCTGGGAGATCAAGGAACGGCTCGACCACGTGGTGGACGCCGTGGTGGACTCCGGCGACTGCGGCACCGAACCCACCACGGTCATCGACTTCTCGGACGGCGTGGCCGAGATCGTACGCCGCGGGGCCGGCGACACCGCCCGCTTCGAGTAACGGCCCGGGCGCGGAGGCGGCGAGCCGCCCCTGCCGCGGACCCGGCCGGTCACCCCCTCTTGTGCCGGGGCGAGTTGGCGTGGAAGGTGATCCTCCGTCCCCGCCCGGCCCCACCACCCCACGGGAGGGTCTCCCCCTCATGCGCAGACTGCTCGGCACCCTCGCCGCCGGTGTGATCGCCCTGACCGGCCTCGCCGTCCCCGGACCCGCCCCCGCCGCGGCGGCCGGCCCGTCCGCGGTCCCCGGCGCCGCCCCGGCCGGCGGCTCCTTCTCCGTCCTCACCTACAACATCGCCGGGTTGCCGCTCGGGCTGAGCGACAGCGACCCGGCGGCCAACACCCCGCTGATCGGGCAGCGGCTGGCGCCCTACGATCTCGTGAACGTCCAGGAGGACTTCAACCACCACGCCGCCCTCTACGCCCATGACACCCATCCCCACCGCACCCCCACCAGCGGCGGTGCCGGCCTCGGGGACGGTCTCAACACCCTCTCCGGTCACCCCTTCCAGGACTTCGAGCGGGTCCGCTGGAAGGACTGCACCGGCACCGACTGCCTCACCCCGAAGGGCTTCTCCCTCGCCCGGGTCCGGCTCGCCGAAGGGGTCCACGTGGACCTCTACAACGTCCACACCAACGCCGACGTCACCGAGCCCGCCCTCGCCGCGCGCCGGGCCAACATCCGGCAGTTGTCGGACTTCATCCGCACGCACTCCGCCGGCAACGCCGTCATCGTCATGGGTGACACCAACACCCGCTACACCCGCACCGGCGACACCATCCGCACCCTGACGGAGGCCAACGGCCTCACCGACGCCTGGGTGGAGCTGGTGCGCGACGGTGCCGCGCCCGCCCCCGGCAGCCCGGCACTGGTCTGCGACAAGGCGGCGCCCACCGACACCTGTGAAGTCGTCGACAAGATCCTCTACCGTTCCGGCCCGCTGGTGAACCTGACCGCCACCGGGTACGGCAACGCCTGGCGGCGGTTCCTCGACGCCGAGGGCGGGCATCTCTCCGACCACTACCCGCACAGCGCCGCCTTCGGCTGGTCGCTGCCCGCCGACCGCCGCGCCGGCGACCTCTTCGGCGGCCCGCACGGCACCGCCTTCAACGACGCCGGCGCGCTCCCCGCCGCGCCCCGGGTCCGTACCCTCACCCTGCGCGGCGGCGCCCGTCTGGACTCCGTCGCCCTCGCCCTCGACGACGGCACGGTCCTCGCCCACGGCGGCACCGGCGGCACCGCCGCCTCCCTCACCCTGGCCGAGGGGGAGCACCTCACCTCGGTGACGCTGTCCCGCGGCCGCAAGGACGGCCGCACCCGGATCTTCTCCGCCGCCTTCACCACCGACGCCGGCCGCAGCCTGTCCGCCGGCGCCGCCACATCGGACTCCGCCACGTTCACCGCGCCCGCCGGCTGGCAGATCAGCGGCTTCACCGGACGGGCGGGCGACGAGATCGACAAGCTCGGCGTGATCTACACACCGCGGTGACCACGGCACGCGGGCGCGGATGCCGGGACGGCCGCCTTCACGGCCTGCCCGGCGTCCGCGCCCGGCGTCAGCGTCTGCGGCCGCCCCGGCTCAGGCCGCTTCCGATGCCCGCCACGTGCAGGGCGAGCAGGCCCAGTCCGAGCAGCATGAGATTCGTGGACGAGAAGACGTCGTTCGTCGAGAGATCCGCGGCGTTGATGAGAAACGCGATGAAGAACAGAACCGCCGCTGCGATACCCAGCATGGTGCCTCCCCTGAAGATGTGGTGAACACCGTGTGCCCCCGGTCGCCGGCCGGACACCCTCACACCCGTGCGGGGCCCGTACCGCGCGCCCCGGGCGGCGGGTACTCCGGGACGGAAGCACGGGAGACCCCGGCCGGGTCCGGTCGCCGGGGCACGGAGCGGGAAGCCCCGGGAGGCGGCCGCAGCGCGCGGACGGCCGCCTCCCGGGAGTCCGCGTGCCCCGCTCAGCCCGTTCCGCCGGAGCGCAGCGGGCCCAGCGGGTCGGTGTCCGAACCGTAGGAGGGGCTGGTCCGCACCTCGAAGTGCAGGTGCGGGCCGGTGGTGTTGCCGCTGGAGCCGGAGTGGGCGATCAGCTCGCCCACCCGGACGTGCCGGCCGCGGTGCACGGCCGTGGAGGCGAGGTGCGCGTACTGCGTGTAGAGGCCGTTGGCGTGCCGGATGACGACTTCGCGGCCGTACGCGCCGCTCCACCCCGCCGACACCACGACCCCCGCGGCCGCCGCACGGACCGGGGTGCCGGCCGGGACCGCGTAGTCCACGCCCGTGTGACGGCCGCTCGACCACCACCGGCCCCGGGCCCCGTAGGGCGTGCTGACGGGAGCGCCGACCGGGGGCGCCCACTGGCTGCCGCCCGGCTTCCGGGCGCCGGAACGGGAACGGGTTCCGGGGCGGGAGTCCCCTCCGGAGCCGGAGCGGGCGGTCTCGCGCCGGGCGGCCGACCGCGCCGCCTTGCCCGGCTTCTCCCGCCGCGGGGCCTCCGCCGACCGGCTCGCCCGGCCACCGGGGACGACCAGCCGCTGACCGGGCAGGATCAGGTCCGGGTCGGGGCCTATGGTGCGGCGGTTGGCCGCGTAGAGGCGCTTCCAGCCGCCGGCGCCCAGCCGCTGGGCGATGGCCGACAGGGTGTCTCCCGCAGCCACGGTGTAGGCGGTCCGCCGGCTGCCGGACCCGCTGCCGCCGGGTGCGGCGGGGGCGGTGGGGCCTGAGCGGGGAGCCGCGGTGGAGCCGGCGGCCTTGCCGTCCCGGGCCTGGTGGCCGTCCCGGCCGCTCTTGCCCTCGCGGGCGTTCCCGCCGCGGCTGCCGGCGCCCGCCCCGGCCTCCCTGCCGGCTCCGGCCGCCGCCTCGCCGCCGCCGGAACGGGTCAGCCCGGCCCGCCGCGAGCACACCGGCCAGGCGCCCGGGCCCTGGCCGGCCAGGACCGCCTCGGCCACGCTGATCTGCTGGGCCCTGGTGGCCAGGTCGGCCCGGGGGGCGTGGGCGGTGCCGCCGTAGGCCTCCCAGGTGCTCTGCGAGAACTGCAGCCCGCCGTAGTAGCCGTTGCCGGTGTTGATGTCCCAGTCACCCCCGCTCTCGCACCGGGCGACCTTCTCCCACACCCCCGCCCCGGCGGCGGTGGCGACGCCGCCTCCGGGGAACGGCAGGACGGCGACGGCGCCTCCCACCGTCAGGGCGAGACACACCGGCAGGATCCGGCTGGGCAGACGACGGCGGTGAACTCCTCCAGCGGCCATGGGCCTTGGTCCTCTCCGCTACGCGTTCAGGGCTCCCGTCCCGGGTCGGTTCCCGGGGCGGACTGGTCCGAGTAGCGCAGCCGTGCCCGGCCGGTCACAAGGCGCACGGAGCCGCGCCGGGGACCGTGCGCCGCCGTGCGCCGCCGGCCGGGTCCGTGATGCTCCGTCAGCGGGGAGGGGGCGGGCGCACGGTCGTCGGCGCGGACGCACACGGCGCGGCGGTCGCGGCGGCAGTGCCGGTTCCCCGCGCTGTCAACCCCGTGGGCCGGCGGACCGGGCCGGGACGCTCCGGGGGCTCGGGCGTGCCGCGGGCGCCATTCCCCGCGGAGCCACGGAAGAGGCGGCGGTATTCGGGGGCACCGGCCGCCCGCGTCCCGCGGAACGGATTTGCCCGGAAAGGCGTGCGCCGCGGCGGACCGGCGGGCCGGGGCAATTGCGCCCGGTGCGACGGGCTTTCGGAGGGACGGCCGCGCCGCGGCAGCGGCCGTCGTATCGGGAAGACGGTGAACCGTGAACTTCCCCCGGTGATCCGGGCGGTCCCGGAGTTCCGCGCCGGCCCGTCCCGCGAGGGCCCGCCGGGGGGATTCCCTCCTCCCCGGCGCGCCAAGGCCCGGAGCCGTTACGGCCGTTCACCGCCCGGTAGTCCCCCGGCGGTCCGTACGCGGCCGGCCCTCGCCGTGCGCCCGGGTGCGGGCCTCACCGCCCATTCCGGCGGAAATGCGGGAACACGGCGACCCACACCTCCGGAACCGGGCAAATTTTCGATGCTCCGGCGCATGGCGGGCTTCGGCCGGCCCGGACTATCCTGGAAGCTCCGCCGGTCCTTTCGCACGGCCGGAGTCCGCCCGCGGCAGCGGTAATGCCCGCGTTTTCCCCATCTTCTCGTCCCTCCCTTCTCCGGCGCGCCCGCACGCGGAACCGGCGGGCGCCGCCCGGCCCTTCCCGCCGCTCCGCCCGAGCCGCCGGCCTGCTGAACGGGGTGGCCGCGCCGGGGGACCCGGCCGTCCCGCGGCCGGCGCGGCGCACCTACGCCGGACGGCCGGGGCCGTGCCCGCCGTTCCGCGGGCACGGCCCCGGCCGGCGGCATGCCCCGGCCGTGGACGGCCGCAAGCCGGGGGCGTACACCGCGCCGCCGTGCGCGAGGGAACGCCCTCCCGGGCAACAGGCCCTCCCCGATCCGGGGTCCGCTCCGGCCCTCCGCCTCCCGCCGGGCCGCGCGGGCACCGGCGGGGCCCGGGCCGCCGGCTCGTCCCCGCGGTGTTGCCGGCTCCCTCCCCCTTCCTCCTTTCGGATGAGCACCCCGCGGAGGAGGGCGGGCCCGCGGGCTCACCCCTGAGGCCCCATCAGTCCGCCGAAGGGCGCGCTAACGTTCGGGCCATGGCGTTCATCGACGCGCTCGCACGGCGCCAGCTCTCCCCCGCCGCCCTCGACACGGCGCTGGCCGTGGTGTTCGCCGCCGGAGGACTCGCCGCTCGCGAGGACGCCCCGGCCGAGTACGTGAAGGAACCCGGGCTCGCCGGGATCCTGCTGATTCTGCTCACCACCCTGCCGCTGGCGGCGCACCACCGGCGCCCCCTGCCGGTCCTGCTCACCATCGCCGCGGCCCTGCTCGCCCTGCGGGGACTGGACTACGCCCGGCCGCTGGTCGGGCCCTGGGGCGGCCCGTCCGTCGGGTTCGTCCATCTGGCGCTGGCGACCGGGGTGTTCCTCACCGCGCTCAGGTCCGGCCCCCGTACCGCCGCGTGGGCGGGTTTCGCCCTGATCCCGGCGGTGGCCGTGGCGGAAGCCCTGTTCATGCCCGCGTACCGGCTGCCGACCGCCGTGACCGTCATCGTGCTGCTGACGGGCGCCTGGGCGCTGGGCCGGCTGTTCATGGCGCGCCGTCTGGCGGCGCGGGAGACGCTGCTGCGGGCCGCGGCGGTCGAACGCGAGCAGGCGGCCAACGCCCGGGCGGCTCTCGCCCGCGAACGCACTCGCATCGCACGGGAGTTGCACGACATCGTCGCCCACAACGTCAGCCTGATGGTCGTCCAGACGATCGCTGCCGGCCGGGTGCGGGAGCGTGATCCCGGCACGACGCGGGATCTGCTCCGGACCGTGGAGGAGACCGGCCGGGCGACGGTGACGGAGCTGCGGCGGCTGCTGGAGGTCCTGCGGACGGACGACGAAGCGGACCGGGACCCCAGCCGCGAACCGCCCCAGCCCTCCACCGAGGCCATCCCCGCCCTGGTGGAAGCCGTGCGGGCGGCCGGGCTGCGGGTCGACTTCAGCCGCACCGGCACCCCCGCGCCGCTGCCGGCCGGCTCGGAGCTGACGGCCTACCGCGTCGTCCAGGAGGCCCTGACGAACGCACTCAAGCACGCCGGCCGGGCCCGGTGCCGGCTCGCCGTCGACTGGCAGGAGGCTCCCCGCCTGCTGCGGCTGCGTGTCTGCGACGACGGCGGGCGGCCGGGCGGCGGACCACCGCTCGCCGCGCCCGCGGCGCAGGGCGCCGGACACGGCCTCACCGGCATGGCCGAGCGCATCGCGGCCGTGGAGGGGACCCTGCACACCGGGCCGCGGCCGGGCCGGGGGTTCTGCGTCCACGCGACGATCCCCGTGCCCGGTCCCGCGTCCGCCCTCGCGCCGGGAGGCAGCCCGTGACGTCGTCCCCGGTCCGCGTGCTGCTGGTCGACGACCAGCCCATGATCCGCACCGGTTTCCGGCTCATCCTGGAGGCCGAGCCGGACATCGTGGTGGCCGGCGAGGCCGCGGACGGTGCCGCCGCCGTCGAGGAGACCGCGAGGCTGCGGCCCGACGTCGTCCTCATGGACATCCGGATGCCCCGCCTGGACGGAGTCGGGGCGACCCGGCTCATCACCGGCTCCGGCGCCCGCAGCCGCGTGCTCGTGCTGACCATCTTCGACCTCGACGCCCATGTGGTCGACGCGCTGCGGGCGGGGGCGAGCGGCTTCCTGGTGAAGGACGGCCCCGCGGACTCGCTCGTGGAGGCCATCAGGACGGTGGCCGCCGGCGAGGCGGTGCTGTCGCCCCGGGTGACCCGCAGGCTCCTGGACCGCTTCGCGCGGCTGCCCGGCGACGAGCCCCCGCCGCCGCAGGGCCTGCAGATCCTGACGGCACGGCAGGTGGACGTTCTGCGGGCCCTCGCGCAGGGGCTGTCCAACGCGGAGATCGCCCAGCGGCTGTCCCTCAGCGAGACGACGGTCAAGACGCACGTCGGGAAGATCTTCGACAAGTTCGCCCTCCGCAGCCGCGTCCAGGCGGTCATCCTCGCCTACGACACCGGTCTCGTCTCGCCCCGGGAGGGCTCCTGAGCGGCGGGAGCCGCGCCGGCCCCGGGCGCCGCGGGCCCGGGGCGGGCCCGACCCGAGTGCGGGACGGAGAGCCGGGAACCACCGTGACGGCGGCACCCGGCCGGTCCGTCACCCAGTGCCGCAGAGCGCGTGGTCGATCAGGTCTGCCGCCTCGTCCCCGGCCGGTGCGGGCACGCCCGGCTGCGGCACCATGGTCTGGGTGTTGACCGAGACCATGACGCTCCGGGTGCCGTCCCCGGTGACGCCGTTGCGCGTCTTGAAGCCGGGAATGTCGCCCCCGTGGAGCCAGGCGCCGCCGCACGAGGTCGGGGCCCACATCAGGCCGAGGCCGTAGCGGACGCCCGGCCACGCGCCGTCGAACCCCCCGGCGCGGACCGTCTTCTTCATCTCGGCCAGTTCGGCCGGCCGCAGCACCTTTCCGCCCAGGAGGGCCCGCAGGAAGCGGTTGCCGTCCTCGGTGGTGCTGATCATCTCGCCGGCCGCGCCGCCCCACGACGGGTTGCCGACGGTCACGTCGACGGGCTCACTCCACCGGGGGTCGGCCGGGTCGGCCTCCAGGCCCTTCTCGGCGAACCGCTGGTAGCCGACGGCGTGCGGGCCGGGAATGAACGGGAAGGTGTCCGGGGCGTAGGTGTGGCGGAGCCCGAGCGGTTCGATGACACGGGTGCGGACCTCGTGCTGCCAGCTGTGCCCGGTGACCTTCTCCACGATCATCCCGGCCAGGATGTAATTGGTGTTGGAGTAGCCCCAGTCGGTATCGGGCGCGAAGACGGGGGAATGGCGCATGGCCAGCCGGACGGCCTGCTCCGGCCGAACCGTCCTGAACCGGTTGGGCCCGTACTCCTTCTCCAGGAACAGGTAGGGCAGTTCACGCACGTAGTCGTGCAAGCCGCTCGTGTGCCGCAGCAGCATCCGCACGGTGATCGCGCGTCCGTCGTTGCCCCGGCCGGAGACGAGACCGGGCAGCCAGTGGTCGACGGTGTCGTCGAGGGAGAGTTTGCCCTCGCCGACGAGCTGCAGCACGGTGGCGGCCACGAACGTCTTGGTGAGACTGCCGATACGGAATCTCGCGTTCCAGGGCACCGGCGTCCTGGCGTCGGTGTCGCCGAATCCGCTGCGCACCTTCACGGTGCCCCGCGGGGTGCTGAGAGCGGCCAGCACACCGGGAGCGCCGAGGCGGAGCAGTTCGTCCGCGTCGCGCTGGAGTGTCGCGGTGTCGGGGCGGTGACCCGCCTCGGCAGTGCCCCGGCCCGCCGTCTCCGGTGCCGCGGCCGCCTGCCCCGTGACGCCCAGCACCGCGGTCACGGCCATCAGAATTGCCAGTGGTTTCCTCATGCCGGGAACGCTATGCGGGGCGGCCGCGCACGGCGTCCGCCCGGAAAACGATCTCCGGGGGCCGTTCCGGGGGTACGAAAGGACCGTGCCGGGGCCGTCCCTCCCACCGGGGGATGACGTGCTCCGGTACCGCCGCCGGGACCGGCCCGGGGCGGCGGACACGGGGCGGCCGTCAGCGGCCGTGCCGGGGCCGGGCCCCGGCGGCGCTCGTGCGGCCGCCCCGTCCCGTGCCGGTCCGCAAGGGGCCGGGCCGACTTGCTCGGACCGCCGCCGGAACAGTGAACTCCCGTATTACGGCGCCTCGTTGAGCCCGCAGGCACCGAGGGCCTCCAGCCCCTGGGGCCGCTCGCCGCCCTCGCGGTCGATCGCCTGTCCGATGCGGTCCAGCACGGCGCCGCGCTTGTCCTCCAGGGGGCCCAGGATGGCGTTCCGCACGAAGTTGGGACCGCCCTCACCCTGCGAGCGGATCAGCCGTTCGTTCGCCTCCGCGATCTGCTGCTCCAGGCCCGCGAGTTCGCGGTCGATCTGGGACCGGGCTCCGGCCGGTATGGCGTCGGGGAGCTGGGAGCGCACGTCCGGGCAGTCGACGCTCGCCGCGCCCGCCCCGGAGGCCCCCTCCTCCGGTACGCCGGCGCCGACGCCGTTCTCCTCGCCGCCGGGCGGCGCCTCCTGGTCGCCGCCGTCGCCACCCTGCTCACCGGCCCCGGCCCCGGCCGACAGGCCGCACGGGGCCAGGGTCTCCAGTCCCTCGGGCTTCTCGGCCACCCGGCCCACGGCCGTCTCGATCCGGTTCAGCGCCGCGGTGCGCTTGTCCTCCAGGGGGCCCAGGATGGCGTTCTGCACGAAGTTGGGACCGCCCTCACCCTGCGAGCGGGCCAGCCGGCTGTTCGCCTCCGCGATCTGCTGCTCCAGGCCCGCGAGTTCGCGGTCGACCTCGGCGCGGGCCTGTGCGGGGATCTCCGGCAGCCGGCCGTCCGTCGACGGGCAGCTGATGACCTGGGCGGCGGCCTGCCGCCCGTCCGGCGCGGCGCCCTCCTGCCCGGCGAACGCCCCGGTCACGGCCACTCCCCCGGCCACCACCGCGGCCCCCGCCAGCCCGAGGACCATCACCCGGTACTTTCGGTTCCTGCCCCTTGCTCGCGACATGCTCACCTCTCGGTCCTTCACTGACAGGAGACGGGAGCCTGCCCGCGGCCGGCCGTGCGTCCGTGGCCGGGGTCTCCCGGTGTGACGCCCGCGGCCGGAGCGGGGAGCCGGTCCGGACCGAGCCGGAACCACGCCGCCGCGGTGTCACCCCCGTCCATACGGAGCGGAGGCGGCGAACGCTCATCCCGCCGTGCCGGCCGTCCCGGAAGCGGCCGGGCGCGGACCCCGGCCCCGGCCGCCCGGCCGCCCCGGCCGAACGGGAAGGCCGGGCACCCGGAGTCCGCCGCTCAGCCGCCGGCCGGCGCCCCGCCCGCGCCCCCGCGCTCCACGCAGGCCCGGGTGACGGCCAGCGCGGCCGCCATGATGCTCAGCTGCGGGTTCACCTCGGGGCAGCTCGGCAGGACCGACGCGTCCGCGACCAGCACACCCCGCACCCCTCGCAACCGGCCCTCGTGATCCGCCGGGGAGCGCTGCGGGTCGCTCCCGGCAGCGGCCGTACCGCTCGGGTGGAACGCCGACAGATGGAGCGCCCGCGGACCGCCGCGGGCCAGCGCCTCGTCGAGCCCGTCGAGAGAACGGGCCCGGGGTGCGGCCGGAAGGCCCGTCAGCACCTCCTCGGCGCCGGCCGCGAACAGCACCGCGCCCATCGCCCTTACGGCACGCATCAGCCGGTCCCCGTCGCGGCGGTCCAGGTCGTAGCGGACCAGGGCCCGTTCGCGGCCCAGGACCCGTCCCGACGGGCGGTCACCGATCATGGCGCCCAGCGTCGCCAGATGTCCGCTCTCCTCCAGCTCGCGCCGCAACTCCCGTCCCGCGCCCGGCAGGACGAAGCTCCCCATGCCCGGCGGCGCGGCGGTCGCCTCGATGAGGATGCCGTCCCCGCGCAGTTCCTCCACGCCCACGCTCTGCAGGACGCCGGGGCCCGCGGTGACGTCCTCCGCGAACCGTCCCGCCACGCTCGTCGCCGGGTGCACACTGAGGTTCCGGCCGAGCCGCGGATGCCCGCCCAGGCCCGAGCGCCGCAGCAGCAGCGGTGTCTGGACGGCTCCGGCGGCGGCCACCACCAGCGGTGCCAGGATCTCCGCCTCCCCGCCGCCGCGCCGCCGCAGACGTACACCCGCCGCGCGCGGACCGCCGGGAGCGTCGGGGTTCACCAGGATCCGCGACACCCGGGCGCCGGTGACGAGCCGGGCCCCCGCGGCGCACGCCTCGGGCAGCACGGACAGCTGCACGCTCTGCTTGGCACCGCTGGGGCAGCCCGCCACGCACGCGCGGGAGCCCCGGCAGCCGGGCGCGTTGCGGCGCAGCGGTGCCGCCCGCCAGCCGAGCCGCTCCGCCCCGGTGAGCGCCAGCCGGCCGTTGCCTCCCAGGACGTCCAGGGGCTGGCGGGCGACCCGCAGGCTGCGCTCGGCCTCGTCCAGGAAGGGGCCGAAGCCTTCGGCGAGCCGGAACCCGAGGCCGTCGCTCCAGCGGCGCAGGACGTGGTCGGGGGTGCGGTAGCACGTGCCCGCGTTGACCACCGTGGTGCCGCCCACCGCGCGGCCCTGCGGCAGCAGCACCGGCGGAACGCCCACGGCGAAGGAGGAGCCGCCGTCGCGGTACAGCCGCGTGAACCGTTCCAGCGGCGGGCGGGCGGCGAACCAGCCGGTGGTGTGGTGCTCGCCCTCCTCCAGGACCACGACGGACATCCCCGCCCGTGCCAGGGTCCGCGCGGCCATGGCGCCCCCGGCGCCGGAACCGATCACGACGGCGTCGGCGGTGGCGCGGGCCGGCCAGTGGGCGGCGGGGGTGCAGTCCAGCGGGGGGTCCGGCGGGGGCGGTGCCGGGGCCGGGCCCGCCGGGCCGGGCCCGTGGTGGAGCATCCGTTCGGTGCCTCCGGCCAGGATGACGGGCATCTTCACCACGTCGAGCAGGGCCGTGAGCCCGGGGCGGGCGGCCAGTGGGGCGAGCACCGTCTCGCGCTCACCGGCGGTGAGGGCGCCGAGCCGCCGCCCGGTGCGGGCCAGGGCGTAGCCGTCGGCGGCCGCGGCGGCGGCCCGCAGTCCGAGCCGGGCGTGGGCGGGCATGGCCGCGACGGCGGCTTCGAGCCGGTCCCCCACGCCCGCCGTCCAGGGTTCGGTGCCGTCGTCGGCGAGAAGGGCGGCGGCGAGTGCGTGCAGGCTCACCGGCCGCCCACCTCCGCGTGCGCGGTGCCCGCCAGCGTCCACTCCTTCTCCGGGCGCCAGTGGCCCCACCAGCGTTCCAGGAGGATGCGGGCGTCGGCGGTCTCGCTGTTGCGGCAGACGGAGAGGCTGCCGTCCGGGTCCCGGTACTCCAGCGCGAGGGTGCGTCCGGGCGGCTGGGTGACCTCGACGCGGATGCGGCGGAGCCCGGCGCGGCCGGTCACCGTCCAGACGGGCAGGCCGATGCGGGCGCGGAACCGGCCGGGGCCCGCCCAGCCCGCGGCGGAGCGCTCGGCCCGCCGGGGCCAGGTGCGGCCGCCGTGCCGGAGGCGCAGGAAGACCAGCGGGGGCAGGCGGCGCAGCCCCGGGCGGGCCGAGACGGCGGCGACGATCTCCAGCACGCCGTCCTGCCCGAGGTCCGCGTGGAGCCAGGCCCAGCGGCGGGCGTTGCCGTGCCCGTAGATGCGGGCGGAGGCGCCGGGGGCGGCGCGCAGGGCGAGGGTGCGGCCCTCGTAGGAGAAGACGCCGTCGTACGAGGCCCGTGCGGCGGGCAGCATCTGTGCCGCGGGGAGGAGGGGGCGGCGCCAGGACCAGCGGGGAAAGGTGAACAGGGGTGGCTCCTCGGGCCGTTCGGCCAGATCCCAGGAGAAGCCGCCCGCCCGGCCCGCCAGCCGGCCGGGGACGGCCAGGACGCCGCCGGCGGTGAAGCCGTCGTCCGGGGCGGGCCCGGGCCCGGCCCCGCCGGCGCTCTCCGCTTCCGGCTCGCGGACGGACCCGCCGGCCGGCGCACCGGTGGTCGCGCCGGCGGGTGATCGCCCGGGCCACGGTACGGGCCCGAAGCGGGCGTGCCGGACGGGACCGTCCTGGGGGAACGCGGCCGCCCAGCCGTGCGCACGGGGACGGGAGCCGTCGGTGGGGGCGGTCAGTTCGTGGTGGAGCCAGATCCCGGTGCCGGTCGCCGGGTCGGTGAGGGTGGTGTACCAGACCTCCGTGCGCCCGGCGGTGCCGTCCCACCGGGGGGCGAGGTGGCGGCCGTCCGCCTCCGGGCCGTCCGGGGTCTGCGTGTTCCGCCGGTCCGCCGGGCGCGGGAAGCGGAAGCTCGCCAGGAACGGCAGGAGTCCGGTGGCCAGGGGGAAGCGCAGGGCGCCCTCGCCCACACGTGCCCCGTCCTCGTACAGCGTGAACGGCAGCCGGGTCATCGAGGTGAGGGGGTGGGCGGGTGTCACCGACTTCCAGCCGTCCAGGAGCAGCCGGCGGTCCCCGGCGGTGAACGGGACGCGGTAGCGGATGCGCCGGCGGGCGAGCGGGGAGATCTCCAGCTCGCCCGTGGCGTGCGGGTCGTCGGCCAGGCCGGTGATCCGGACGCGGCCGGTGAGCCCGGCGCGGGTAGTGGCCCAGGGGCGCAGCACGCCGCCGGCCCGGGCGTGCAGGTCGAGGCGTATGCGCCGCGGCGGCTCGCGGCCGTCGAGGCGGACGGTGCCGAGCATCGTCTCGCGGAAGCGCGTCTCCCGCGGGCTCATGAGTCCTCTCCCGCCAGCATGATCCGTTCGGTGGCGGCGAGGTACTCACCGGCCGCCGCGTGGGCGGCCCCGCCGTCGCCGGCCACGACCGCTTCGACGACCGGGGCCAGCCGGCCGTGGGCGGCCGCCGGGTCCCCGAAGGGCGCGGCCAGCGCGGAGCGGATGGGCAGGTAGGCCTGGAAGAGGGTGTTGGTGAGGAGGACGTAGACGCGGTTGCCGGTCGCCCTGGCCAGGGCCCGGTGCACTTCGACGTCGGCGAGCTGCACGGCGTCCGCTCCCTCGGCCGCGGCCACCGCCGCCAGCAGGGCACGGAGCCCGTCCCGCTGGGCCGCGGTGGCCCGGACGGCGGCGCGTTCGGCGATCAACGCGCCGACGGCGCGCCGTACTTCGAAGACCTCGCCGATCCAGCCGGAGCTGTGCCGCACGAGCATCGGCAGCAGGTCCGCCCCGCCCAGGCGGGCGTAGTCGCGGACACGGGTGCCCACGCCGTGCCGGGTCTCCAGGAGCCCGGCCTGGACCAGCCGGCCGAAGGCGTGCTTGAGGGTGGTGCGGGTGACACCGTAGCCGTGCGCCAGTTCGCGCTCGGGCGGCAGGTAGTCGCCCACCGGGTGACGGCCGGCGAGGATGTCCTCGCGCAGCCGGTCCTCCAGTACGTCGACGATGGTCTGACGAGGCAGCGCCTCCACGGCATCCCTCCCGGGAGCGTTGACCCGAGCCGGGTTGGCTCAGTGGATGAGCCACTCAACCAATAGCCACCGACTCGGTCAACCCTTCCGGTACGGGCGAGGGGTGACAGCAGCACTTCCTCGCAGGCACAGCCGGGTGAGGGGGAGGACTGGGCGGCCCCGCCACCCGGCCGGCCCCCGCGCTCAGGCGAACGCCCCCGGCACCAGCTCGCGGTAGCGGGCCGCCGCGTCGAGGCTGTCGGAGACGAAGGGCCACTCCTCCAGCGCACGGTTCAGGGCCGCCCCGGACAGCCAGGTGTGACCGGCTATCTCGGCCGGATCGGGGGCGATCCGCTCCGGTTCGACGACCGCCTCGTGCACCGCGAACCAGTACGGCGACAACTGCCCGTCGCACAGGAACCGGAACACCGGCCGCACCGGCGCGCGGACCCCCAGTTCCTCGTGCAGTTCCCGGGCGGCCGCGTCCTCGTACGCCTCCCCCACGCCCACCGCCCCGGCTATCAGCCAGCTGTACTCACCGGGGAACCGGGAGCTGTTCCCGGGGCGCCGGTGCACCAGGTAGCGGCCCTCCGGGTCCCGGCACAGCACCATCGACATGCGGTAGAGCCACCGGTTGCGGATCGCGTCCCTCCTCCCCACCACACCGATGACCCGGTCCTGTTCGTCGACTCGTTCGACTCGTTCGTCTCGTTCGTCTCGTTCGTCCATGACGTGATCCTCCACGATCGGGCTCCGCCGCGGCGGCACTCCCGCCCGGAGGGCTGCGGCTCCGTGCGGACCCGGTGTCAGGAGCGCCGCGGGCGGACGCCGATGGTGATGAGGGCCGGGGCGCTGCCGGGGGTCCTCGTGGTGCAGCCGGACGCCATCGGGCAGCCGCCGCAGCCCCGGGGCGGGCAGCCGGGGGTGATCTCCTCGCGGGTCAGCCGTCCCCGGGACACCCAGTAGTCGAGCATCGCCGAGGCCTCGTCCCGGGACACCCCGGCCTCCCGGGCCACGTCGTCCAGGGTGCGGGCGCGGCCCTCCGTCACCGCCGTGAGCACCCGGCGCAGCGGGCTCATGTGATGAGCCTTCCCACCTGGAAGACGGCCACCGCCAGCAGCCACGCCATCGCCATCATCGTCACCATGCTCCAGAGCGTCAGACGGCGGCCGATCACCGAACTCTGCGCGGCGACCGTCGCCACGCACGGTGTGTAGGCCAGCAGGAAGACCATGAAGGCGAGGGCGGCGGCGGCGCCGTGGCCGCCGGAGGAGTGGTCGAAGGTGCGCCGCAGTTCCTCGCCGAGCGTCCCGGGTTCCCGGCCGTCGGCCGGCTCCTCCGTGCCGTAGGTCTGCGCCATCGTCGAGACCACGGCCTCCTTGGCCACGAAGCCGGGGATCAGGGCCGCGGAGGCGTGCCAGTCGCCGAAGCCCGCCGGGGCGAACACCGGGGCGACGGCCCGCGAGACCCCGCCGAAGGCGCTGTCCTCGACGGCGACCCGGCCGAAGCCCCCGTCCGCGCCCGCTCCGTCCTGCGCGGCACCCAGCGGGATGGAGGAGAGCAGCCACACGGCGGCGACCGTGGCGACGATGACGCCTCCCGCGGTCTTCAGGAAGGCGGCGAGCTTCTGCCAGGCCTGGGCCGCGACCACCCGCGGCAGGGGCAGGCGGTAGGGCGGCAGTTCGAGGACGAGGGCGTCGGCGCGCGCTCCCCTGAACAGCAGGGGGCGCAGCAGCAGTCCGGCGCCGACCACCAGCAGCACCGACAGCACGTACAGGAAGAACACCACGGTCCCGGCGCTGCTGCCGAAGAAGACGCCGGCGATCAGGATGTAGACCGTCAGCCGCGCGCTGCAGGTGACGAGGGGCAGCACCATGCCGAGCAGCAGCCGCTGCCGCCGGTCGCCGAGGATGCGGGCGGCCGAGAGCGCGGGAACGTTGCAGCCGAAGCCGACGATGATCGGCAGAAACGCCTTGCCGGGCAGTCCGATCGTCCGCATCAGTCGGTCGACGAGGAACGCGGCGCGCGCCATGTACCCGGAGTCCTCCAGCAGGCCGAGGAGGACGAACATGATGACGATCAGCGGTGCGAAGGACAGCAGTTGCCCGACGCCCGGAACGATCCCGTGGACGACGAGCCCCGCGAGCGGATTGCCGTCCGGGTCCCCGGTGAGCCGTGCCGCGAAGGTGGCGACGGGCCCGGCGAAGAAGTCGGACAGCCCGGTCTGCAGCGGGGCCGCGAGGGTGGTGGTGGCCTGGAAGACGGCCCACATCGAGGCCAGGAAGACCGGCAGGCCGAAGAGGCGGGAGGTGAGCACCCGGTCGACGCGGTCGCTGCGCGGGGCGCGGGCGGTGCCGGCGTCCCCGCCGCGGTGCACGGCGGCCGCCATGAGCCGGTGCACCCATGCGTAGCGGCCCTCGGCGAGGAGGGTCTGCACGTCCCAGTCCTCGTCGTACGTCTCGTCGTACGTCTCGTCGTACGTCTCGTCGTACGTGCCCGCGCCGCCGCGGGTGCCGTCCTCCCCGGTGCCCTCCTGGCCGGTGCCCTCCTCTGCCGTGCGGCCCTCCGCCGCGGACCGGGCCCCGGCGGCCAGCCGCTCCCCCAGCCGCGCCGCCAGTGCCGGCACCTCTTCCGGAACGCCGGGCACCCGCGCGCCGCTGAGCAGCCGCAGCGCGATCCAGCGCGCGGGGCGGCGTTCGCCGGGAGCCTGCCGCGCCAGGGCCCGGAGCAGGTCCCGTACGGCCGACTCGACCGGCTCGCCGAGGCCGGCCGGGGGCGGCACCTCCCCGTGCCGGTGCACCCGTTCGACCGCGGCCGCGAGTTCCGGCAGGCCGCGTCCCTCCCGGGCGGACACCCGTACCACCGGGGCGCCGATCCCGGCCGCGAGGGCGGCGTCGTCGATCCGCAGGCCCCGCTGCCCGGCGATGTCGGTCATGGTGAGCGCCACGACGAGCGGCACGCCGGTGTCCTTGAGCTGGGCGCAGAGGTAGAGGTTCCGGGCCAGGTTGGCCGCGTCGAGGACCGCCACCACCACATCGGGCCGCTCGGCCGGGTCCGCGGAGACGAGAAGGTCCTGGGTCAGCTCCTCGTCCGGCGAGGCGGGGACGAGGCTGTACGTGCCGGGCAGGTCGGTGACCGACATGAGGTGTGCCCCGGCTCCCCCGGCTCCCCCGCTTCCCCGGACGGCGGGCCGCCAGGTGCCGGAGGCGACCTCGACCGTCTTGCCCGGCCAGTTGCCGACCTTCTGGCGGGCGCCGGTGAGGGCGTTGAACAGGGTCGACTTCCCCGTGTTCGGGTTGCCGACGAGGACGACGCGGAGGGGCGCGCCGTCGCGGACCGCCGTCGCGCCGGGGGCCGCGGCCGCGCCGTGGGCCTCACAGCAGGGCTTCACCGCGGCGCTCCGTGGACGACGAGTGCCGCGGCCGTGCGGTTGTCGAGCGCGGTCCGGGTGTCACCGTGCGCGACCACGAGCCCGCCCGCGAGGCCCCGGGCGAGTACGCGCAGCTCGGTCCCGGGGACGAAGCCCAGTTCGAGCAGGCGCAGCCGCAGCTCGCGGTCGGCCGCGATCCGGCGCAGCCGGACGGGCTCGGAGGTCCGCCATTCGTACAAGGTCACGGTTCGACCCTTCTTCCCGGCCGGGAGCCGTCCGACAGGGCCGGAACAGGACCCCGCCCCGGCCCGATCTGAGGTTAGGCATGCCTAATGTACGTCCGGGCCGGGGGTGCTCCGGCGGGACCAACGGCCCTGATGAGCGGGCCGGCCGGCCCTGCCCGGAGCCGGGCCCCGCGGCCGTGAACGGGGCACGGCGCCGGCACCTCCCGGGCGCGGCGCCCGGAGTGACGGGTCCGGATGTGCGGCGCGCCGGCGATCGCGCGGGTGGCCGGATCCGGCCGCCGGGCCACCGGAGCGGGTACCGCCTGCCACCGCTCCTCCTTCCCACCCGGCACTGCCGCATCTGGAATCACACGCACCGGTTCCCGGGTGCCCGATATCGGAGGGAAGGCCCCGTGCGTCCTGCGCTGACCTGCCGCGGCGGCCTCTTGCCGATCGTCCGCGTCTTGGGCATGATTCGGCCAACCGTCTATGGAACGCCGAACTGTCTTGTGCACAGAGGCAGTTGGGCGGTCCGGCGCCGGCGCAAGCGAGCGATGCGAGTTCCCTTTTCCGATAGGAGAGCACATGGCCGAGCACGCGCAGAACGACGAGCCCCTGTTCGAGGAGTTCGACCACGCGGTGTACTCCCGCTGTTCGAACAACAACATGCCGATGTTCGCGACCTTCGTCCCGCTGAGCGAGGACGAGCAGGCCGAGGTCGACGACGTGCTGGCACTGTCCTGACCTGCCCGCGTCCGCTAGTCGCTCGGGGACCGCTGGTGCGAGCTCGCCTCGCGCGCCGGCGGTCCCCGACCGTGGCACCGTGACCGCCCGCTAGGAGTGGAATGTACAGCGCGTCCCCCCTGCTGCTGAGCACCTCGGCCACCCTGCTCGCCGGCGACCGGGTCTTCGTGGGGAACCAGCCCGACGACTTCGCGGTCGGCCCGCTGGCCGGCCCGGCGGACACGGTCTGTGTGCTGGGCCTGGGGTACGGCGGATCGCTGCGTCCCCTGCTCGCGGCGTCACCCGGGAGCCGCGTCACCGCCGTGGACCTCGACCCGGACATGGTGAC
Source organism: Streptomyces xinghaiensis S187 (assembly GCF_000220705.2). Lineage (GTDB taxonomy): Bacteria > Actinomycetota > Actinomycetes > Streptomycetales > Streptomycetaceae > Streptomyces > Streptomyces xinghaiensis. Next base: position 6,923,207 of record NZ_CP023202.1, on the reverse strand, counting down.
GGTGACGCGCGCGCTCTTCCGGCAGCACTTCCCCGGGACGGACTTCCGCACCGTGGTGGCCGACGCGTCCGCCTTCCTCGACGGCAGCGAGCGCTACGACCTCGTCGTGATCGACATCTACGCCGGCGAGTCGTACCCGGACTTCCTGCTCACCGAGCCCTTCTGGCGCCGGGTGCGCGGCGCCGTCGCGCCGGGCGGCACGGCGCTGCTGAACGCCTGGGGACTGCCCGAACACCTGCGGCCCCTCGCCCCGCCGTCCCCCCAGCACGTGCTCGCCGGCCTGCTGGCCCCCCTCTGGCCGCACGCCGCCTACCTCTCCTGCCGCCGCAACATGACGGTCGTCCTCCGGGACACCCGGGAGGACGTCCCCGCCGGAACGGTCCGCGGCGCGGAGGCGGGCCGCGGCGCCCGGCTCTCCCCCACGGACGAGGCCGTGCTGGCGCTGCAACGGCTGCGGCTGGCCCGCGCGGCGGACTTCCGCGTGGCCGCGGACCCGCCCGAGGACGACGACGCCGGCGGGTCGGTCCCCCGCACCCCGGAGCAGCTGGACGCCGAAATGGCCCGGCGCTGGCCGGAGATGCTCGCCGAGGTCCGGGCCCACGCCGAGGCCGCCGGTGCCGACGCCTCCGCCGTGGGGACCCGGGAGTTCTACCTGCGCCGGGAGGTGGCGGTCCCGACGACCCTGGAGCTCGCCCGGCGCGGACACCCCGCCGCGGCCCTGCTGCCCACCGTCGCGGCCGCGCTCACGTTCGGCGGGGACACCTCGCTCGGGTGGTACGGCGACTGGATCGCCGAGGAGGCGGAGTCGCTGGCCGTGGAGCATCCGGACTGGCTGACCAGGACCGCTCTCCCCCAGGCCCTCGCCATGGCCGCCAACCCGCTGGTGCCCGAGTGGCCCTGGACGAACCGCCTGCTGAAGCGGACGAGTGCCGTGACGGCCGCCTCATGAGCGCACCGGCTCCTCCCCGGAAGTCGTCGCTGCCGTCACGGTTCTGGCTCTTCTGGTCCTGTCTGACGGCGGGCAGCCTCGCGGACGGCATGACGCTCATCGCGCTGACCTGGGCGGCGGCCACGGTCACCGACAACGCCTTCTCCATCGCGCTGGTCGCGATGGCGGAGCGCCTGCCGTGGCTGCTGTTCGCGCTCCCCATGGGCGCCCTCGTGGACCGGCTGCCCAGGGTCGGGCTGATGGCCGTCACCGGCGCCGCGCGGGCCGCCGCCATGCTGGTGCTGGGGGTGCTGCTCCTGGCCACCGACGTACCGGTGGCCGTGCTGGCGCTCTTCGCCCTGTTCTTCGGAGCGACCGAGGTGGCCTACGGCGTCGCCGCCGACACCGCGGTTCCGCTGCTCGTCCCCGGGCAGGGCCTGGCACGGGCCAACGGCCACGTCCGGGCCAGCCAGATCCTCTCGAACGACTTCGTGGGCCGGCCGCTCGGCGGCCTGCTCCTCAAATCGGGGCTGGCCGTACCGTTCCTGGGCAACGCCCTGCTCAACGGTGCCTCCGCCGGGGCGCTCCTGCTGATGCGGCGCCGCGTGAACGACCCGCCGCCGCCCGCGCCCGCCGGGAGCGGCTCGGTCCGGGCGGAGCTGGGCGCCGGCCTGCACCTGGTGTGGCGGGACCCGCTCCTGCGCGTCCTGGCGGCCAGTGCCGTGGTCCTCAACAGCTTCTACGCGACCATGCTCGCGGGCCAGGTGCTCTTCGTCCGCGAGACCCTCGGCCTCGACGCCCTCGGCTACGCGCTGCTGCTCTCGTGCGCGGCCCTCGGGGGCGTCGCCGGCAGTCAGTACGCGCGCCGGCTGCTGGACCGGTGGGGCGTCGAGCGTTCGCTGACGGCGGCGCTGTGGGCGATGGCGCTGTGCTTCCTCGGCGTCGGTCTGATACCGGCCGTGCCGGTCGTCGTCGGGCTGTACGCACTCGCCTCCGCCGGCGTGGCGCTCTGGAGCGTCACCACGCTGACCGTACGGCAGCTGGCGGTGCCCGACGCCAAGCTCGGCCGGGTCAACGCCACCTTCCGCACGGTGACGTTCGGAATGAGCGCCGTCGGCATGCTCCTGGGCGGACTCCTCGTCGAGGCCGCCGCCGGACCACTCGGGTTGCGGGACGCCCTGCGGGTCCCCTACCTGGCAAGCGGCGCGGCGTATCTGCTGCTGGCCGGATTCCTCCGGCTCCGCCTCGGGGACGGCCGCATCGTCACAGGGAAGAGAGGAGAGTCCGATCGACAAGACACTGCAGGTGGTCGATGACTTCTACGCGGACCCGGACCGGGTGCGCGCCCTGGCCCTGGAAAGGGGGGACTGGTCACCGCAGAAGACCGACGAGGGCCGTACCTACGACGCCGAGACCTACAACTCCTTCGCCGGGCGCGGGGTCGCCGAAGCCTTCGGCGAGATCCTCGGCATCCGCGTGCGGTACGACCCGGCGGTGATGGGTTTCGGCGTGTTCGCCTTCACCGGGGAGTCCGCGAACGTCCCGCTGACCACCCACTACGACGACACCGACTGGGCGGGCATCGTCTACCTGGTCCCGCCCGGCCGGTGCGACGGCGGCCTGTCCTTCTTCCGGCACCGCGACAGCGGCCTCCTGGGCCCGCCGGACGACGCGAAGGCCGTGGAGCTCGGCTACGACGACCGCGAGCACTGGATGAAGGACGTCTATTTCCCGGACAAGGTACGGCCGGAGGCATGGGAGGAGATGTCCCGCGTCAGCATGGTCTACAACCGCCTGGTCCTGCTGCGCGGCGGCACCCGCTTCCACCGGGCGAGTTCGGGCTTCGGCACCGGCCCGGCCGACGGACGTCTGACCCAGCGCTTCTTCTTCGATGAAGAGAGGGCCTCGTGATGCGCAGCAGACTGATCGTCGTCGACGACTTCTACGCCGACCCGGACAGCGTGCGGGCCGCCGCGCTCCGCTCCGACTTCAAGAGCGCGAGCCGGTACAACTACCCGGGCTGGCAGAGCAACAAGGCGCTCAGCACGGACGCGCTCCAGCGGGCGATCGAGCGGATCGTGGGGTCGGCGGTCCACGTGGACGGGGACCGGCTCACCTGGGGCGGCTTCCGGGTGATCACCGAGGAGACCGGGCGGGCCACCAAGGTGCACGCCGACACCGCGGTCGACTGGGCCGGCATGGTCTACCTCACCCCCGGCGCGCCCGCCGCCGCGGGCACCGGGTTCTTCCGGCACCGGGAGACGGGGTTCAGCCGGCCGCCCAGCGACCGGGTGGCGAGGTCGCTCGGGTTCGCCGACGCCGACGCCTTCGAGGAGGGCGTCGCCCGGCGCGACATGGCCGACCTCGGCAAGTGGGAGCTGACGGACTGGGTCGCCCCGGTCTACAACCGGCTGGTGCTCTTCCGCGGCTGCGAGCTCTACCACGCGCCGCTCGGCGGGCTGGGGGACCGTCCGGCCAACGCGCGGATCACCCACAACTTCTTCTTCAACGAGGTCCGTTCCGTCCCCGGCGCGGTGCGCCGGATGCCGGCCCCGGCGGAAGCGGCGGCGCGGTGACCGCCCCCCGCGTCGAGCGCGCGCTCGGCGGCGACGTCCTGGTCGTCGACGGCTTCTACCAGGACCCGGACCGCGTCAGGGAGCTGGCCCTCGCGGCCGAGTACCGCGGCTTCGGCGAGGCGGCGAACTTCCCCGGCCGGGAGAGCGTCAAGGCCTACGCCTCCGAGGGGCACGCCCGGCGCCTGGCGGAGATCGTCGGCGCCCCCGTCTTCCACGACCCCCGGCAGCTGGTGTTCGGCAAGTTCCGGATCGCGACCCGGTCCGACGCCGGGCAGACCCGCGTGCACCTCGACTTCGTCGACTGGACGGCCGTGGTCTACCTCTCGCCGGCCGAACACGCCCGGGGAGGGCTGGGGTTCTACCGCCACCTCCCCACCGGCCTGGACCGGGTCCCGGCGGACGGTGAGCTGGCCCGCTTCGGCTGCCGGAGCAGGGAGGAGTTCGACGAGCGGTACGTCCTGCGGGACACCGCCTCGGAGGACCGGTGGGAAACCCTCCACGAGGTGGAGCTGGCCTACAACCGGTGCGTCGTCTTCCGAGGGGGCCGCCTCTTCCACGGCATCACCGAACTGTTCGGCGACGCCCCCGGGGAAGGCCGGCTCACCCAGAACTTCTTCTTCATGGAAGGCGAACCCGTCCGGGCCCCCCGGACGGGTGACGAGAGGAGCAGAACCCGTGCATAGCCTGCTGGATGTGGTGCTGGCCGAGGTCGGCGACGACGCGGCCGGCCCCGGCGGCTGCGGCCTGCTGCCGCTGGACGGCCGGCTGCGGGGGCCCGCCGGCACCGACCCGGTCCTCGCCTCCCCCCTGCCCGCCGCCGGAGTGCCCCTGGCGCGGACCGCGGCCGAGGTCGCCGCGGCCGGCCTGGGCATGCGGACCCTGGCCCTCGTCGTCAAGGAGGAGACCGGCCTGCGCACGCTGGCGCTCGTCGACGGCTGGCTCCTGCTCCGCGGCCACGGCGCCGGAACCGACCTGCGCGGCGCGGACCTGCGGGGCGCGGACCTGACGGGGGCCCGGCTGACCGGCGCGGACCTCTCCGGCGCCGACCTCTCGGGCAGCCGGCTGGAGAGCGCCGACCTGGCCCGCGCCGGCCTGCGCTCCGCCGACCTCTCGGGAGCGACGCTGCGCCGTGCCAGCCTCTTCGGCGCGGACCTCACCGAGGCCGACCTGCGGCGCACCGACCTCCGCCACTCCGACCTGCGCGAGTCCACCTGCCGGCGAACGGCCTTCCGCGGAGCGGACTTCTGGTCCGCGTACGTCTGGGACGTGTCCTTCGACGAGGCGTTCACCGAGGGTGCCGGCATCGAGCGCGCGGACTACCGGGGGACGCACCTGCCCAAGCCCGTCAACGCCCGCGTGTGAAGGAGCAGGCCCATGCCCACGACGGAGTTCCTCGGCCTTCCCGAAGCCCCGGAGCGGGGGCCCGTCCGCACGCTGCGGGTGGCGCTGGTGTGCATGCCCTGGGCGGCGCTCGACATGCCCTCGATGGCCATCAGCACCCTCGCGCCGGCCGCCCGCGCGCTGGAGGAGGTCGACGCGGTCGACACCGTCTACGCCAACATCCGCTGGGCCGACCACGTCCACGAGCGCACCGGGGGCGCCATCGGCAGCGCCGACTACGGGCGCATCGTCGACGGCTACTACGTGGCGACCGGTGAGTGGATCTTCTCGCCCGCCCTGTACGGCTTCGAGGAACCGGTCGGGTCGGCCTTCCACACCGCGGCGACCGGCAGCGGGGCCGATCTGCGGGCAGCGGTGGAGATGTACCGGCTCAGCTCCGGCTTCGTCGACGCGCTCGCCGGCGAACTGGCCGCGGGCGGGTACGACCTGGTCGGGATGACCAGCACCTTCGACCAGAACATGCCGAGTCTGGCCCTGGCCCGCGCCCTCAAGGAACGGGCTCCCGGGGTGGTCACGGTCATGGGCGGCGCCAACTGCGACGACGTGCAGGGCGAGGCGCTGCACCGGAACTTCTCCTTCCTGGACTATGTGGTGCGCGGCGAGGGGGAGTCGGTCTTCCCCGCGCTGCTGCGGCTGCTGGCCCGTACGGAGCCGGGCGCTGCCCCGGCGGCGGCACGGCTCGCCGCGGTCCCCGGCCTGTGCTGGCGGGACGCCGGGGGCCGGGCGCGGGCCAACGAGCAGCCGTCGGCGGGGCTTCCCATCGACGCCGTTCCCGAGGCGGACCTCAGCGGCTACTTCGCCACCTTCCGGGCCGCCCGGGCGGTGGCGGACGTGGAGCCGAAGATCCAGCTCGAGGGAGGACGGGGCTGCTGGTGGGGCGAGAAGCACCACTGCACCTTCTGCGGCCTGAACGGCTCCCTGATGGCCTTCCGGGCGAAGTCCTCCGACCGCGTCCTGGCCGAGATCGCCAACGCGGTCCGCGACCACCAGGTCCTCGACGTCGTCTTCGCGGACAACATCATGGACATGGGCTACCTCCGCGACCTGCTGCCGAAGCTCGCCGAGCAGCCCTGGGACCTGCGGCTCTTCTTCGAGATCAAGTCGAACCTCGGGATGGGCCAGCTCAAGGTGCTGGCCGACGCCGGGGTCACCCAGGTCCAGCCGGGCATCGAGAGCCTGAGCACCCATGTGCTCCGGCTGATGCGCAAGGGCGTCACCGGCTGGCAGAACGTACGCCTGCTGCGGGACAGCCGCACCGTCGCCGTCTTCCCCGGCTGGAACTTCCTCTACGGCTTCCCCGGGGAGACGGAGGCCGACTACGAGCAGATCATCGAGCAGTTGCCGGGGCTCTGGCACCTCACCCCGCCCGAGGGTGTCTACCGGGCCGTCCTCACCCGCTTCAGCCCCTTCTACAACGACCCCGCGCTGGGCCTGGAGAACCTCGGCCCCTCCGGGCTGCTGCAGAAGGTCTACCGGCTGCCCGCCGAGGAGGTGGCCGACATCGGCTACGTGTTCGAGAGCAGACCCGCCGGCATCTCCGAGGAGGTCGCGGACCGCCTGCGGGCCGCCGTGGACACCTGGCGCGCCCACCACCGGGGCCGCCGGCTGGTGGCGCTCCCCGAGGGGGACACACTGCGGATCGTCGACGAGCGCAGCCCCACCCCGGTCCAGGAGGTGCTCCGCACCCCGCTCGCCGTCGCGGCCTTCCGCGCCACCCTGAAGGGCCGCTCCGCCGCGGGCGTCACCCGCGAGGTGACCGCACAGGGCATCCCGGGGACCGAGGACCGGGTGACCGGACTGCTGGAGGAGTGGCGGGAGCGGCGCTGGCTCTTCCACGAGGACGGCCGGTACGTGGCCCTGCCCACCGGACTCGGCCATGAGTGAACCGGCCCGGACCACCACCCGGTCCTCCCTCCTGGTGCCCTGCTCGCCCGAGGAAGCCCCCGGCAGGGAGACGCTGGCGGCCTGGGCGCGCTCGGGCATGCGCGGCCTGGTGATCAACCGTCCCGTCCGCCTCTCCACCACCGACCCTGCCGCGACCGTGCGTTTCCTGCACCTGCTCACCGAGGCCGCGGGGACCGGCCTGCGGGTCTACTGGGAGGGCGGCACCGGGGACGTACCGGCAGAGCTGCTGCACCATCTGGACCCGCCGCGGGGCGACGCCGGACCGGCCTGGCCCGTCCCGCCCGCGCCCCTGCTGACCCTGCGGCGCGGACCGGGCTTCGTCGTCGTCGACGACCTGCGCGACGCACGGGCACCGCGCCGCCACACCGTCCCGGACCGGCCCTACGGGCACCTGCTGCGCAGATACGCGGCCCCGGCCGCCCCGGACCCCGGCGACCGGCGTGCGCTGGCCCGCCTCGCGAAGGAGCGCCTGGTGCTCGCGCTGGATCCCGGCCACTGCCTGGCCCTGCCCGTGCGCTTCGCCTACGCCAGGGTCTGAGCAGCGGTGGAACGGTACGACGCCCCGCACGGCCCGCTGTCCACCACGCGCCTGGCGAACGGGCTGACCGTGGTCGCCCAGCGGGACCCGGCCCTGCGCGGGCTCCACGTCCACCTGCGGTACGACGTCGGTTCCCGGCACGAGGCACCCGGCCACCACGGTCTCGCGCACTTCCTGGAGCACCTGATGTTCCTGGGCACCCGCAGACACCCCGACTTCCTGGAGACCCTCCGGCGCGCCGGCGCCCGGGACGTCAACGCGTCCACCAACCAGGACCGTTCGGCCTTCACCATGACCGTCCCGTCCGAACTGCTGCCGCTGGCCCTGGCCATGGAGGCCGACCGGATGACCAACCTGGCGCGGGAGTTCGACGAGCGGGCCCTCGCCGGCCATCTGGCGCTGGTCCGGCGGGAGGAACGGGAGCGCTGCCGCGGGCCCTTCGGCGACGCGGCGCGGCTGCTCTTCGAGCACGCGTACCCTCCCGGCCACCCGTACCGCCACCCGTCGATGGGCGACACGGACGCGCTGGGCCGCCTCTCCCCGGAGGAGGTCGCCCGCTTCCACCGCCTGCACTACCGGCCCGAGCGGGCCACCCTGGTCGTGGTCGGCGACCTGGACCCGGACACGGTGGCCGGCACGGCCGCCACCACCCTCGGCGCCGCCCCCGGGGGCGGCGACGTCCCGCCACCCCCGGACCGGCCCTCCGGCCCGCTCCGCACCTCACCCGCCGTCGCCCGGACCACCTGCCCCGGAGGCACCCCGCCCCGGGTGTACGCCCTGCTGCACACTCCGCCGTACGGCGCCCGGGAACACCCCGCGTACGCCGTGCTGGCGGCGGTTCTCGGCCTGGGCAGGGGCAGCCGGCTGTTCCGCTCGGCCGTACGCGGCGCCCGCATCGCCCGCCCGGCCGGGGAGCTGCTGGCCTCGTGGGAACTGGAGCGGGGCAGCTCGCTGCTCTACGGCGCGGTGGCCGCCACACCGGGCACCACCGGGGCACGCCTGCTGGACGGCGTGCGGACCGCTCTCACCTCGGTCTCCGGCGGCCTCGCGCCCCGGGAACTCCAGCGGGCCGTCCGGCTCGTCCGGTGGCAGCGGCTCGCCGGGCTGGACGACCCCGCCCGGCGGGCGGAGGCGTTCGCCGTCCACACCCGCGTCACCGGCGGGGCGCACCACGCGTACACCGCGGCCGAGGCGGTCGCCGACGTCACCGAGCAGGCCGTCGTGCACGCCGCCGGGCGCAGCACGGCCGCCGCGACCTTCCTCGTCTGCGACGAGGCGGGCACCGTGGCCGCGGAGACCGCGCGGTGAGGGCGTCCCGCGCACGGACGCCCCGGACCCGGCTGGTCCCCGTCCACCTGCCCGGCAGGCTGACGGCCTCCGCGTCCCTGCTGCTGCGGCACGGTGCGGGAGCGGACCCCCCGGGCCGGGAGGGCACCGGGTCCACCTGGGCGGTGCTCCTGCGCCGCGACGGCGGAGCCGGGGAGCGGGGAGCGCGGGAGTGCTTCGAGACCGGGCTGGAGGAGCTGGGCACGACCCTCACTCTCAGCCTGGGGTGGCAGGCGGTCCGGCTCACGCTCGACTCGACTCCGGACTGCCTGGCGGACGCCCTCGCCCTGCTGGCCCGGGTCCTCGGCGCGTTCCGCCCCACGCCTCAGGAGGTGCGGGCACTCGCGCGGCACCGCGGCCGGGCCCTCGCCGCGGCCCGCCGGGCACCCGGCGGATCCGCGGGACCGCTGCTCGACGCGGCACTGTTCCCGGGCAGCCGGTACGGACGCGGCATGGCCGGTGACGCCGGCTCCGCCGCGCGCGTCGACGCCGACGCCGTGCACGCCTTTCACCGGGGCGTGCTGAGCGCGCCCCGCGACCTCGTGGTCGCCGCCGACCTCGCGCGGGTGGACCTGCGCGCCCTCGTCCGGGCCTGCCCGTCTCCGGCGCCGGAGACGGCGGCGGAGAGGCTGCACCGGGGGTCTTCGGAGCCCGGCCGGCCGAGCCCGGCGGACAACTTCGCTGCCCGGGTGCGGCCCCTGACCCTGCGGCGACGCACCGGGGGCGGGGGGTGCGTGGTGATGCTCGGGGTCCGGGCCACGGCCCGGGACGACGCCCCCCTGATCCTGGAGATCGCCCGCCGCCTCCTCGTGGCAACCGCCTCGTCCCGGCTCTCCCGGGCCCTGCGGGACGCTTCCGCCCTGGCCTACTCCGTGCACGGCGAGCTGTGGCAGGACGGCGGGGTCTGCTCGCTCCGGCTCCGCTTCGAGGTGGCCCAGGCCCTGGTGGCCCCGGCCGCAGTGACCGCGCTCGGCGAGCTGTTCGGCCTCGCGGCCGGGGAGGTGGACGCGGACGACCTGCGCAGCACGGTCGAGGCGTACCGGCGGGACAGCGCCGCCACCACCGGCAGCCCCGCGGCCGTGGCAGCAGCCGGCGCCGTGTCGCCGGCCGTACCGGCGGAGCACCCGCCGGAGGGCCTCACCCCGGACCGGTTTCGCGCCCGGGCAGCGGAGTTGCTCGCGCCGGAGCGGGTGGCGGTGGTGGTGGACGGCGCTCTCCACGGGCCGGAGGAGATACGGCGAGCCGTCACGGCCGCCGCCCGGCGGGACCCGCCGGGCCGCGCGGACGCGCTCCTCGCCTACGCCCGCCGCGTCGCCGCCTCCGGCACGGAGTCCTCGGGCGACGGCATCGGTGACGACGGGGATGTCGGACAGGAAGAGGAAATCGATGCAGGACGCACCACAAGCAGCCGGAGCTGACGGGGAGTTCCTCCCGGACGCCGATGTGGCGTCGGCCATCGCGGGGTCCCGCAGGGTGGTACGGAGGAAGGTGGCGGCGCAGAACGGCGTTCCCACGTTCTTCGACAACAGGATGCTGCTGCTCGCCGAGATCGCGCACTCCGCCCTCGACGGCGCGCCGGATTCCCGCCGGTCGGGGCAATTCCGCGCCGCGGTGACGGAGTTGACCGACTTTCTCCGCCGGGCGGAGGCGCCCCGGTTCGCCGATCCCACGGAGAGACTCCGCAGATCGCTGCGGGAGGTGCACGCGGCGATGGCCGCCGACCAGCGCACCATCCATCGGAGTCAGGGCGTCGTGTCGACCCTGACCTGGGCGGGTCTGCCGCTCGTCAAGTCCGTCTACGATGCCGCGATCATCCCCATGCTGATCTCCGAGCTGCGGCCGGCGAGCATCATCGAACTCGGCTCCGGCTCGGGGGCGAGCGCCGTCTGGATGGCGGACGTCGCCGCTTCGGCGGGGCTGGAGCCGGCCGTCCTCTCCGTCGACCGGAACCCGGTGGCCGCGCGGGACGCGCGCGTCACCTTCCGCCGGGGCGACCTCACCGAGATCGGGACGGTGCTGGGCCTGGCCGAGCTGTCGGCCCTGGAACACCCGTGGCTGGTCGTCGAGGACGCCCACGTCAACGTCCGGGGCGTCCTCGCGCACTTCGACACCGTTGCGCGGCCGGGCGACTACCTCGTCATCGAGGACAGCATCGTCAAGCGGGCCGAACTGCTGGCCTTCCTCGAGTCGGACGGGCGGCGGTACGCCCTGGACACGCGCTACACGGACGCCTTCGGGGAGAATGTCACCAGCGCCGTGGACTCGATCCTCGTGCGCCGGTAGGACGCCTCCCGCGGGCGGGGACGACCGTCGGGGGTTCCCCGTGAGCCACGTCACCGGCCCGGAGGCCGGAGCGGCCCGGCGCCGGTCCCGGTCTTCCGCCGCGGCGCCGGCTGCGGCCGGACCCCGTGTGCCGGCCCACGGCATGCGAGCGCCCCACCGCGCACGGGCGTGCGCGGTGGGGCGCCGCGCGTCAGCCCCGGCCGAAGAGCGACTTCCAGCCGGAGCCGCCGGCCTTGGCCTTGCCCGCCGCCGAGTCGCAGTCGCAGCGCTTGGAGGCCGGGACGCCCGCCAGCACCTGGTCGACATGTCCACCGCATCCCGAGTAGGTGAACTTTCCGCAGGTACGGCAGGTAACACGCTGGCACATGGCACTTTCCCTTCGTTGGTCTCTTCCCTGCGGCCGACTATACCCCCTGGGGTATCAAAGACAAAACCCCAAGGGGGTATCCCGGCCTCGGGGAACATCGTTACGGCGGTGAACGCCAAGGCTGTGATCCTGAGCGTCCGGCACCACGGCCGGGCCCGGTGACGGGGTTCGGCGGAAGATCCCGGGGTGCCGGCGGACGCCCATGGCGTGAGGCCCATGCCAGGGGAGTTCTTGTCCGAGGAGCCCGGCTCCCGGACGGTGCGGAGGTCATTCCGCCTCGTCGCGCACCACCAGGGCGATCTGCACCCTGTTCTCGACCGCCAGCTTGGCGAACAGGCTGCTGGTGTGCGCTTTCACGGTGGCGACGCTGATGTGCAGGCGCTCGGCGATCTCCGGGTTGCCCTGACCGTCCGCGATGGCGTGGGCGGTGTCGAGTTCGCGTTCGGTCAGTGCGGCCAGGCGCTTCCGCGCCGCTTCGCGGGACGCGGTGCGGGTGTCGGAACCGGAGGACTGCGGCCCGGTGGCCGCGGCGATCACGCGCGCGGTGGCCGCGGGGGAGAGTACGGGGTCACCGCCGGCGACCGTCCGTACGGCGTCGACGATCCGCGCGGGCGGGGTGTCCTTGGACACGAAGCCGAGGGCCCCGGAGCGCAGCGCGCCGAGCACCAGGTCGTCGGAGTCGAAGGTGGTGAGCATGAGCACGCGCGGCGGAGCGGGCCGGCCAAGCAGCTCCCGGGTCGCGCTGAGGCCGTCGCGGCGGGGCATCCGCACGTCCATCAGGACGACGTCCGGCCGGTGTTCGTCCACGGCGCCGATCGCGGCGTTCCCGTCCGCCGCCTCCGCGACGACCGCCAGATCCGGTTCGCCGTCGATGATCAGGCGCAGCGCCATCCGTACCAGCTGGTCGTCGTCGACGATGACGACCCGCACCGGCTCTCGCTCGCTGTCCACGTCTCTCATCTCTCCCGGGGCTGGTGCGGCCACGGTAGCCGCGCGATGAGGATGTATCCGCCGTCGGGTGCGGGGCCGTGGTCGAGCGTCCCGTCGGCGAGGGTGACGCGTTCGCCGAGGCCGGGCAGGCCGAAACCGGAGGACGGCGGCCGCACCGTACGGGCGTTGGCACGGGCGTTGGCACGAGAGTTGCGGACGGTGACACGCAGTTCGCCGCCGGCCGCTCCCTCCAGGGTGACGCTGACGCCCGCGCCCGGGGCGTGCTTGGCCGCGTTGGTCAGGCCCTCCTGGACGACTCGGTAGCAGGTCCGCCCAAGGGTGTCGGGCGGCGTTCCCGACACCGTGCCGGCGAGCGTCGCGTCCAGCCCCGACGTGCGGGCGTCGTCGACCAGTTCGGGGACGCGGTCGAGGGAGGGCTGCGGCGGTTCCGGGCGGTCCGGGCCGGCCCGGAGCACCCCGAGGACGTCGCGCAGTTCCTCCAGTGCCTGCTGGGAGCCGTCGGCGATGCCGCGCAGCAGCGTGCTGCTCTCCTCGGGCGTGAGGTCGGAGCGGTGGCCGAGGACGCCGGCCTGCAGGGCGACCAGGGAGATACGGTGCGCCAGCACGTCGTGCATCTCCCGCGCGATCCGGGTCCGTTCCAGGGCGCGCGCCTGCGCCGCCCGCGCCGCCTGTTCCCGCTCCGCGCTCTCCGCGCGCTCGCGCAGCGACCGTATCTCCACGCGCCGCGCCCCGACCGCCGTACCGAGGGCGACCGCGATGCCCGCGGTCAGCGCGGGGATCACCGCCCGCTCCAGCCAGGTCGCACCGTCACCGTCCTCGACGGGATAGAGCCCGACTGCGAGCGAAGACGCGACCACGTACGCCAGGACGACCGCCCCGGTCTCCACCGGGCGGCGGCGCGTGGAGACCGAGGTCAGCGCCAGGAGCGCCGCGCCGGTGGCCAGCATGGACACGGTCGAGGCGATCGCGACCGTCATGGCGACGGCGAGCGGGAACCGCCGCCGCCACAGCAGCAGCGTCAGGCAGCCGAGCGCCACCAGCGGATCACCGGTGGCGAACCAGGAGCCCGTCTCCGCCGCCTGCCCGTCCGCCAGCAGCACCCCGGCGGAGAGCCACACCGGGACGCCCGCCGCCGCGGCCGCCCCCAGCCGCCAGGCCTGCTGCCACCCGCCGAGCCGGGGCGTCTCGTCCGTGTCCATGGCCGCAATTGTCGCGAGGCGCATGGGCGCGCGCAGCGGACCGGGGTCCATCCCACCCCCGACCTCGGTCGTACCACCCCCTCGACCCCGGTCGAGGACGGTTCGGGACGCCGGTCCGATGTGTCCGCGACGCCCGCTGAACAGACTCGTTCACGTACCGGATCGACCGGACGCAAAACGGAATGCGCGATGGGCAGAGGCGGCTACCCGCCCACCTCCGGCTCCAGGCCGGCACCGGGCGGACGCACCGGGCGCCTGATCCCGTGGCCGCACCGCGTACCTGGCACGTGGCATCCGACACCGGCAGCCGGCTGGCATCCGGCAGACACCCGACACCTGACAACTGACAACTGAGGAGACCATCGCATGCGCCGGACGAAGGCCCTGCCCCTCGGCATCGCCACCTCCGCTGTGGCGGCGACCGCCCTCGTGGGGGTGTCGTTGGCGACGATCTCGGACACCGCCGAGGCGACGGCCGACACCCTGCGGTGGGGCTCGTGCAAGGACACGGAGCAGAAGTCCGGGGGCAGCGGGGAGCCGAAGACGCCGAAGAAGCCCGGCGAGGACCCCATGTCCCGGCTGGAGTGCGCGGCGCTCGAAGTCCCCCTGGACTACCGGGACCCGGACGGCGGCAAGATCGACATCGCCGTCTCCCGGCTGACGAGCGAGAACCCCTCGAAGCGCCGCGGCGTGCTGCTGGTGAACCCGGGCGGCCCGGGACTGGCGGGCCTCGGCTACCCGGCCGCGCTCGCCGTCTCGGGGCTGCCGCAGGAGGTGCAGGACTCGTATGACCTGATCGGTTTCGACCCGCGCGGTGTCGGCCGCAGTACGCCGGTGACCTGCGACCTCACGCCCGAGCAGCTGGAGCACCGGCCGGTGTACGCGCGGACCGCGGCCGATGTCACGAAGGAGGCGGACCACGCGAGGGATGTCGCCCGGCAGTGCGCCGGCTCGAAGACCTCGTGGATGCTGCCGCACGTCAGCACCGCGAACACCGCCCGCGACATGGACCGGATCAGGGCCGCCCTCGGCGAATCGAAGATCTCGTACTTCGGCGGCTCCTACGGCACCTACCTCGGTGCGGTCTTCACGACGCTCTTCCCCGGGAAGAGCGACCGGATCGTGCTGGACAGCAACCTCGGCCCGAAGGGGTACGACCTCAGCGCCGCGCGGCTGTTCGGCCGGGGCATGGAGGACCGGTTCCCGGACTTCGCGAAGTACGCCGCCGCGCACCCGGAGTACGGCCTGGGCGGCACGCGGGAGCAAGTAGAGCGCAAGTTCCACGCGTTGGCGGAGCGGCTGGAGAAGAAGCCGGCTCAGGGATACGACGGGGCGCGCTTCCGCACGGACACGTTCAGCAAGCTGTACCTCGACTCCAGCATGCCCCTGGTGGCGAAGACCTGGCAGGCTCTCGACACGGGCCGGCCGCTGCCGCCGAGTCCGCCGACGCCGGACGCGGAGAACGCCACGTCCTCCCGTTATTACGTGACCTGCAACGACAGCCGCTGGCCGAGCGCGATCGGGGTCTACCGGCGCAACACCGCGGTGGACCGCGAGAAGTACCCGATGATGGGCGGGTCCACCGCCAACATCGGACCCTGCGCCTTCTGGCCGGACGAGCGCACCGAGCCGCAGGTGCGGATCGGTGACCGCGGTCCGTCGAACGTCCTCATGGTGCAGAACGAGCGCGACCCGGGCACGCCGCTGGCCGGCGCGAAGAAGCTGCGGAAGGCGTTCGGCAAGCGGGCCACGATGGTCACCGCCGACCAGGGCGGCCACGGCCTCTACCCGAACGCCGCCAACACCTGCGCGAACGACGCGGTGACCACGTACCTGACCACCGGGAAGCGCCCGGCCCACGACGTGGCCTGCTCCGCGGAGCAGCCGAGCGGACAGCCGGGCGCGTAGCGGGGGGACCGCAGGGGAAGCGGCAGGAGTCGGGAACGGGAACAGGAGCGGGGGCACGGACACGAGCCTCGCGCGGGCTGGCCCGCCACCATCGCCACACCGGCACCAAGGCCGGTCGGCCGTCCCTCCGGCCGGCGTCCGCTTCGCCCGTTCGCCCCGTGTCGCCCTCCGGGCCTTCCGGCCGGCCCCGTGATGCTGGGACGGTGGACGACGAGGATGCGGTACGGCGGTGGGAACACCGGGGTCAGCTGCCGCTGATCACGGCCTCCCTGCTCTACCTGGCGGCCTACACCCTCACGGTGCTGGACCAGGAGGCCTCACCGGCCTGGCGGCTCGCCTGGTCCATGACCATGTTCGTCACCTGGGCCCTGTTCGCCGCCGACTATCTGGTGCGGCTGGCGCTCAGCCGGCACCGCTGGACGTTCGTACGGGGGCACTGGCTGGACGTGATCGTCCTGGTTCTGCCCGCGCTCCGGCCGCTGGCCCTGGTCCGGTATCTGTACCGGCGCCGACGCCGGCGCCGGAGCCCGCTGCTGTCCCTGGAGGGACAGGTCATGGCGTACAGCGGCCTGACCGCGCTGCTGCTGGGCTTCGTCGGCGCCCTGTCCGTCTACCGCGCCGAGCGCGGTGCGCGGGAGGCGACCATCGAGAACTTCGGAGACGCCCTGTGGTGGGTCTGCGTCACGCTGTCCACCACCGGTTACGGGGACGTGGCGCCGGTGACCTTGCACGGCCGGCTCGTCGGCGTGCTCCTGATGAGCGTGGGCGTCGGGCTGATCGGTGCGGTGGTCGGCGTGTTCTCGTCCTGGCTGGTGCAGAGCTTCCGGCAGCGCGAGGAGGAGGACGCGGGCGGGGGTGGCGGCGGTCCGTGAGCCTTCTTCCAGGGCGGGCGGCGGGGCGGGCGCCGCGGCGGAGCTCCCCGCGCCCGGCGGTGCGCCGGCGGCGGAGGGCCGCCCGGCCGGGGCGGACGCCCTCGGCGGCCGCCGGAACCCCCGTTCCCGGCGGCCGCCGATGGTGCGGGTCCGGCCCGGCGCTCCGGCACCCGGGCGTTCCGGGGTACCGGGGCGCCGGACTGCGGCGGTGCCCTGCGCCTCAGCCGATGCGCGCGCAGAGGTCGTCCGTCGTACCGGCCGCCATGGTGACGGTCTTGTAGCCGGCCGGGCCGATCTCCAGGGTGTAGGCGCCGTCGACGATGTAGAGGCCGCGCGCCAGATTGCCGCCGTTCTCGCCGACGCCCACGAGCACCGGGCCGAGCACCGTCCAGAACTGCGAGCCGTCGGTGCGGTACTCGACGACGGCGGTGCCGCTCGCGTCGGCGTCGTACGAGGCGCCGGTCTCCTGGTTGGTGACCCGGATGACCAGGTCTCCCTTGTACGCGACCCGCTTGGCGGAGCCGTCCGGCCGGGTCTCCAGGACCCGCCGCACCACCTCGTCCACCACCGGCTCCCCGTGGACGGGGAAGTCGCAGCGGGCCCCGGCGGGAACGTCCCACGGCGCGGACGGCGCCGGCTCCCAGCGCGTGCCCTGCACCGCGGACGCCGCCGCGGCGGGCGCGCCCGCGGCGGGCCCCGGGCCGGACGCGGCCGTGGCGGGCGGTGCGGTGCCGAGCAGTGCCGTGACGAGGACGGGCAGGACGAGAGTGGTGCGTCGCATGGCCGCTTCTCCTGGGGAAGGGGACGGGTCGGAAGGTCTCGGCCGTCAGCCTCTCCCCGGCCGCTCACCACACTCTCACCACCGAGCGCCCGCGGCCTCCGGCGCGGACACCGCCCCTCCCCCGGACCGCGCGGCCCTCCCCCGGACCGCACCCCGTGACGCGGGGCCCCGCCTCCCGGCTAGGGTCGGCCGGGTCATGGAGTTCCAACTGCTCGGCGCCTTCGAAGCCCGTCACGAGGGGCGGCCGGTACTCGGGAGCGTCCGCCGCCAGGAGCGCTGCCTGCTGGCGGTCCTGCTGCTCTGCCCGGGGCGTGCCGTCACCACCGAGCGCCTCATCGACCTCCTCTGGGACGGCGCCGCCCCGGCCTCGGCGCGCGGCACCGTCCACACCTACGTCGGCCGGCTGCGGGCCGCCCTCCGGCCGTACGGGCCGCGGATCGGCACCCGGCACGACGGCTACGCCCTCGACCCCGCCGGGGCGGTGACCGACGCCGGGGAGTTCGTCCGCCTCGTACGGGAGGCGGCCGCCGCGACGGATCCCGCCGAACGCGTCCGGCTCCAGGACCGGGCCCTCGCGCTGTGGCGGGGGCCGCTGCTCGCGGGCACCGCCGGCGACCGGCTGCGCGACCGGCTCGGCGGCGAACTGGAGGAGCTGCGGCTCTCCGCGCTGGAGCAGCGGGCCGGGACGCGGCTCGACATGGGGCTCCACGAGCGTGTGGCGGCCGATCTGGCCGCCCCGGCCCGGGAGCATCCGGAGCGGGAGGGGCTGGTCGCGCGGCGGATGACGGCGCTGTACCGGAGCGGCCGGCAGACCGAGGCGCTGGAGCTGTACCGGGAGACCCGCGACGCCCTGGCGGAGAGGTTCGGCGTCGAGCCGGGCGAAGGGCTGCGCGGCCTGCACGAACGCGTCCTGCGCGGCGACCCCGGCCTGGACCGGCCGCCCGCGCCCGTCCACGCCGTGCGGGTCCGCGGGGAGTGGCTGCCGTGGAACACCGGCGGCCACCCGGCCCTGGAGTTCTGCAACACCTACGCCGGCTGGGGCGGTCCGCGGCGGCCCGGCTCGGAGTGGCTGCGCGGCTACCGCACGCTCGCCGTCTGGGCCGGCCATCTGGACCTGACGGAGGATCATCTCGTCACCCGGCTGACCGGGCGGGCCCGGCAGCGGCCGGACGAGGCGGCGGCCGCGCTGGCGGAGGCCCGGGGGTTCCGCTCGGACCTCTACGCCTGCCTGACGGATCCCGGCGATGTGCGGGCCTTCAAGGCGGTGGCGGCCGTGGCCGAGGAGGCCGCCGGGCTCGCGGAGTTCGTGCGCGGCGAGGACGGGCTCGGACTCTGGCGCCTCTCCCCCGCCGCGGGTCTGCGGCTGCCCCTCCTCGCGGTCGCCCGCAGCGCCGCCGAACTCCTGGCCGACGCGCGGCGGTTCACCGTACGCGCCTGCCCCGGCCCGGACTGCGGCTGGCTGTTTCCCGACCGGAGCGGGCAGCGCCGCTGGTGCAGCCTCGGCACCTGCGGCAGCCACCGGCCGCGGTGACACGGCGCGGTCGTCCTTCCGCGTCCCCGCGCCGCGGACGCGTTCGGAGCGCCCCGCCGCGGGCGCCGAGCCGGTAACCGGGGCGTCCTCAGGCGGGACGTCAGGCGCTCCGCAGGGTGAGTGCCCCGTGCGGGTCCAGGTCCAGGCGGGTGCCGAGGCCGCGGCTCGCCCGGTCCAGGACGGTCCGCAGCCAGGCGGCGTCCTCCCGGGAGGCATGCCGCAGCGTCATGCGCCGGGCCTGCAGGGGCACCATCCGCAGGCCGGTCAGCCGGCCGGTGTCCGGCTCCAGGCGGGCGAGGTGGAGCAGCCGCAGATCGTCGCGGTAGCGCTCGTAGCCGGTGATGCCCTCGTAGTCGTCGACGAGGTCTCCGCAGCCGTACAGGACGAGCTTGCCCCGGTAGGTCTCCAGCGGGCGGGGGTGGTGCGAGGAGTGGCCGTGGACGACGTCCGCCCCGCCGTCGACGAGCGCGTGCGCGAAGCGGATCTGCTGCCGGGCGATGCCGTAGCCCCAGTTGGAGCCCCAGTGGACGGAGACGACGACGAGGTCGCCGGGGCGCCGCGCCCGCCGGATCCGGCCGGTGATCGCGTGCGCGGCGGCCTCGGAGGGCTCGCTCACCACGGCCACTCCGGCCCGGTCCTCCGTCGCGGCCCAGTCGGGCGGCACTCCGCTGGACGGCATGGCGAGGGCGAGCACCAGGAGTCGGCCGCCTCCGCCGAGCGGTACCACGGCGGGACGCCAGGCGGACCCGGCGTCGTGTCCGGCCCCGGCCGTGCGGAGCCCGGCGGCGGACAGGGCGCCGAGGGTCTCCGCCAGGCCGGGGCGGCCGAAGTCCAGGACGTGGTTGTTGGCGAGCACGCAGACGTCCGGGCGGGCCGCCGCCAGCGCGGGGAGGTTGTCCGGGCTCATCCGGTAGTGGACCTCCTTGCCTGGGGCGAACGCGCCGCTCCGGGTGACGCTCGTCTCCAGGTTGATCACGCGGGCGTCGGGGGCGGCCTCCTCGGCCACCCGGAGGGCCTCGCCCCAGGGCCAGGAGAACGGGGCGGGGCGCGGGACGGGCCCGTTCGCGGCCTCCGCCAGCCCGACGTAGGCGCGGGCGTCCGGGGTGTACGTCTCCCGCAGCGCGGGATCCCCGGCGCCGGGGAGGATCTGGTCGACTCCGCGGCCGAGCATCACGTCGCCCGTGAGGAGGAGGGTGACCGCTGCCCTGGCCATGCCTCCAGGCTAGCCCCGCACCGCCGGGCCGGCCTGTCCGGAGGCGCGCCGGGGGAACGCACGTCCGGAAGCCGGAAGAAAGCGGACGCGGCGTTGGAAGCGGTGGCCGGCCGGGGTGACCCGCCGGTCAGCCCGTGGGCGCCGGCCCCCGGGCCCGCGGTCACAGCAGCTGCTCGCGCGCCTGCGCTCGACCGTTCCGGAGCGGGACGGTCAGCCGGCCCGGCACCGGAGGCCGCAGGCCGGGAGGGGTGGATACCGCCGGACGGCTCCTTCGGCACGGGCCGTCGGCGCCCCTCTCGCCGGAGCGGCCGGGCACCCGCCGGCCGCCGCGTCACCGGGGTACGGCCGTGTCACCCGGACCGCGTCTCCTGCCCCGGTGCGAGGCGCGGGGTGAGGCGCGGCGCGGGGCGGGGGTGAGACGGGATGGTCCGGGACGCGGAGGACCGCCGTCGGGGCGCGGCCGCTTCCCGGCGGCCGGGGGCACCCCCGGGGTGTCGCACGGCCGTTCGCAGCGCTTCGGTATCGTCCACACCTGCCCCCCGGGACGGCCCGCACGCCGGACGGACGGCGGCCCGCACGCCGGTCTCGTCCGGATCCACGGCCCGCCGCCGGAGCGGACGGCCCCGGCGGGCGAAGGCTTCCGGTGCCCGGCCCGACGGGACGGTCACCGGACGGGCCCGGACCCCCGCAGTCCGGGCCGGGCACGGCAGGCGGGCCGGTCACCTGGGGAGGTCACCGGCCCGCCTGTACCGGGGCCGGACCGAGGACCGGGCGGCGGCGCACCCCGGCGCGTGGACCGGCCGCGGGGCTCAGCCGTGCGGGACCACCGCGACCGGGCAGGGCGCGTGGTGCAGCACCGCGTGGGTGACGTGGCCGAGCGGTGAGGGGCGGCCCTTCCCGCGGACGCGGTGGCCGACGACCAGCAGATCGGTGCCCGTACCGGCGGTGATGAGACCGGGACCGGCACTGCCGCGGACCACCTCCTCGGTGATCCCGACCGACGGGTACCTCTCCCGCCACGGGGCGACCGCGTCGGCGAGATACCGTCTCGCCGGTGCCTCGTACTCGTCGAGCACCTCCATGTCCTGCGGGATCGTGGCCCAGCCGTAGGCGCGCTGGGCGTCCCAGACGTGGACGGCCCTGATCACGGCGCCGCGGGCGGCGGCGGCCTCGAAGGCGAACGCGACGGGCTCGTCCGCCTCGTGGTGGAAGTCGAAGCCGACGGCGACGGCCCCGTGCTCGGGCGCACCGGGGTCGTACCCGGCCCGTACGAGGACCACGGGCCGCTCGGAGCGGCCGACGACGGCCAGACTCACCGAGCCCATGAGATGCCCGGCCACGCCGGTCAGCCCGCGGGAACCGAGCACCAGCAGCTCGGCGTCCTGGCCGAGGACGTTCTCCACGGGAGACCCGGACTCCCGCAGGATCTCCACCGGCAGATCCGGATGGCGCTCGCGGAGGCGCCGCTCGAGCTGCTCCAGCCGCTCCTCCGCCCAGGCGTACCCGTTCTGCGGGCCCAGGGCCTTCTCCGCGTCGCTCGGCAGCGCCTCCCTGGCGCAGACGATGCGCAGCGGCCGGCCGCGGAGCACCGCTTCGCGCGCCGCCCAGTCCGCGGCGGTCAGGCTCTGCGGGGATCCGTCGACCCCCGCGACAACCGAATGCAGCAATGTCTCTCTCCTCCGCGGGCTGGCCGGCACGGGGAGGACCGGTGGCCGCGGGTGCGGTCCCGCGCGGGCGGTGCCGCCGCGCCGGTGGCTCCCGGTCTCCACTGTGTGTCCGGTGCGCAGGGGCGGCAATCCGGCGTACGGCCGGATGCCCGTGGCCGCCCGCCGCGCTCCCGCCGCCGCCGGCGCGTCCCGGCGGCGGCGCCGGCGCGTCCCGGCGCGGTCTACGGCCGTGCGCGTGGCCGTACGCTCCGTGGCCCGGTCGTGCCGGCCCTCTGTCGTCCCTGGTCAGCGGGGTGGCCACGGCTGCGGTCGCCGGTGGGGCCGGACCGGCCGAGACTGGAGGGAGGCATCCGGCGGAAGGAGCAGAGATGACGACCCAGCAGCGCGCGCTCTACACCACGGCGGTCGAGTCCCGGCCGGGGGTGACGGAGGTCCGTGTGAGCGGGGACGGGGGCCGGACGCTGCCCGTGGTGAACCCCACGGCGCCCGGTGGGCTCGACGAACGGTCCGGCTGGAGTCCCGAACAGCTGTACGCGGCGGCCGTGGCGACGTGCATGCACCAGGCGCTCGAACTGGCGGCCGGGGTCCGCGGCTCGGACGCGGCCGGCAGCAGCGTCACCGCCGAGGTGTCCCTGGAGCACGACGGCGCCCTGCGCTACTCCCTGGCCGCGGACGTCACCATCGAGCTGCCCGGGCTGGAGGGGGACGCCCGGTCGGACCTGATCGACGAGGCGATCCGCTTCTGCCCGCTGGCGGCGAACGTCCGCGTCAGCGGCGACTGAGCGGCGCCGGCCGGCCCGGGAGACCACCGGCCGTCCCCGCCTCCGGGCGGGCCGTCCGTGCGTCCGTGTTCGGCTGTTCGGCTGTTCGGTGTGGTTCTCCGGTGTCCGTGCGGAGGAGCCCGGGTCCGCCTGCTGGTAGGCAGAGGTGATCCCTTCATCGCTGCAGGACCGGACGCCATCGCGCGGGAGCACCGCCCGCCGGGGTGCGGAGGACGAGAACATGAGCTCCCTGCCACCGAACGCCGCACCCGTGCCGCCGGGTGCCGGCGTGGCCCACGGACCGGGGCCGCTGGGCCGGCTGGGCGCCTGGGCCGCCGGCCACACCAGGCTCGTCCTCCTCGCCTGGCTGGTGGTCGTGGCCGCCCTGGGCGTCTTCGCCCCGCAGGTCAATTCGGCCCTGTCGGGCGCGGGCTGGCAGGCGGACGGCTCGGAGTCGGTCCGGGTCCGCGAGCTCGCCCGGGAGCACTTCGGCGGCAACGCCTCGTCCGCCCTGCAGGTGGTGGTCTCCGCCGACCGGCAGGTGACGGACCCCTCGGTACGGCGGGTCATCGCCGGGGTCGTGCGGGAGCTGGAGGCCGACGACCGCGTCTCCGAGGTGATCCGGCCGCGCCCCGGGGCCACCGTCAGTCCCGACGGGCGCACCGCCATCGTGCTCGGCGGCGCCGCCGCGGACACCAACGACATGGTGCGGGCCGCCGACGACCTCAAGGAGCCCCTGGAGGACCTGTCGCGGAACGGCATCACCGTGCACGCCACCGGTTCCTCGGTGCTGTGGAGCGACTTCAACGAGGCCAATCACGACGCGATGATCCGCGCGGAGGTGCTGTCCTGGCCGGTGACGCTGGCCGTCCTGGTGCTGGCCTTCGGCTCACTCGTCGCCGCCGGGCTGCCGCTGCTGCTGACCCTGGCCGGGCTGGTCGCCTCGGCCGGCTGTCTGGTCCTGCTCAACGAGCTGACGCCGATCTCCGTCTGGGCGATGAACTTCGCGATGATGTTCGCCCTCGCGCTCGGCATCGACTACGCCCTGTTCCTGGTGATGCGCTTCCGCGGCGCCCTGAGCCGGGCGGACACGCCCGTCCGGGCGGTCACCGAGACCATGGACACCGCGGGCAAGGCCGTGCTGCTCTCCGGGATCACCGTCGTGATCAGCCTGTCCGCCGTGATGCTGGTGCCCGCGCCGGCCTTCCGGTCCATGGCCGGGGGGATCATGCTCGCGGTGCTCTTCGTGCTCGCCGCCACCCTGACCCTGCTCCCGGCCGTGCTGGGCGGGCTCGGCCACCGGGTGAACGCCGTGGCGCTGCCCTGGGTGAAGGCGGGCGAGCACCGTTCGCCCGTGTTCGCCGCCTGGGGCGAGCGCCTGTGGCGCCGTCCGCTGCTCTACGGCGCGGCGTCGCTGGCCGTCCTGGTGGCGCTGGCCGTCCCGGTGTTCGGGCTGCGCACCGCGATGCCGTCGATCACCGTGGTGGACGAGGACGCCTCGGCGCGGGCCGGTTACGCGGCCGTGAGCGAGGCGTTCGGTCCCGGTGCCCCCGGCACCCTTCAGGTGATCACTCCGAGTGTCCGGGCGAACGACACCGCCGCCGTGCTGGAGCGGTCTCCCGGCCTCGCGGCCGTCCTGCCCGCGCAGCCCGCCCCGGACGGCTCCGGGCTGTCGATGATCCAGGCCGTACCGGAGGTGGGCCCCTCGGATCCGGCCCTGGGCGGGACGCTCGACGACCTGCGCGCCACCCTGCCCGAGGAGGCGCTGGTGGGCGGCGCCGCGGCGGAGAACCTCGACCTGCAGAAGCTGCTGAGCGACAAGGCCCCGCTGGTCATCGGCGTGGTCCTGGTCCTCGGTTTCGCCCTGCTCCTGCTGGCCCTGCAGGCGCCGCTGATCTCGGCGCTGGGCACCCTGGCCAGCCTGCTGTCGACGGGTGCCGCGTTCGGCGCCGCCCGGCTGATCTTCCAGGAGGGCTGGGGCGCCGGTCCGCTGGGCTTCACCTCTCAGGGTTTCCTGGACGCCTGGGCCCCGGTGTTCTTCTTCGCCATGATCTTCGCGATCGCCATGGACTACACCGTCTTCCTGCTGTCCTCCGCCAAGGAGCACTTCGAGCGGAGCGGCGACCCGCGCGACGCGATGGTCGGCTCGCTGGCGCACTCCGGCCGGGTGATCTTCGCGGCGGCCGGGGTGATGGTCGCCGTCTTCTTCACCTTCGCCCTCGCGAAGCCGCTGCCGCCCAAGGAGATGGGCATCGTCCTCGGCGTCGCCGTCCTGCTGGACGCCCTGCTGGTACGGCTGGTGCTGCTGCCGGTGCTGCTGCGGCTGACCGGCCGGGCCGCCTGGTGGTCCCCCGCCTGGCTGCGCCGGATCCTGCCCGACGTCCGCTTCGCCCACGACTGATCCGGCCCCGGCGCCCGGTGTCCGTCCCGGGGCGGCGCGGCTGCGCCGCACCCGCCGGAGGGCGCCGCCGGCTCCGGCGGCGCCCTCCGCTCCGGGGGCCCGGTTCAGCTCAGGACCCGGTCGTTCCGGGCGCCCTCAGGCGGCGGCCCGTCCCGGTTTGAGCAGCACCTTGGTCCAGCCGTCCTCCCGCCGGTCGAAGCGCCGGTAGGCGTCCGGGGCGTCCTCCAGCGGCAGGCGGTGCGAGACGACGAAGCCGGGCTCGGCCCGTCCGGCGATGATGAGGTCGCGCAGCTGCCGGTTGTACGCCTTGACGTTGGCCTGGCCGGTGGCCATCCGCAGGCCCTTCTCGAAGAACTTGCCGATGCGGAAGAGGAGTTCGCCCTTCTGGGCGTGCTCGCTCGGGCCGCCCGGGTCCTCCGGGACGTACAGGCCCACGACCCCCAGCATCCCGGTCGGCCGGACCGACTCGACCAGGGCGTTGAGGACGATGGCGGGCTGTTCCTCCCCCTCGCGCGCGGTCGCCTGGTAGCCCACGGCATCGATGCCCTTGTCGGTGCCCTCACCCCCGGTCTGCTCCTTGATCTGCTCGGCCGCGTCGCCCTGGCCGAAGTCGACGGGGACCGCGCCGATCCGCTCGGCGAGGCGGAGCCGGTCCGGCTGCCGGTCGACGACGAAGACGCGGGAGGCACCGCGGAGTTGCGCGGAGTACGCCGCCATCAGGCCCACCGGTCCGGCGCCGAAGACGCAGACGGTCTCACCCGGCGAGACCCGGGCCAGTTCGGTGGCGTGGTAGCCGGTGGGGAAGATGTCGGCGAGCAGCGCGAAGTCGTCCTCGTGCTCGTCGCCGGGCGGCAGTTTCAGGCAGTTGAAGTCGGCGAAGGGGACCCGCAGGTATTCGGCCTGCCCGCCGCGGTAGGGGCCCATCGACACATAGCCGTACGCGCCGCCCGCGAAGCCCTCGTTGACGGTCAGGCAGAAGCCGGTGTTGCCGGCCAGACAGTTCTTGCAGAATCCGCAGGCCACGTTGAACGGCAGAACGACCCGGTCTCCCTCGCGGATCCCGGCGACTCCCGGCCCGGTCTCCTGCACGACGCCCATGTTCTCGTGGCCGAAGACGATGCCGGGCTCGGCTCCGGTACGGCCCTCGTACATGTGGAGGTCGGAGCCGCAGATCGCCGAGGTGGTCACCTTGATGACCACGTCGGTGGGGTCCTCGATCCGGGCGTCCTCGACGTCCTCCACCGCCACGTCGTACGGCTCCTGGTACACGACGGCTCTCACAGGGTTCCTCCTCCTCGGGCGGCGCCGGGGCACTCCCGCGCCCCGTCGGCGCGGGATCTCCGCTCCCCCGCGCCGCAATTCCGCCGGAGTTCCCCGTTGCGGCCCGTTCACACCCCCCGTGCCGGGTTGTCCCGTTCCCGCGGCCCTCCGGGATCAGTCCCGGCGGGCGACGACGAGGCGGCAGCGGGGGCTGCCGTCCGGCCGCCGGCCGAGCTCCTCCAGGGGCGCCGTACCCACCGTGAACCCGGCCGCGGTCAGCTCCCCGCGCGCGTCGGCGAGACCGAGGGTCCGGTAGTACATGACGAAGCGGGGCCGCCAGAGCGCGTTGCGGACACGCATCGCGGCGTCGAAGCCCCACAGCGCCCAGTAGGGCCGCGAACCGACCGCGGGCGGGGCCGGCAGCGGGAAGGCGAACACCCCGCCCGGCCGCAGCGCCGCGTGCACCCGGGCGAAGAGGGCGGGCCGCTCCTCCGGAAGGAAGTGCCCCAGGGCGCCGAAGCTGACGGCCAGGTCGAAGGCCCCGGCGAAGGGCAGCCGCCGGACGTCGGCCCGCACCCGGTCCACGGCCGGACTGCCGGGGGTGGCGGGAACGGCGGAGCCGGCCACGGCGAGCATGCCCGCGCTGAAGTCGACGCCGACCACCCGCTCCCGGCACACCCGGCGCAGCACGCCCAGGCCGGCCCCGGTGCCGCAGCAGAGGTCCAGTCCGGTCCCGAAGGGCCCCAGCGGCCGGAGCGCGGTGGTGACGGCGTCGAGCACGCGGTCGGGGGTGCGGTACGGCGTCCGGTCGAACTTGGGGGCGAGCAGGTCGTAGCCGTGCTCGACGGAGGAGAGGGCCTGGACGGCGAGTTCGCGGAGGGTCGGGCCCTGGTCGGAGAACATGACGGCCACCGTAACGAACGGCCCGTCCCGGCCCCGGGCGTCCGGGCGGGGCCGGGACCGCCACCGGTCACCGGCGCGCGGCACGCCGCGGTGACGGCTGCGTCACCTGATTGTTATAGCGCCCAACAAATTCTCCCGTCCCAGGGGTGGCGCCACCCCCGGCGGGGCCCATAAGTTCCCGCTCACAACATTCAGTCGGGTCGTTCCCCACCAACACCCGCGAACCGGTCGAGAGCGCGCTTCTCATCCCGTAAGCCTCCCGTAGAACCGTGCGGACGGTCGTCCCGTCGCACCCCCAGAAAGGACCCTGCTCATGCGCAAGGGACTCCTCCTCACCGTCGCCTCGGCGACCCTGCTCGCGTCCACTCTCACCGCCTGCGGCGACGAATCCTCGCCGGACGGGGCCGCCGGTTCGGACGGCAAGAAGCCGAAGATCGGCGTGATCCTCCCGGACAGCAAGTCCTCCGACCGCTGGGAGACCGCGGACCGGAAGTACCTGGCCGCGGCCTTCAAGAAGGCGGGGGTGGACTACGACATCCAGAACGCGCAGGGCGACAAGCAGACCTTCCAGACCATCGCCGACCAGATGATCACCAGCGGGGTCGGCGTCCTGATCATCGTCAACCTGGACAGCGGCACCGGCAAGGCCGTCCTGGACAAGGCCAAGTCGCAGGGTGTCGCCACCATCGACTACGACCGGCTCACCCTCGGCGGCTCCGCCCAGTACTACGTCAGCTTCGACAACGTGGAAGTCGGCCGGCTGCAGGGCGAGGGCCTCGGGAAGTGCCTGGCCGAGAAGAAGGCCGAGAAGCCGATGGTCGCGGAGCTCAACGGCTCCCCCACCGACAACAACGCCAAGCTGTTCGCCGAGGGCTACGACGGCGTCCTCGACCCCAAGTACGCGTCGGGCGAGTACGTCAAGGGACCCAACCAGTCCGTCCCGGACTGGGACAACGCGCAGGCCGGCACCATCTTCGAGCAGATGCTCACCAAGGAGCCGGGGATCGACGGGGTCCTGGCCGCCAACGACGGCCTGGGCAACGCGGCGATCGCCATCCTGCGCAAGCAGAACCGCAACGGCAAGGTCCCGGTGACCGGCCAGGACGCCACCGTCCAGGGCCTGCAGAACATCCTCGCCGGTGACCAGTGCATGACGGTCTACAAGGCCATCAAGAAGGAGGCGGACGCCACCGCCGAGCTCGCGATCTCCCTGGCCAAGGGCGAGAAGGCCGAGACCAACGCGACCGTCCGCGACCCCGAGGGCAAGCGGGACGTGCCGGCGGTGCTGGAGACCCCGGTGGCCATCTTCAAGGACAACGTCAAGGACGTCGTGGACGACGGCTACGTGACCAAGGCGGAGCTCTGCACCCAGAAGTACGCCGACCTCTGCGCCGAGGCCGGCATCAAGTAACCCGGTCCGTCCGTCCCGCCGCGGGTCCCGGCCCGGCGCACCGCGCGCCGCGTGCCGGGGCCCGCGGCACCCGACCCCAAGGAGCCATCCCCCCATGACCGCCACCCCGATCCTGGAACTGCGCGGGATCGACAAGAGCTTCGGACCGGTGCAGGTCCTGCACGACGTGAACTTCACCGCCCACCCGGGCGAGGTGACCGCGCTCGTCGGCGACAACGGAGCCGGCAAGTCCACCCTGGTCAAGTGCATCGGCGGCATCCACTCGTTCGACTCCGGTGAGTACCTCTTCGAGGGCCGGCCGGTGCAGATGCACAGCCCGCGGGACGCCGCCGCCCTGGGCGTCGAGATCGTCTACCAGGACCTGGCGCTCTGCGACAACCTCGACATCGTCCAGAACATGTTCCTGGGCCGGGAGAAGCGCAGCGGGCTCATCCTGGACGAGGCGACGATGGAGGAGATGGCCGCCGAGACCCTCGCCGGGCTCTCCGTACGGACCGTCAAGTCGGTGCGCCAGCGCGTCGCCAGCCTCTCCGGCGGCCAGCGGCAGACCGTGGCCATCGCCAAGGCCGTGCTGTGGAACAGCAAGGTCGTCATCCTCGACGAGCCGACCGCCGCGCTGGGCGTCGCCCAGACCGCGCAGGTCCTGGAGCTGGTCCGGCGGCTGGCCGACAACGGCCTCACCGTCGTCCTCATCTCGCACAACCTCAACGACGTCTTCGCGGTCTCCGACCGGATCGCGGCCCTCTACCTGGGCCGGATGGCCGCCCAGGTCAGAACCACCGACGTCACCCACGCGCAGGTCGTGGAACTGATCACAGCCGGACGCAGCGGGGATCTGGGCCTCGCCACCACCAACGGAGCCACCGCATGACCACCGCCGTCCACCAGGACCCGCCGCAGCCCGCCAAGCAGCCGCCGGCCCCCGCCGCGCCCGGCCTGGGCACCACCGCCCGCGACTACGTCAACCGGCTGCGCGGCGGCGAACTGGGCTCCTTCCCCGCCATACTCGGCCTGGTCGTGCTCTGCCTCGTCTTCGCGATCCTGCGGCCGGTCTTCCTCTCCAACCTCAACTTCGCCAACCTCCTGACCCAGGGCGCCGGCAGCATCGCCATCGCCATGGGCCTGGTCTTCGTCCTCCTCCTCGGCGAGATCGACCTGTCGGCCGGGTTCGCCAGCGGTGTCTGCGCCGCCGTGCTCGCCATCCTCCTCACCGACATGGGCTGGCCCTGGTACGGGGCCGTCCTCGCGGCCGTGCTCACCGGGGTCCTGATCGGCCTGGTGCTGGGACTGCTGGTGGCGAGGATCGGCATACCCTCCTTCGTGGTCACGCTGGCCGCCTTCCTGGCCTTCCAGGGCATCGTGCTGATGCTGCTGAAGGAGGGCACCAACGTCTCGATCCACGACAAGACGATCCTCGCCATCGCCAACGACAATCTCTCCCCCGCGCTGGGCTGGGCCCTGCTGGCCGCCGGCGTCGGGGCGTTCGCCGTCATCCAGCTGCGGCAGGCGGCCAACCGCCGCCGCCGCGGGCTCACCTTCGCCCCGCCCTCGCTGCTCGCGGTCCGCATCGGCTCCCTCGCCGTCCTCGGCGGGATCGCCGTCCACCTGCTCAACCAGGAGCGCAGCCGCAACGTCCTGGTCGACTCGCTCAAGGGCGTGCCGATCGTGGTGCCGCTCATCGCGGTGCTCGTCGTCATCGGCACGTTCGTGCTCCGGCGCACCTCCTACGGCCTGCACATCTACGCGGTGGGGGGCAACGCGGAGGCCGCCCGCCGGGCCGGGATCAACGTCTCCGCGATCCGGATCTCCGCCTTCGTCATCTGCTCGACCCTCGCGGCGGTCGGCGGCATCATCGCCGCCTCCCGCGGCAACTCGGTCGACCCCAACACCGGCGGCAGCAACGTCCTGCTGCTGGCGGTCGGCGCGGCCGTCATCGGCGGCACGAGCCTGTTCGGCGGCCGCGGCCGGGTGGTGGACGCGGTGCTCGGCGGCATGGTGGTCGCCGTCATCCAGAACGGCATGGGTCTGATGGGGTACAGCTCGGGCGTCAAGTACGCTGTGACCGGCTCCGTCCTGCTCATCGCCGCCGGTGTGGACGCGGTGTCCCGCCGACGAGCCGTTCAACGATGAAGTCGGAGCACGCATGAAAGCCGGTCCCTCGCAGGAGGAGGTCCGCCGGCAGAACCTCAGCAGTCTGCTCCGCCACATCCACCTCGGCGGGCCCGCCTCCCGGGCGGCTCTGGCCGAGCGCATGGGGCTCAACCGCAGCACCATCCTGGCGCTGGTCAGCGAGCTGACCGCGGCCGGTCTGGTCCGTGAGGAACTCCCCCGCGACACCGGCCGGGCGGGCCGGCCCTCCCTGGTCGTCCGGCCCGAGACCGCCCGGGTGTACGTGCTGGCCTTCGATGTGGGCGTCGACTACCTCGCGGCCGCCCGCATCGGGCTGGGCGGTTCGTTCCTCGACCGCCGGGAGACCACCTACCCGAGGATCGGCATGCACCCGGGGGAAGCGGCCGGCCTCCTCGCCGGCCACGCGAAGCAGATGATGGCCGCCGCGCCCCCGGACGCCGTGTGCGTCGGCGCGGGCGCGGCCGTGCGCGGCATGGTCCGCCACCCCGACGGCCTCGTCCGTTCCGCCCCCAACATCGGCTGGACGGACGAGGACTTCGGCGGGGACCTCACCGGCCGGCTCGGCCTGGGCCTGCCGGTGCTGCTGGACAACGAGTCCAACCTCGGCGCGCTGGCCGAACACCTCCGCGGCGCCGGGACGGGCCTGGACGATCTCATCTACCTCCACGGCGACATCGGCATCGGCGGCGGTGTGATCACCGGCGGCCGGCTGCTGCGCGGGAGCAGCGGCTACGGCGGTGAGGTCGGCCACATGATCGTCAATCCCCGGGGCGGCAGGCGCTGCGGCTGCGGCGCCCGCGGCTGCCTGGAGGCCGAGGCCGGGCAGAACGCCCTTCTCGACGCGGCCGGCCACGTCCCCGCCACCACCGGCCGCCGGGCGGTGCGCACCATCATCGAGGCCGCCGACCGCGGCGACGTCACCGCCCGGTCCGCCCTCCACACCGTCGGCGACTGGCTCGCCATCGGCATCGCCAACCTCGTCAACCTCTACAATCCGGCCGCCGTCATCTTCGGCGGCACCCTGCCCGACATCTACCTCGGCGCCGCGGCCCACATCCGCAGCAGCATCAACACCCACACCCTCGCCGCCGCCCGGGAGAACGTCCGCTTCCGTGTCTGCCGGCTCGGCAACGACACCGTCCTGGTGGGCGCCGCGGAACTGGCCTTCAGCCAGCTCTTCGACGACCCGCTCAACCACCGGGCGCCGTAGCGGACGGAGCGCCCGTCCGGTTCACGTGCGGGGTGTACGGGACGCGCGGGCGGGGCCGCCGGCCCAGCGGTGCCACCAGTGGTGGCGGCGCGGGTGCACGGCACGGCCCAGCCGGCGCCCGATGACCAGGTAACCGAGCAGCGCCCCGGCCGTGTTGAGGATGACGTCGTCGATGTCGAAGGCCCGGCCCCGGACCAGCGAACCCTGCACCAGCTCCACCAGCACCATCACCAGCGCCGTGACCACCGCGACGCGCAGCAGCCCCCGCGCCTTGGGCAGCAGCACCGGCAGCAGGATGCCGAAGGGGACGCCGAGCAGGATGTTCCCGCCGATCTGTTTGACGGTGTCCTGGAAGGCGGGCTGTTCGAGGTAGTTGCGGATGGAGTCGCCGGGCCGCAGGTTGCTGTGGATCAGGTCCTCGGAGGCCGCGGAGGGCTCCAGGGTCAGCCGTGCCAGGACGACGGCGAACGCGACCATGGCGCCGAGGGCCACCAGGACCGCCACCGCCCGGACGAGGCCCGAGGGGCCGGCATGCCGCTCGGCCGGCGGCGGAGCCGCGCCGGCCCCGCCGCCGTCCTTCCGGTCCCTCTCAGCCTTGCGGAACATCACGCGGGCCACCGCGCCACCCCCAGGGTCGTCGCCATCCGTTGGCATCGGCTACCCGCGGTACGGGAGCACATGCGGGACGCGCCGGTCACCGGTGGAACGGTCACCTCGGTGCGGTGACCGTTCTCCGGCTCCGTGGCCCGCGTTCTGCGGACCGTCTCCCGGGAAGCGCCGACAGCCTGCCCGCCGACGGCAGTCGGGGCAGGACGCGGGAGGGCCGCCGTCGTCCGCGCGGATCCCGGCACGTCAGCGGAGAGCCACGTCCGGTGTTCTGACGGCCCGTCCGCCCCTCACCACGTCACGGGCAGGGCCTCGGGCCCGCGGATGAGCGCGCCGCGCTGCCAGCGCAGCTCCGTCACCGGGACGGCGAAGCGCAGCCGCGGAAAGCGGTCCAGGAAGGCCGAGACGAGCAGTTCGGTCTCCATCCGGGCGAGCAGGGCCCCTACGCAGTAGTGCGGTCCGTGGCCGAAGGCCACATGCGGATTCGGTCTGCGGGTGAGGTCGATCCGGTCCGGTTCCGGGAAGACGTCCGGGTCGCGGTTGGCGGCCACGTAGGAGACGTGGACGGGTTCCCCGGCGCGGATCCGGACCCCGCCGACGGTCACGTCCTCCAGCGCGATCCGGGAGAGTCCCACCGCGTTGCGGTGCGGGATGTAGCGCAGCAGTTCGTCGACGGCCGAGGGGCGCAGGGCGGGGTCGCTCCGCAGACGGTCCAGGTGGCCGGGGTGGGTGAGGAGGATGTAGAGCATGTTGCCGCAGTTCTTGGTGACCGCCTCGCCGCCGATCTGGAGGAGCACCGCGAAACCGGCGGCCGCCGACTCCGGGACCTCCCCCGCCGCCACCGCTCCGCCCAGCAGTCCGGTCACGTCCTCGCCGTCCCCGGCGGTCCGCTCCCGCATCAGCCCGGTGAAGTAGCCGTGCATCTCCCGCTTGGCCCGTTCGCTGCTCTCCCTGTCCCCGGAGGCGAGGATGAGCGCCGTCCACCGGTGCACGTCGGCGCGGTCGGCGGCGGGCACCCCCATCAGCTCGCAGATGACGGCGAGCGGGAACGGGGCCAGCAGCCGCTCCGTGAAGTCGGCGGGCGGGCCGTCCCGCAGCACGGCCGCGACGAGCCCGTCGAGCGTCTCCCGCGCCCGGTCCCGCAGCCGCTCGACGCCCCGGGCGGTGAAGGCGGGGGCGACGGCACGGCGGATCCGGGTGTGGTCGGGCGGGTCCTGGAAGGCCACGGAGTCCTTCGCGGGGATGAAGTGCGGGGCCAGCCGGGTGATGTCCCGTCCCACGACCGCCTTCCGGCTGAAGCGCGGGTCGTTCGTCACCATCCGGACGTCCTCGTGGCGGGTGACCAGCCAGGCCCAGCCCTCGCCGTGCGGCAGCCGGATCCGGGTGACGGGGCCCTCCCGCATCAGTTCGGCCATGACGGGATCGAAGTCGACGCCGAAGTGGTCGAGTGCGGGCCAGAACCGGACGGGCGGCAGGGGCCCGTCGGGGGAGGCTGTCCCGGTGGCCGTCCCGGCAGCCGTCCCGGCGGTCACCGGGCGGCCCCGCTCACGAGAAGGCGGCCGTGTTCCGGGCCGCCGTCCGCGGAGGTCCAGCGGCCGAGGGACATCTCGGCGGTGATGCCCGGCCCGAATCCGGCGAGCAGTCCGCGCGCGGAGTCGGGGAGGCCGCCCTCGTCGAAGAGCCGCCGCAGGGCGTCCAGGACGACGGCGCTGGCGATGTTGCCGTACTCGGTGAGCGTGGCCCGGCTGAAGCGGAAGGCGTCGGCGGGCACGTCGAGGAACTTGCCGAGGTCGTCCAGGATGCGCGGGCCGCCGGCGTGGACGATGTAGAAGTCGAGGCCGGAGGCGTCCCATCCGTGGTCGGCGGCCAGGTCGCGGAGTGCGGGGGCGAGGGGCTCCATGGTGCCGGGCACACGCTTGTCGAGCTTGAAGTGGAAGCCGGTGGCGCGGACGTCGTAGGCGATCCAGTCCTCGGTGCCGGGGATGAGGTACGAGCCGTTGCGTTCCAGGCTGATGCCGGTGCCGCCGCGGCCGCGGACGACGGCGGCCGCGATGCCGTCCCCGAACAGTCCGTTGGAGAGCAGATTGCCGATGCCGAGATCGTCCGGCTGGTAGCAGAGCGAGCAGAACTCACAGGCGACGATGAGGGCGTTGGCCCGGGGGTGTGCGGCGCAGAAGTCGTGGGCGAGGTTGACGGCCGCGCCGCCGGCCGCGCAGCCGAGCTGGGCGATGGGGAACTGGCGGGTGTCCTCGCGGAAGCCCATGCTGTTGATCAGCCAGGCCGTCAGCGACGGCATGGTGAAGCCGGTGCAGGAGACGAAGACGATCGCGTCGATGTCGGTGACGCGCACCTCCCCGGAGTGCAGCGCCTCCCGGATGACGTCCGGCACCCGCGCCTTGGCCTCGGCCTCGTAGACCGCGTTGCGCGCCTCGAAGCCGGGATGCCGCAGGGTCTCCTCGATCGGCCGCACCAGATGACGCCGGCGCACCCCGGTGTTCTCGATCAGACGGAGGGCGAGTCCGAGTCCGGGGTGGTCCGCGTGTCGCGACCGCGCCAGATCCAGGGTCTGTTCCAGCGTGATCACGTGCTCGGGCACGGACACCGCGGGTCTGCACAGCGTAGCCATGGTGGGGGCTCTTCTCTCCGGCTCGTGTTCAACTCCTGTGCCGACTGTCCTTCCTCCCTCCGGTCCTTTTTCAACATAAATATGCCGGAAGGGTGGTATGGGATCGGTTCCGGCCGTCCCAGGTGACGCCGTACGGCGCAAGGCCGGCGGCCGGAGCGCGGCGCTCCGGCCGGGGCCGTCCCGGCGCGGGGAGTCACCGCACGCGCCGGGGCGCCGGTCACCTCACGTCGACATGGTCGTCGGCGGAGTAGACCCAGGAGGTGCTCTCCGTACCGTTGTAGGCGAGCCACCACGAGCCGTCCGCGTCCGGGAGGACCGTGGTGAGCACCCAGCCGTTGGCGCCGGTCTCCAGATCCTTGACATACCGGTAGAGCGGGCTGGAGGGGGAGGCGAAGACGACCCGGACCGGATGCCCGGCGGAGCCGGTGTAGCCGCCGCTCCCCCAGTCCGCGAAACGCAGCGCCCCGAGGATGGCGAGCGGGCGGCCCGCGGCGACCGGCTCGGGGGCGGCATCCATCGTGAGCGTGGACTTCCGTTTGATCCGCACGCTCGCGAAGCCGCTCCGGGTGACGAGTCCCTCTCCGGTGGCGGGATTCCAGTCGTTGGGGACCGCCAGCGCCCACAGCCGCCAGGTGCCGGCCCAGCTGTTGTCGATACGCGCGCTGCCGGTGTCCACGGTGACGGTGAAGCGGCAGGTCGACGTCGTGGAGTTCACCGGCGCACAGACGGGCCGGGAGACCGGGTCCGCCTGCAGCCGGTGCCCGTTGGGGCCGAGGAGGTTCACCTCGGCATGGTCCGCGCTGATCCCGGAGTCGTCCCGCGCGGTGAAGGACACCTCGAAGCTCGTCCGGGAGTCCGGGCCCAGAACGAGGTCGCGGCCGGAGTTGACGCTCCCGCCCGTGATCACGGCGGGGCTCGACAGGTCGGCCCGGGCGGCCGGCGCGCCCAGCACCGACAGGGCCATGGCGCCGGTCACGGCGGCGGCGATTCGTCTTCGCATGACAATCCCCCTCACTGGCCGGCGCCCGGTGTCCCGGTTCCCGGGGCGGCGCCGGTGCGGCACACCTTAGGGACCCCACGGAGGGGCAGGTCAGACGCGGGAGAGGCTTGGTACACGTTCATGACCGCACCGGGACCGCACCGCGGCACACCAAGCCGCCGATCCGAGGGACGTTCCGGGCGGACAGCGGCCGGCGGCCGGCGGCCCGTCAGCGACGCCCCTCCTGAACGTCACACGGAGGAGCATGCACGCGAGCGTGACATCCCATGGCGTCAGATCCGGTACGGTGTCCCGCATCACAGTGCCGGTCCATCGGCGACATCCCATACTGCGAGCTCGCACATCCGACCTGGCCAACTGACGCCGGTCATTTCCGTCGACACACGGTGACCTGCGGATATGTGAGTGCGCTCCACCGAAGGTGAGGCTTCTTTGCGAACTGCCGCAATCTGCTATATTGCACATAGGACTATCGGCATGCGGAGGTGGCGATCGTGAGCACGCCAAGCGCAGCCGTTCAGCGTCTGAGGTTGCGGACGGAACTCCGCAGAGCCCGTGCCCGGGCCGGTCTGACTCAGCGCCAAGTCGCCGACACGATGGAGTGGAGCCCTTCCAAGCTGATCAGAATCGAGGCCGGCGAAGTCGCCATCACGGTCAACGACCTCAAGGCGCTGCTGGCCGAGTACGCCATCACCGACCGCCGCAAGACCGAGGAACTCCTGCAACTGGCCCGCGGCAGCCGGAAGATGCCCTTCAGCGAGTACCGCGACGTCTTCGGCAAGGAGTTCCTGTCGTTCCTCGCCCTGGAAGCCTCCGCCTCGATCATCCGGGGATTTCACTTCTTCGTGATCCCCGGTCTCTTCCAGACGGAGGAGTACATCCGGGCCCTGTCCAAGGAGACCTCCCGGGGCATCTCCCAGGAGCGGCTCGACCGGCTCGTCGAGGCCCGCCTCGCCCGCCAGGAACTCCTGGAGGGGGACGAGGGCCCGCAGATCTTCATGGTCCTCGACGAATCGGTGATCCGCCGTCAGGTCGGCGGGCCGGGGGTGATGCGCAACCAGCTGGAGCGCTTGGCCGACCTCGCCTCCCGCCCCCGGATCACCATCCAGATCCTCCCGTTCAGCGTCGGCGCCCACCAGGGGCTCCTGGGCCCGTACACGCTGTTCGAGTTCTCCGAGGACGGCATGCCCGACTCCGTCTATCTGGAGAACGCGCGCGGCGACTCCTACGCGAGCAACGACCCGGAGATCACCGGAAGGTACCTGGAGGGCTTCTGGGCGTTGGAGGACCAGGCACTCAAGGAAGACATGAGCACCGTCCTGCGGCAGGTGGCGGCGCACTCCGGCGAGGTGAGCGAGGACCTCGTGGTCCGGACCACGGGCGGGGAGCAGCAGGCGGCGGGATGAACGGCATCGACGGACGACCGAGAGACGCGACACGACAGGTGTGACGGCCGAACCCCCGGGCCCGGAGACGGGTCACCGGCCGTACCGAGTCGACCTCGACGAGGCAAGGCGCTGCCCGCGGCCACGAGGCGGCCGCGGTTCCTGACGATTGATCACTGAGGTGACTCATGGACAGGCCGGGGATCTTCACCGGCGGCGGGAGCCGCCGGTACCGGGTACGGGGGCAGGTGCGCGGGCATGGGAGCACGTGACAAGCGCTCCGGTGTCGACACCTGGGTCCACATCTGCAACGAGATCATTCATCACGTACTGCCGTTCCGGGCGCGCACGGTGCACCTCCTGTGGGTGGTCACCATTCCGCCGATGGTGCTGGGCGGGTTCCTCGCCGTCGTCGTCCTGGTGCTGATCCCGAATCCCTACGGCTGGTTCGGTGTCGCCGGCTGCGGGGCCGGCGTCCTGCTGACGGCCCGGCTGCGGGCCTGGCTCAGACCGCCGCTCCGGGGCGGCTGGACCGCTACCGGGGGGAACGCGGCGTCCGGTCCCGGCGAGGCGGCGGCGTCCGGCGGCGTGCCGGGAGAGGAGGAGGCGCCCACCAGCCCGCCACCGCCGTGACGGCGACCGCCGCCGCGGTGCCGGCGACGGCTCCGGCGGGCCGGGCCACGGCCCAGCCCGCGCCGAAGGCGAGGGTCCCGGCCAGGAGGACGTAGGCGTACCACCACATTCCGGCCATGGGGCCCATGGAGCGAGGCGAACGCGGAAGCGTCGAGCGAGTCATCGGCCGTCCCCCCTTGAGCCCGGCCTCCATCCTCCTCCCACCGGCCCTTGTGGCGGGAGACCGGATTCCGCCACCTGCGAGGACGGGGAATCGCGGCCATGGCGCCTCGCCCCTGCACTCCTCGGCGGCCTTTTCTTATGACCATGGCGGAAAAGGCCATATCCGCCCCACCATGTGCCATTGATATTCTTGAACGGTTCGGCTTTTCTCCGCATGTGATCGATGTCTTCCGCGCGGTAAGCGCCGGGAGTTGGGCCCGTCACCGCCGGATCACGTGCTGCCGCGAGACGCCCCGGCCGGGCCGTCCGCACACCGGGCAGAGGAGGCGTGAGTGGTCGAGCCGTGGACGTGGCGCAAGAGCAGTTTCAGTGGTGAGAACGTTCCCGCGTGCGTCGAGGTCGCGTGGAACGGCGGCCAGGCCATGGTCCGGGATTCCAAGAGCCTCCGGGGCCCCGTTCTGTGCTTCTCCCCCGCCGGATGGCAGGCGTTCATCCAACACCTGGCAGCGGCCCCGGCCCGGAGCACGCCCGGCTCCGGGTGACCGTTACGCCCGGCGCGTCTTTCCCTCCGCGCCCGGCAGTGAGGCCGCGTGATCCGGGACCCAGGTCTGGGTGTCCCGGGGCGGGCGCTCGTAACCGGTGGCCGACGGGCGGGGCGGCAGGCTCAGCTCGGGCCGCGGCACCTCCTCGTAGGGAATGGTGGAGAGGAGATGGGCGATCATGTTGACGCGGGCCCGGCGCTTGTCGTCCGCGTCCACGACGTACCAGGGGGAATCGGGAAGGTCGGTGTGGGCGAACATCTCGTCCTTCGCCCGTGAGTAGGCCTCCCAGCGGATACGGGACTCCAGGTCCACCGGCGAGAGCTTCCAGCGCCGCGTCGGGTCCGACATCCTGGACCGGAAGCGCCGCTCCTGCTCCTCGTCGCCGACCGAGAACCAGTACTTGCGCAGCAGGATGCCGTCCTCGATGAGCAGCCGCTCGAAGACCGGGCACTGCCCGAGGAAGCGCGCGTGCTCCTCCTCCGTGCAGAAGCCCATCACGCGCTCCACGCCGGCCCGGTTGTACCAGCTCCGGTCGAAGAGGGCGATCTCTCCGGCGGTGGGCAGTTGCTCGGCATAACGCTGGAAGTACCACTGACCGCGCTCGCGTTCGGTGGGCGCGGGCAGGGCGACGACCCGGGCCACGCGGGGGTTCAGATACTCGGTCACGCGCTTGATGGCGCCGCCCTTGCCGGCCGCGTCACGCCCCTCGAAGACCACGACGAGCCGTACGCCACGCGCACGCACCCACTCCTGCATGACGACCAACTGCTCTTGCAGGCGCAGCAGTTCGCGCTCATAGACCGGGCGGGGCAGCCGGGCGGGCCGACTGCCGGGCGCGGTCTCGGGAGTGGTTTCGGGAATGGTCTCGGCCGGGCGCCGGTCGCGGGACTTGTCGGGCATGTGCGTTCCTCCGGGGGCGGGACGAGACGGGGCGGTGTGGTGCGGGTCGGTCGCCGTGAGCGGCTGTCGTGTCCGGACCGCCCGGGGCGGTACCCGTGCGGTCCGGACACGATGAGAGCGGCCCGGGGACACTCTGCCGGGCCGCCCTCACACCCCCCCTTTTCTACCCCCCTCGTACCCCTCTGGTACCGGCCCCCCAAGGCCGTGGGACCAGGTTCCCGGCTCGCGGCGGCCCGGCACAGTGCCGAACGGGGAAGGCGCACCGGGACCAATGGGCCCTGTTCTGACCGGACTTGCCGGTTTGCGGACGGCAGGGCCCCGGTCCGCGCGGCGGCGGGGCACGGAGGCGCGCCCCGTGCTTCCGGTGCATCCGCCGGATGCCGTTCCGACGACTGCGTGTTCCCCCGCCGGGGCATACGGGCGTCAGGTCCGGAACAACTCCGCCGCCCCCGGGAGGCTCACCGTGGTCGCACCCAGCGAGACCCAGCCCGCTCCCCCGGCCCCGCCCGGCCGTCACCGCCGCTTCCCGGGGTGGGCCAAGGCCGCCGCCGTCCTCGCCGCGCTCGCGCTGCTGTTCACCCTCGTCACCCGGGCGGACATCGTTCCGGGCCTGGACGACCTCTTCGGGGAGGAGACGCACGACCGGTCCGGTCCGGCCCTGCTGGAGTCCATCCAGGACATGAGCCGCTACGAGGGCGCCTCCGGGAACTTTCAGGTCGTCGTCGACCTGGAGAAGGACACCAAGTACCTGCCGGACTCCATCCGGGGGACCAGGACGCTCTATGTCGGTACCGGCAGCGTGAGTTCGTACGTGGACCTGGGAGAACTGGACGAGCGCAGCGTCGTCGTCAACGAGGACCGTACGGCGGCCACCCTCCGGCTGCCCCACGCACGGCTGGGGAAGCCGGCTCTGGACGCCGACCGTTCGTACGCGGTGTCGAAGCAGCGCGGGCTGCTGAACCGGCTCGGCGACCTCTTCTCCGACAACCCCAACGACGAGCGCGCCGTGAACCGGCTCGCCGTCCGGCACATCGCCGAGGCCGCCGAGGAGAGCGAACTGGCCGAGCGGGCCGAGAAGAACACCAGCGCGATGCTCCGCGGCCTGCTGACCTCGCTCGGCTTCGAGAAGGTCACCATCCGGTACGGCGAGGAAGGCTGACTCCGGGCCGGGAGAGCCCCGTTCCCCGGCCCTGTCCCCCGGCCCGGCCCACCGCTCGCCCACCGGCCCGGGATCTGACGTGCGGAAGGCCGGCGACCCCGTCCCCCCGGGGTCGCCGGCCTTCCGCCGTCGCGTTCTCCGCCCGCCCGCCCGGCACGCGGGTCAGTGACCGCCCCGCCGGGTGCTCTTGCGGTAGCCGAAGGGGCCCGGCAGGTCATGGCTCGTGGTGGTGCGCCCGCTCGTGCTGTACGTCCGCCTCGGGCCCTTCCCCGAGCCGAACGTGACCGACATGGAACGGCGGTTGAGGTTCAGCCGCACTCCGGGCAGGATGCGGAAGCTCTTGCGGAAGGTGACAGGCACGGTTCCCTCTCCTCACTGCCCTCCGGCGAGGGCTCGGCGGTCCGGTTCCCTTCCTCTTGTGCCCCGGGAACGCCGGGAGGTGTCTGCCCGATATCGCCGCCCTGCCGGCGGAGTTCAGCCGGCGGCCAGCAGCCGGGCGATGACGCGGCCGAAGAGGAGGCGGCCGGCCAGGGCCGTCGGGCGGTCGAGGAGCCGCGGCAGCCCGGTGACGCTCAGGTCCTCGCTCCAGATCACCTCGGACCCGGTGCCGTGGGCACGGACCTCGATCCCGGCCCAGCCGGTCACGACCCGGCCGCGCTTCTCCATCCGGCAGCGGCCCGGCCGGCCGGCCCCGGGGGGCTCCCAGACGACGACCTCCATGGGGTCCGCGAACGCGGCCCGCCCGACGCCGGTACGGGCGGTGAAGACGGTGCCGGGGCGGGTCGGCAGGGGCGGGGCGACGGTGATCCGCGTCAGCGGTACGTGGTCCGCGTGCCGTTCCCAGTCGGTGACGCGCCGCCAGGCCTCGTCGGCGGGCAGCGGCGTACGGCGGGTGATGCGGAAGAGGGCCACCGGACGACTATAGGCACCGGTGACGCCCGGCCCGCCGCTCCGACCCGGTCCTCCGCACGTCCCGCCCCTCCCGCACGTCCCGTCCGTCCCGCCCGGACGTGCCCGCGGAAGGGCTGGAGGGGCGGAGCTCTCGGGGCGGTGCGGTCAGGGGGCCGGACAGCCGCGGCGCGGCCGGGTGCCGGTGACGACGGTGGCGTCCAGGTCCTCGGAGTGGTCGACGCGGGGGGTCAGCCCGGCGGCGGCGAAGACCCCGGCGGTGTCCGGCGCCTGGTGCTCACCGGTCTCGATCAGCAGGCGTCCGCCGGGGGCGAGCCAGCAGGCGGCCCCGGCGGCCACGCGCCGCTGGATCTCCAGCCCGT
Organism: Streptomyces xinghaiensis S187; assembly: GCF_000220705.2. Taxonomy (GTDB): domain Bacteria; phylum Actinomycetota; class Actinomycetes; order Streptomycetales; family Streptomycetaceae; genus Streptomyces; species Streptomyces xinghaiensis. The sequence continues at coordinate 6,881,401 of NZ_CP023202.1, read as the reverse complement.
CGGCGCCTCCGTCGAGCGCGATGAGCGGTTCGTGGTCGCGGGCCTCCGGTGGCAGCAGCGCGATGGCTCCGGTGGGCACGTAGGGCGCGTTGGCGACGAGGATGTCCACCCGGCCGCGGAGCCGGGCGGGCAGCGGCTCGTAGAGGTCTCCCTCGTGGACCCGGCCGCCGGCGGCAGCGAGGTTGCGGCGGGCACACCGCACCGCGGCCGGGTCGATGTCGGCGGCGTGGAGCTCCACCCGCCCCAGCTCCTCCGCCAGGGCCGCGCCGACGGCGCCCGAGCCGCAGCACAGATCGACGACGACGGGCGCCGGGCGCCCGGGGCCGGCCGGCGGGCCGCAGGCCGCGGCGCGGTGGACGAGGAACGCGGTCCGGGGGCGGGGGACGAAGACCCCGCGGTCCACGGTGACGCGCAGACCGCAGAACTCGGCCCAGCCGAGGACGTGTTCCAGGGGAAGACCACCGGCGCGCCGGTCCACCAGGGCCGTGAGCCGGTCCGGGGTGGGCGCCGCGGAGATGAGCAGGCGCGCCTCGTCCTCGGCGAAGACACAGCCGGCGGCGCGCAGCCTGGCCACGACGGCGGCGGCGGCCGCGGAACGCCAAGGAGCGCCGGAGGCCGGGAAAGCGGGAGAACAAGGCGAAGAAGGGGACGACGAGGGAAAAACCGGCATGGGAACCTTCCGGAAAACCGAAGGGCGCCCTCCCGGTCACCTATCCCGGACGGACCGTACGTCCACGAGAGGAGAGCACCCGGCCTGCGACAGCGGTAATGGGTCTCACCTCCTCGGTCGTGCACTGCTCGGGTCCGCCACACTACCGCAGCCATGACCGCAACGTCCGTGGTTTCCCCGGGGGTTCGGCTGTCCTCCCGCCGGTCCGCCAGGCCTCCGGCCCGGTGTGCCCCGGCTGCGCGAGGGTGCGGGGGCGGGCCGGCCGGAACGCTTCCGGGCGCGCGGTGCGCGCCTTCGGCGCGGCGCGCGCCGCTCCCGGGCCAGCATGGCGGGACGCATCGGGGGAAGGTAGGGCAGTGGCCGGAGCGCGGCTGCGACCGGCGGGGACGAGCGGTGCCGTATCGTCTCGTATGACCGGCTTCTCTTCGCAGTCGCGTGAGGATCCGGCGACAGTGCGAACAGCTGGGAGGACCCCCATGAACCAGGTTGTCGGCGCCGGGGTCGGCGTGGAACGAGATGTGTTCATGCGGACGCTGCTGCGGGAGCTGGCCACGTCCCTGGAGTCCGTGGTCGGGCTGCAGGAGGCGTCCGGCTACATCAGCCTGGTCGGGCAGTCAGTCGGTCTGCAGCTCAACGACACCTACACGCGCGCCCTGTCGCTGGACAAGCTCAGCCGCGAGCAGGTCGCCGAGGTCATGGTCGACTTCAAGCAGCGCATCGGCGGCGACTTCCACCTGATCGAGCAGGACGAGGAGAAGATCGTCCTGGGGAGCCGCAGCTGCCCCTTCGGGGAGCAGGTGAAGGGCCGTGAGTCGATGTGCATGCTCACGTCCAACATGTTCGGCACGGTGGCGGCCCGCAACCTCGGCTATGCCCGGGTGGACCTGGAGGAGACGATCGCCCGGGGCGCCACCGGCTGCCGCGTCGTCGTGCACCTCGTGCCGCAGCCGGAGGACTCCGGGGAGAACTCGTCCCTGGGCCGGGAGTACTTCGACGACTCCGGTCTGGTCGGCCGTGTCCCCTCGCCGGGTCCGGTGACTGGATGAGCCTGGATCTCTTCCGGGCCATCACCAAGCTGCTGCCGCACCCCGTTCTGCTGGCCACGGCCGGTGGGCGGATCCTGGCGGTCAACACGGCCGCGACACGCTTGGTCCCGGAACTCCGGGCGGGTGCCGACCTGTTCGCCCTGGCCGACGAGAACACCGACGGCCTGCGGGGCCATCTCGGGCACTGGCTGCGCAGCGGGGACCCCCTGCCGGGCTCCCTGAAGATCAAGGACTCCCGCGGGGAACTCATCCCGTTCCGCTGCCACGGCGCCCGCGCGACGTGGTGGACCGGCCCGGAGCCCGCGATCCAGCTCCATCTGACGCGTCTCGACCACGCCGACCAGTTCGTGGCGCTGAGCCAGCAGGTGCGGGCGCTCAACAAGGAGATGGCCTTCCGGCGGGCCGCCGAGGCCGAGCGGGAGCATCTGCTCGTCGCCGAGCAGACGGGGCGCATCCGGCTGAACCGCCTGTACCGGCTCACCGCGGCTCTGGCCGCCGCGGCGACCCCGGCCGCCGTCGTCGAGGCCGTGCACGACACCGCGCCCGCCGCGCTCGGCGCCCGGTCGGTCGGCCTGGCCCTGCACTCCGAGCGGCTCGTGCCGTCCCTCGGTCCCGCGGACAGCCTCCGCGCGGCGGCGGGCGACAGCTGGACCGACCTCGACCACGGCCATGCCCCCGCCCTGCCGGAGCAGGGCCCCGGACCGGACGCCACGACGGGCCGGGCGGACGGCGCGGACGGGGTGGCCGGGGCGGACGCGGCCGGACGGGAGGCCGCCCCCGGCTCCCCCGCCCGCCTGCTCCGGCTGCCCCTGGAGGCGGACGGGCTGTCGCTGGGCGAACTCACCATCGACCACGACGGCGGCCCACCGCCGGACGAGGCCCACGTCACGGCCATCGCCCAGCAGATCGCGCAGGCCCTGCGGCGGGCCGGCCTCTACGAGCACGAGCACCGCCTCGCGGAGCGGCTGCAGCGCAGCCTGCTGCCCGTCCTGCCGGTCATCGACGGCCTGGACGTGGCCGGCCGCTACGCCCCCGGCAGCGATCTCGTCGACGTGGGCGGCGACTGGTACGACGTCCACGTGCTCGACGGCGACCACATCGGGCTCACCATCGGGGACGTCGCCGGCCACGGCCTGTCCGAGGCGACCGCCATGGGGCAGATCAGCGCCGCGCTCCGCGGCATCGTGCTGCGCCACGGCCGGCGGCCCGGCGCCGTCCTGGCCGAGCTGGACCACTTCCTGCGCGCCTACCACCCCGGCCGGATGGCCACCGCCTGCTACCTCGTGCTGCACCGGCCCTCGGGGACGCTGCACTACGCCCGCGCGGGCCATCTGCCGCCGCTGCTCATCCACGCCGACGGCAGCAGCAGCTTTCTGGACCGGGCGCTGGCGCCGCCGCTGGGCATGGTCAACGACGTGGCGTACACGGAGAGCGAGGCGCGGATCGCCGCCGGGGAGACGCTGCTGCTCTTCACCGACGGCCTCGTCGAGCGCCGCGGCGAGATCCTCGACGCCGGGCTCGACCGGCTGACCGGTCTCGCCCGCCGCACGGCCGGGCTGTCCGCCGACGAACTGTGCGAGGTCTTCCTCCACCACCAGCCCAGCGCCGACAAGCCCGACGACTGCGCGCTGCTGGCGCTGCGCACGACCCGCCCGGAGGCGTGAGACGACGGGCGGCGGAGAAGCGCGGGGCGCCGAGGGGGCGGGCCGGAGGGTGCGGCGAGTACGCCGGAGGCCGGGGCCGCCGGGGGGGTGCTCCCCCGCCGCCCCGGCCTCGGCCGCGGTGCCGGTCTCGCGGTGCGGTCCCGTCGCGGTGCGGTCCCGTCGCGGTGCCGTGAGCGGAACGCCGGCGGCACGGGCGCCGTCTCAGCCCTCGACCCGGTCCTGGGTGAGAGTCCAGGCGTACTGCAGCCAGTCGGACACGGCCACGGCCGTCAGACCGGAGGCCACCAGCCGGGTCGGGCGCGGCGCGACGGCGTACGAGCAGACCAGCGCGCCGGAGATCCAGACGGAGAGGCAGAAGGGGCAGGCCAGCAGGTCGCCCACGGCCCGCCGGGGACCGTGCCCCTGCGGTTCGTCCATGACCTCCCCGGCGCTCAGGTCCGCCGTGCGCCGGGTGAACGGCGCACGGACGAAGCCCGCGACCTTGCTCTTGCTGACCAGCCGGGACGCCTTGTAGACGGCCGTGCCCAGGACCAGCAGGTCCCAGGGCGGCACCCGCTCGGGCAACCGGCGCCCGGACCTCCGCAGGCCGAGGGCGAAGAGACCCACCCCGGTGGCGAAGCCGGCGGTCAGGGCGGCGTATCCGCGGAGCGGAACCTCGCGGTCCGGGGCGTAGGCGCCGTCGTGCCGGCCGGTCGTCCGCGGCCGTCCGTCCGGATGCCGCGGGTGCTCGGGCGGGGTGGGGCCGGGTGGCCGGGGAGGGGGAGGCATCGGTTCTCCGTACGTTGTCCGAGTGGGTCGCGCCGTCCACGCCGTGGCGCGGGCGGCGCACCGGGCCGCGGCCGGGCGCACCGCCCGCGGGGGGTCAGCCGGCGGCGGCCGCCGTGCCGGAGAGGGCGTCCGGAACGGCGGGTGCGGCCGGGCCGGGGGCGGACGCCAGCCGCCGCCGCGCCTCGGCCAGGGCTCTGTCGACCGTGCGGGTGCCGGTGGACACGCAGAGCGTGTACGCGGTGTCCTCCAGGCGCCGGCGCAGTTCCGGACCCGGTTCGCCGCTTCCCGCCAGCGCCTGCAGGGTGGTGTAGCGGTCGACGAGTTCGCGCAGGACATCGGGGTGGGCCATCAGCACGGTGGTCCTCCAGCGGTGAGGGGGTGGTCCTTGCTTCGGCTGCCCCGCCCATCACTGCATATGCCGACAAAGTGACGGCCCGCGGGTCCGCCGGTTCCGCCGCGGCACCAGCGGACAGGATGAGAGGGCGAACGGAGCGGTGCCCGGCCTGACACGCCGCCACCCCGCCGGGCCGGCCGCCCCGGCGGGTGCGGCTCGGCGCAGGGGGCAGGGCGCCGGCGAGCCCCCGGGAACACCCCCGGAAGATGGAGGAGAGCGAGCGATGCCCGGTCCCACCGGAGGACAGCCGTCCCACCCGCCCGCGCCCTGGGTGTCCCGGGGCGAGATGTGGTTCGGGCTGCTGCCCGTCCGGCGTCCGCCGGACCTGCCGCCCGATCTCCGCCCGCTCGGGCCCCGCGACCGGATCGCCGTGGGCGTGGTGCGGTACCGCGAGGGAACCCTGCGCTACGACGAGCTGGCCCTCGGCCCGCTGGTCCGCCGGGGCCGCCGCGCGGGGCTGCTGGTCCAGCGGATCTGGGTCGACGACGACGCGTCCGTGCGGGGCGGCCGCGCCATCTGGGGCCTCCCCAAGGAACCGGCCGCTTTCACCTGGACCGGGGACTCCCTCCGGGTCGCCGACGACGGGGGGACGCTGGCCCGGATCACCTTCCGCCCCGGGCGCGGGCCGCTCTCCGCGCTGCCGCCGCTGCCGGCGGTGCTCCCCGGGTTCGGGGGGACGCCGGGGCGGCGCCTGTTCATCGCCGGACGGCTCGTCGGCAGGCCGCGCCGGGAGGCCATGACCGTCACCGAGTGGTCGGACCGGCTGCCGCCGCTGCGGCACGGCCGCGCCCGGCCCTCGCTGGCCGTCCGGCCGTTCCGGATGACCGTGCCCGGGCCGGTGCGCTGCTGAGCGGGTCGCGGCCCGGTGGCCGGGCGGCCGGCGGAGGACGGCGGGGCGTGACGCGTCCGGGGGTCTGCACCCCCGTGTCAGACCCCCGGACTGTTTTTCCGAGTAAACAGTGACGCCGAAGGCGTGCGCAAGGGACAGCCCTCCGGCGGTCCAACTCCGGCCGGAACCAAACGCGTTGGCCTCGTCCCGGGGTGGGATACAGTGACCGACTGGACACCGGCGCGGACCGTTCCGGGTTCGCGCGTCGCGTTGCGCCGCCCCGGCCGTGAGCCGGCCGGGGAGCCGCCGGAGACGTGAAGTGGGGGCCGACCCATGAGTGGCTCAGCCGTACCCCCGGGGGACGAGCCCCGCACCCTCGCGGAGAAGATCACCTGGCTGCTGGAGAACGCCTTCCCGGCGGGCGGCGGCCCCGGCGGGAGCAGCGTCCCCTCGGACCGCCAGGTCGTGCAGGCCATCAACGAGCGCGCGGGCCGCCACGTCATCGGGCACACCACCTTCTGGAAGCTCCGCACCGGGAAGACCAACCCCGAGACCGGCAGGCCCTACACCGCCTCGGACGACATCCTCCAGGGCATCGCGGAGTTCTTCGACGTGGACCCGCGGTTCTTCAAGACCCGCAGCGAGGTGGTCGGCCAGGTCGTGGAGTCGCTGCGCTTCCTCCGCTCGGTGCACAACGGCGACATCACCGGCATCGCCGGCCGCGGCATCGGCGACGAGGGCCTCTCCCGGGAGCTGCTGGCCTTCATGAACGAAGTGCTCGCCGACTTCCGGGACGGCACCGGAGCCGAAGCGGCACCGGGGCCGGGGACCGGCGGGGCGGCGGGCACGGGAACCGGGAACCCGGGCCCCGGGCGGGAGCGTCCGCACTAGAATCGTCCGCCCACCGCACGGCCGCGCCCGCACTGCGTATCCCCACCAGAGCCCCCACAGAGGCCGCCGATGTCCCTGCGCCGACTCCGGAGAAACTGCGAAGAACGCCTCGCCGACCTGCCCGTCCCCAGCCCCTTCTCCGTGCCCGCCCTCGTGCGGAACATGGAGGCGGTCAGCGGCCGCCGCATCATCCTCATGCCGCTGCCGGACCATATGCAGCACCCTGACACCGCCTGCGGTCTGCGGGTGAAGACCCCGCGCTGGAGCCTGGTCCTCTTCAAGCGGCGGGCCACCGAGAACCAGACCAACCACACGATCCTCCACGAGCTCGGCCACGAGTGGTTCGACCACGGCGGCACCCTCTCCCCGGAGGACCTGCACCGTCAGATCCCCACCCTGGGGCCGCGCCTGATCGCCCGGTTCACCGGCGGGGTCGCCATCCAGGCCCGTGCGCACTACGACACCGTCGAGGAACGCGAGGCCGAGGTCTCCGCCTCCCTCATCCCCCTCATGGCCCGGGACCAGCCCGTCCGTGACGACGTGCTCGGCCGTCTGGACAGCTCCCTCTCCCGGCCCGTCGCGAGCCGGCGCCGACGGCGCCCCTGACCCTGCCCCCGGAGGAAACGACCCGTGCTCGACTTACTCGGCTACGCCGTGGCCGGCATCATGACGGCCGTCGCCCTGTGGCGCCTCCCCTCCGCGCTCTGGGGCGACGCCCAGCGCCGGGCCCTGTGGGGCTGCTACGCGGGCTTCGCCGCCGCCCTCTGGCTGAAGACCAGGGCGGTGCGGCTGGGCCTGGACCGCTCCCCCGTCACGGACCTCGACATCCTGCTCAAGCACTACGTCTCCACCGCGGCGATCCTCGCCATCCTCAGCTACATCGTCGCCATGTACGGCACCTCGCCCGGCGACGACGGCGACGGCGCGGTACCCCGGCACGTCGCCGTCTCCCGGTGGGTGGCCCGCGTCGCCACCAAGGCGGCCCTCGGCGCGCTGGCCCTGATGACCGTGCTCTTCTTCACCGTCGTGGACCGCAGCCGGCCCAGCAACCACTTCCTCGCCGAGCACGCCGGACAGCCCGGCGCCACCGCCTATATGACGGTCTTCTACGCCTTCCTCACCGCCGCCACCGTGGTCTGCGCCTACCAGTGGACGAGCCAGACCCTGCGCGCCGAACGCCCGCTGCTCCGGATCGGCCTGGGCATGATGGCCGTCGCCATGTTCCTCGGCGTCGCCTATGTGACCAGCCGCGTCGCCTTCATCTGGGTCAGTGTCGCCGAACCGCCGGCACGGGAGGTGGCCGACCGCTTCGAGGCCGTCACCGAGGCGGTGCAGCTGCTGGTCTTCGTGCTCTTCGCCCTCGGCGCCAGTGTGCCGAGCGCCGCGGCGGCCGTCCGCCGGTGGCGCCACTGGCGGGCACTGGCCGCCCTGTACCCGCTGTGGCGCGATCTGATGGAGGCCTTTCCGGCCATCCCGTTCGACCCCCCGGCGGGCCGCCTGCGCGAGCTGACCCGCACCGACATGCCCGTCGGCGTCCGGCTCGACCGGTGGGTGCACGACATCGGCGACGCCGTCGACAAGCTGCGGCACCACGTCCCCGACGAGCTGCTGCCCGCCGCCCGCGCGGCCGCCGAGGCCGGCGCGCCCGCCGGTGAGGAGCGGCCCACCGCCGAGGCCTACTGGATCAGGAGCGCGCTGCGGATGAAGTCCGACGGGGCGCCGCCCGGTCCCGCCGCCGCCTTCGCGACCACGCCGGGCGCCGACATGGAGGAGGAGGTCTCCTGGCTGCTGCGCGTCCAGGCCGCCTACGCCCGGGTCACCGCCGAGCGGACGACCGCCGTTCTCCGCACCGTGGGACAGCGCGCATGACGGCGACCGACACCACCGGCCCCGGCTCCGCTCCCCGTCCCGGCTCCGGGCGCGGCTCCCGGTACGGGCGTGCGTCCGCCGCCCGTGCCGTCACCGATCTCCTCCAGCCCCGGAACGTGCTGCTCGCCGGCATGACGGGGATCGGGTCGGCCGCGGCGGGCGGCTGGTGGGGGGTGCCCTGGGGGCTGCTGGGCGCCCTCTGCTCGGGGATCATCCCCGCCTGGTACGTGGAGTGGGAACGCCGGCGGGGCACCTGGGGCTGCCGGCACGTGGTGGACCGTACGCAGCGCGCGCCGATCTTCTGCGTCATCCTGGGCTCGATCGGGCTGGGGACCGCCGTGATGCTGCTCGGCGAGGCGCCCGCGGGAATCCTCACCGCGATGCTCGCGCTCTGGGCCATGACCGTGGGCCTGCTCGCGGTCAACACGGTCTGGAAGATCAGCGTGGACTGCGCGGTGGCCGCCTCGGTGGTCGCCATGCTCGGCGCCGTCCACTCCCCGTGGTGGCTCGCGGCCGTCCCGCTGGTGGTCGCCGTCTGCTGGTCCCGGGTCGCCCTGGGGTACCACACGGTCGCGCAGACCCTCGCGGGTTCCGCGCTCGGTGGAGCGACCGCGGGCGCCTTTCTGATCGGGTGAGACCGCGCCGAGCGCGCCCGGCGCCCCGGGGCGGGCGGTGCGGTACGGGCCCGTCAGCGCCGGTGCGCCCCGCCGCCGCCCAGGATCTTCACCTGCTCGCCCCGCGCCTTCCCGTGCCCGCCCTTCCCGGACGACGCGGCGGCGGCGCCGGCGGTGCGGAGCCCCTGGGACCCCGCGGGTGCGGAGCGGGCCGGGGCCGCCGCCGGGCCCGGTGTGCCGGGCCGGCCCGGCGGGTCCCGGTCGAGCCGCCGGGGCACGGCGCCGGACGCGGGGGAGGAACCGGCGGAGGAACCGGACCGCTGGTCCGCCTGCCGGGCGGAGGGGGTCTCCTTCCGCTCCGCCTCCTCCTGTTCCGGCTTCTCCGGGCTTCCGCCGTCCTCCGCCGCCGGGGCCTCGGGCGCGGGCTGCTCGGGGCCGGTGCCGACGGGCGGGGACGCGGACTGCTCGCCGCTGCCGGGGGCGCCGGCGGGAGCCGTCAGCGCGGTGCCGAGCAGGGCGGCGAGCACCGCCGTGCCCGTGGCGGCCAGCAGGCGGCGGCTCCGCGCCGGCTGCCGGGGCACGCCCGGCAGGGTGTCACCGCCGGACCGTCCTCCGGCGGGCGCCGGGCCGGCGGCCCCGGCGGGCGGAGCAGCGGGCGCGGTGCCGGCCGGGAAGCCGCCGGCCTGCCGAACGGCGGGCCCGTGGGCGGAGGGATCGGCTGTCCCGTCGCCGCACAGGGCGGCCAGTGCGGTGCGGCAGTCGTGGGAGGCGGGCCGGGCTCCGGGGTCGAGGGCCGTCATCGCCCGGAGGAGGGCGGCCACGTCCTCCGGCAGGAAGCCGGGGAGGACCGGCGGGCGGTGCAGGCGGGCGATGGCCGCCTCCAGCGGGGCGCCGTGGTACTCCAGACCGCCCTTGAGGCACTCCAGCAGGACCAGGCCGAGAGCGTAGACGTCCGCGGGCGGTCCCGCCCCCTCACCCGTGACCTGCTCGGGCGCCATGTAGGCGGCGGTGCCGACCAGGGTGCCGGTGGAGGTGTGGGCGGTCGTGCCGACCAGCTGCGAGATGCCGAAGTCGGTCAGATACGGGTCGCCCCCGGTGTCCAGCAGGATGTTGGCGGGCTTCACGTCGCGGTGGACGATCCCCGCGTCGTGCACATGGGCCAGGGCGTCCGCCAGGGCGGCGCCGAGCCGGGTGACCTCCCGCAGTTGCAGGGGCGCGGCCGCACGGTCGCGCAGGGTCCGTCCCGCCACCAGCTGCATGACGAGATAGGCGCTGCCGTCGTGCCGGCCCATGTCGTAGACGGTGACCAGTCCGGGGTGCCGCAGCCGGGCCAGGAGGAGAGCCTCCTGGGTGAACCGTTCCTCCATCTCCGGTTCCGTACCGGGCCGGAAGACCTTGACGGCCACCGGCCGTCCGAGGCGGAGATCCACCCCCGCGTACACGTCCGCGACACCTCCCGAACCGAGGTGCCGGTCCAGGCGGTACCGCCCGGAGACGGGACCTGCGGAAGCCAGTGATCGCGGCGGTGACTGACAGTCCCACATGCGTACTCCCCACACCCCTGGAATCGGCGGGGCGGCACTTGACGACAACACGGACATCACACGCTGTGGCCGCGTCTACCCGGCCGGCCCCGCCCCATCCGTCCGGAATCGGATCACTCGTCCGCCGGGAGCGGGTATGCCCCCGGGGCCGTGCCGTGCCGTGCCTGCCGTGCCTGCCGTGCCTGCCGTGCCTGCCGTGCCGTGGATCATGCCCGCTCGACGTGGGGGCCCGGCTGCCGGCCACCCGCCCCGAGGGTGTCCACGAGCCGGAGGATCTCCATCGGCAGCGGGAAGATGAGGGTGGAGCTCCGCTCGTCGGTGACCTCGGCCATCGTGGAGAGGATCCGCAGCTGCATGGCCGCGGGGTGCTCCTCCAGCCGCTCCGCGGCGTCCGACAGCGTCTGCGCGGCCTCGAACTCGCCCTTGGCGTGGATGACCTTGGCGCGCCGGTCCCGTTCGGCCTCCGCCTGCCGCGCCATGGCGCGCCGCATGGGCTGGGGCAGTTCGACGTCCTTGACCTCGACGAGGGTGACCTTGACGCCCCAGGGGTTGGTCACGTCGTCGATGATGCGCTGGAGCCGCTGGTTGATCTCGTCCCGGTTGATCAGCAGCTCGTCCAGGTCCACCTGGCCGAGGATGCTCCGCAGGGTGGTCTGGGCGATCTGCGAGGTGCCCTTGATGTGGTCCTCGATGGCCACCACGGACCGGTTGGGGTCGACGACGTTGAAGTACGTGACGGCGTTGACCCGGACGGTGACGTTGTCCTTGGTGATGATGTCCTGCGGCGGGATGTCCATGGTCACCGTGCGCAGGGAGACCCTGATCATCCGGTCCACCACGGGGATGATGACGAACAGCCCCGGGCCCTTGGCCCCGATGATGCGCCCGAGCCGGAAGACCACTCCGCGCTCGTACTCCGGGACGATCTTGATGGCGGCCATCGCCAGCAGGAGCAGGACTCCCACGGCGGCGAGGATGCCGACCAGTGCTCCGTTCATGGTCACTCCTTCTCGGAAGGCGGCCGGTCCCCGACGGGGCCGGCGTGTTCGACGACGAGTACGAGGTCCTGCCGGTCCACGACCCGGACGAGCTGCCCCTCCGCCAGGGGGGTGTCCCGGCCGAGGACGTCCCACCACGCGCCGTCGAGCAGCACCTGGCCGCGGTCGCCCTCGGCCCGGCTCACGACCACCTCGCGGCCGAGGAGGGCTTCCTCCCCGGTGGCCGGCGGGCCGCGCCGGGCCCGCCAGGCCAGGCGGCCGGCGATCAGCGAGCCGGCTCCCACCACGAGGGCGGTGGGCCACAGCACGGCCGGATCGACCTCGGTCTCCCCGCGGAAGAGGAAGATCCCGGCGAACACCAGGGCGACGGTGCCGCCCCCGGCGAACGCCCCGATGCCGGGGGTGAACACCTCGCCCGCGAAGAGCGCGGCGGCGAGGAGGATCAGGAACAGCCCGGCCACGTTGAAGGGCAGGACGCTCAGCGCGGTGAAGCCGAGCAGCAGGGCGATGGCACCGATGACCCCGCCGAAGCCCATGCCGGGGCTGGCGAGTTCGTAGATGACGGCCAGGGTGCCGATGGACAGGAAGAGATACGCCAGTTCGGGGCTGGCCAGCATCTGCCGCAGCTCGCCGAAGAAGCCGAGGTCGTACTCCACGACGCGGGCGCCGGCCGTCCGCAGCACCACCTCGCGCCTCCGGTCCTCCGAGCCCACCTCGACCCGCCGGCCGTCGGCCGCGTCCAGCACGGCCCGTCGGGAGGGCTCCACCAGGTCGACCACGTTCTGCCGCAGCGCCGCGCGGTCGGAGACGGAGGTCCCCTCGCGCACCATGTCCTCGGCGAAGCCGGTGTTGCGCCCGCGCTGCTCGGCGATCGAGACGGCGAACGCGGCGGAGTCGTTGACGACCTTCTCGCTCGCCTCCTCCCCCTGGCCGCTGACCGGGGTGCTCGCGCCGATGTGGGTGCCCGGGGCCATGGCCGCGACATGGGCGGCCATGGTGATGTAGGCCCCCGCCGAGGCGGCACGCGCCCCGGAGGGCGAGACGTGGACGATGACGGGGACCCGGGCGTTGAGGAAGGCGCGCACGATGCCCCGGGTGGACTCCAGCAGCCCGCCCGGGGTGTCCAGTTCGACCAGCAGCGCGGCGTGGTCCCCGGCCTCCGCCCGGCGCAGCCCGTCTTCGAGGTGGCCCTCCACGACCGGGGTGATGGTGCCGTCGACCCGGGTCGCCAGCACCGTCCGCTCCCCCGACGGCGCGGCACCCGCCGCCGGCAGGACCAGGAGCCCGGCCAGGACGGCGAGGAAGACCGAGGCGCACAGCCGGACGGGGAACGACGGCGCGCCGCCGGGACCGGGTGGCCGGTCCCGGCGCCGCCGGCGGGCCGGACCGGTCCGGCCGGGGGGCTCTGCTTCTGCTGCCCGCGCCATGGATGTCTCCTGAGAGGGGCCTCGCGTCACGGTGACCGCACCCGGGACTCCACCCCTCGGGGCCGGCCGGGCGCGGACGCCGGGGCCGGGTTCCCCGTTCCCCGGATGCCAATCCGCCAAAGCGCCCGATTCGGGCGTCAGTTGCCGGAGGGAGAGGGAGTGAGCACGACGAAGTCCGCCCCGAAGGGGTCGGCGCAGACGGCCATCCGGCCGACGCCCTCGGCGGTCTCCGGCCCCATCTGCACCGTGCCGCCGTTCCCGGTGACCTTCGCGACCGTGGCGTCGCAGTCCTCGACCGCGAAGACCGGGTGCCAGTAGGGGCGCCCGCCGGTCTGCCGCAGATGCTCCGCCGGGAGTTCCATGATGCCGCCGTGCATCCGCTCCTCGCCCTTGCCGGCGGGTCCGATGAGGATGTAGGTGCCGCCTCCGCCGGGCATCTCCATGTCCTGCGTCTCCCAGCCGAGGAGGCCGCGGTAGAACTCCCGCGCGGCGGCACCGTCGGTGGTGTACAGCTCGACCCAGCACAGGGCTCCCGGCGCGTCCACGGACTCCAGGCCGGTCTCCGCCCCGGGCTGCCAGAGTGCGAACTCTCCCCCGAGGGGGTCGGTGAGCTGGGCCATCCGGCCCTCACCGCCCATGTCGGACGGGGGCACCCGCACCGTGCCGCCGGCCCGCTCCACGGTCTGGGCCGCGGTGTCCGCGTCGGGGGTGAGGAAGTAGACCGTCCAGGCGGGGCGGGCGCCCTCCTCGGTGAGCCGGCCGGCCGCGGCCACCACCTTGCCGTCCCGGCGGAACACGCCGTATCCCCCGGCCTCCGGGCCGGCGGACCGGAACTCCCAGCCGAAGACGGCGCCGTAGAAGGCGGCCGCGGACTCGACGTCGGGGGCGCCGAGATCGATCCAGAAGGGAGAGCCGGTGACGAAGTCAGTGGTGATCACGGGGGTTCCTTTCGCGGGCCGTCCGTCGTTGCCGTGGCATCAGCCTGCCACCGGCCACCGACAGCCGCCCGGCGGCCGTCCCCCGGCCGGCTCCGGCGGGGGGACGGGCGCGTCCGGGCGGGGCGCCGCGCGCCTACCGCTCCGGGGCGTCCCCGAAGTCGTCCTCCGCTCCGCTGATCGTCTCGTCGAAGACGGGAGTCAGGAAGGGGTTCGTGGCGGGCGGCCCGGAGGCCGCCGCCGTGGTGGTCCGCTCCGCTTCGACGGCGGAGAAGAGCGAGGTCGTCTGGTGGATGGGAGGTCTCCGGTTCAGGGGAAGGACGGCCGGTACGGCCGGACGGCGCCGTCTCGGGCACCGGTGGGGGCGGCCGCCCGGTCTCGGGCGCCGCCGTCCGGGGCCGCCGGCACGGGGACCACGGGGTGGCCGGGCCGTACCGGAAGCCTCGCGAGGTGGCCGGCGCGCCCTCGGAGCCGGCCCTCCGCGGGCCGGGCAACGGGCGGCCGGAGCCTCAGAGCTTGGTCATCTTGCTGTAGGGACTCTTGACGCGCGCGCGAAGGCCGCCGAAGTCCACCAGGACCGCGGTCTCGTCCTCCACACCGATGACCCGGCCGAGGCCGTGCTCGTCGTGAGTGACCCGGTTTCCCACCGCGAACTGCTCGGGCGGCGGCACGACCGGGACTTTGAAGGGGCTGGAAGGCAGGTGGCGCCGGTATCCGGCTGACTTTGTCATTGGGTCCAGTATGCGCCAGCGGGCCCCCGGGTGGGAGGTGTGGGGCCCATTACCGTGCGATCACGGTTCGGCCGGGGCCCGGGTCGGCCCCGGCACCGCCCGTTCCGGGGGCCGCGCCGCCACGGGCCGGGATGCCCGGAGGAGCCGGTCAGCGGCTCAGAAGCGGAAGACACCCCCGGTCGCGGCGGCCGCACAGCCGCGGTTGGAGTACCGCTCCGTGAAGGAGACCTCACGGGCTCCCCAGGTGCCGTCGGCGGTGACGGTCACCGGTGCCCAGAGCCCCGTGCAGCCCGCGGAGCCGGGGGCGATCCGCTCGAAGTACCCGTCCGCAGCGGCCAGCGTCGCGCAGGCCTCCTTGGGGCGGGGGTGGGTGCCGCCCGGCGGGTCGCACTCCAGGGTGACGGTGGTGCGCGGGCCGGACCCGGACGGCTGGTCCGGGGTGATGGTGAGGGTCAGCGAGGATCCGGGCGCGGCGGCCGGGGAGGCGGCCGCGGCCGGTCCGGCCGGGAGGACCGGCAGGGCGAGGGCGAGGCCCGTGGTGAGGGCCGCGGCTAAGCCCGGGACGCGCTTTCTCCGCATGGGTTTCTCCTTCACGTGAGGTGCTCGGGAGGTGACGCGGCGAGGCTAACAACGCGGACGGGAGGAGGACATGCCTCCGGCGGGGCGGACGCCGCGGACGGCGGGCTGGGGTCCGGGGCGGCCGGGGCCGGGTGCGCGGAGGATCAGCTGGAGTCGCGGACGACGAGCGAGGTGGGCAGCACCAGGGAGTGCTCCGCGCTCCCCGGCTCGTCGATCTCCTTCAGCAGCAACTCCGTTATGGTGCGGCCCAGTTCCTCGACGGGCTGGCGGACCGAGGTCAGCGGCGGGTCGGTGTGGCGGGCGATGATCGAGTCGTCGAAGCCGACCACCGCCACGTCCTCCGGGACCCGCCGCCCGAGCTTGCGCAGTTCGGCCAGGGCGCCCGCCGCCATCACGTCCGAGGCGGCGAACACGGCGTCCAGGCCGGGGTGCCGCTCCAGCAGGGCGCGGATCGCGGCGCGGCCGCCCTCCTCGGTGAAGTCGGCGGGCTCGGCCATGCTCTCGTCCGGTTCCAGGCCGCCGCGCCGCAGTTCGTCGCGCCAGCCCTGGAGCCGGCTGTGGCCGACGTCCATGTCGAGGGGACCGCTGATGGTCGCGATCCTGGTGCGTCCGCGCTCCAGCAGGTGGCGCACCGCCTCGGCGGCGCCCCCCAGGTTGTCGGAGTGGACGTGGGGCAGGACCTCGTCCGGCGACCGGCGGCCGGCGAGGACGGTCGGCAGGCCCATCTCCTCCAGCAGTCCGGGCAGCGGGTCGTCACGGTGGACGGAGACCAGCAGCACGCCGTCGACGCGGCGGGCGGCGAGGAACCGGGTGAACTGGTCCAGTTCCCGCTGGTCGCGGACGAGGACGAGGAGCAACTGGATCTGGCTCTCGGCGAGTCCGGTGCTCACTCCGCGGATCACGGCGGAGAAGTACGGCTCGGAGCCGAGCCGGCTCTCGGACTCGGGGATCACCAGCGCGATGGAGTCGGCCCGGCTCGTGACGAGGCTCCGGGCCACCGAGTTGGGGACGTAGTTGAGCTCGCTGATCGCCGCCTCGACGGCAGCCTTGGCCGCGTCGCTGACCAGGGGAGAACCGTTGAGTACGCGGGAGACCGTGGTGCGGCCGACCCCGGCTCGCGCGGCCACGGTTTTAATAGTTGGCCGTTGACTGGCGCCCATGGGCTGCCGTCTCTCCTCTCCTGCACGGCGCCGCGGACGGCGCCTAGCAGCGCATTGTGCCAGACGGCGGCCCGCCCGCCTCCCGGCCGTCGGGGACTGGGACACGTTCTCGTAACGGAGACGACTTCTCTTCTTGACGCCATCCGTTTTCGGTCACACAGTCATCAGCAACCCCGGTGGGATCGTTCCCACCCGGCGATGGGAACGGTCCCACCCTAGCCCAGCTTGGGGGGACAGCCTCGAAGAGCCAAGGCTCCGGCGCTCCGGCGCCGCCACTAGGAGGACGTCATGGGCAGTGTCCGCAAGGCAGTTGGTACAAGAGTCGTAGCCGCCGTCTCGGCCGCTCTCTCCCTCGCGCTCGTCGCGGGCTGCGGGGGCGGGGACGGTGAGAGCGGGAAGACGGACGACGGCAAGACCAAGATCACCATGGGGCTCTTCGGAGTGATGGGCTTCAAGGAGACCGAACTCCTGAAGCGCTACATGAAGGAGAACCCGGACGTCGTCGTCGAAGCCGACGTGGCCGGCGACGAGCAGACGTACTACACGGCCCTGCAGACGCGGCTGGCGGCCGGGAGCGGGCTGAAGGACATCCAGGGCATCGAGATCGGCCGGGCCAAGGAGCTCGTCGACACCCAGGCCGACAAGTTCGCGGACCTGTCGGACGTGGACGGCATCGACCACTTCCTCCCCTGGAAGCTCAGCCAGGTGACCACCCCCAAGGACAAGATCATCGGCCTGGGCACGGACATCGGCCCGATGGCCGTCTGCTACCGCAAGGACCTCTTCGAGAAGGCCGGCCTGCCCGGCGACCGCGAGGAGGTGGCCAAGCTCTGGGAGAACGACTGGTCCGAGTACGTCGAGACCGGCAAGAAGTTCAAGAAGGGCCTCAAGGACGACAAGGCCGCCTACCTGGACAGCGCCTCGGGTCTTTTCAACGCCATGATCTACGGCAACTCCGAGCAGTTCTATGACAAGGACGGCGAACTGATCCACACGTCGAACCCCGCCGTCCAGGAGGCCTGGGACCTGGCCTCGGAGACCGCGACGGCCGGACTCACCGCCAAGCTGCGGCAGTTCCAGCCCGGCTGGGACCCGGGACTGGCGAACAGCACCTTCGCCACCACCGTCTGCCCGGCCTGGATGCTCGCCCACATCAGCGAGAAGGCCGGCCCGGAGAACAAGGGCAAGTGGGACGTGGCCGAGGCTCCGAAGGGCGCCAACTGGGGCGGTTCCTTCCTCGGTGTCATGGACAGCAGCCCGGTGAAGGAGGAGGCCAAGAAGCTGGTCGCCTGGCTGACCGCGCCGGAGCAGCAGGCGTACCTCTTCCAGGAGCTGGGCAACTTCCCGTCCTCCGAGGAGGCGCTGAAGGACCCGGCGGTCTCCGGGGCGAAGTCGGAGTACTTCAACGACGCGCCGATCGGTGAGATCTTCGGCGCCGCCGCGAAGGACATCCCCGAGGAGCAGGTCCTGGGCCGCAAGGACGGCACCATCAAGGACATCTTCTCCCAGGGCCTCCAGCTGATCGAGCAGGGCAAGAGCCCCTCCGAGGCGCGGAAGACCACCAACGAGCGCATCGAGAAGGCCGTCGGCTGACCCACCCCGTGACGCCCGGTGGCCGCCCCGCCCGCGGCGGCGGCCACCGGGCTCCGCCCGCCCCGCCCACGACTTGACGGAAGGAAGCCCTCCGTGGCCACCTCCACCTCGGTACCCCCGGCCGACGGGCCACAGGACGCCCCGGCCGACGCCCCCGGAGGGCCCGGCTCCGGCGGCTCCAAGGACACCCGGCAGCGCCGGCGCAACCTCTTCCACCGGCTGGACGTGGGAGCGGCGCCCTACACGTTCATCGCCCCGTTCTTCGTCATCTTCGCGGCGTTCAGCTTCTACCCGCTGCTCTACACGTCCTGGATCTCCCTCCACGACGTGGAACTCGCCACCATGGACGTGATGGTGTGGCAGGGGCTGCAGAACTACACCGAGCTCCTGCAGGACGAGCGGTTCTGGAACGCGGTCGCCAACACCGCCACCATCGGCGTGATCTCCGCCGTCCCGCAGCTGCTGATGGCCCTGGGCCTGGCCCATCTGCTGAACTACCGGATGCGGGGCTCGGCCTTCTTCCGGGTCGCGGCCCTCACCCCGTACGCGACCTCCGTCGGCGCCGCCGCGCTCGTCTTCACCATGCTCTTCGAGCGCGACTTCGGCATGATCAACTGGTTTCTGAGCCTCTTCGGCTTCGACAACGTCGACTGGGAGAGCCAGAAGTGGCCCGCCCAGTTCGCCATCTCCTCCATCGTGATCTGGCGGTGGACCGGCTACAACGCCCTGCTGTACCTGGCGGCGATGCAGGCCATCCCCAAGGACCGGTACGAGGCCGCGGCCATCGACGGCGCCACACGCTGGCAGCAGTTCCGCACGGTGACCATCCCCGGCATCCGGCCCACGATCGTCTTCACCATCGTGCTCTCCACCATCGGTTCCACCCAGCTCTTCGGCGAACCGCTGATCTTCGGCCAGGGCCCGAACGGCATCACGGGCGGCGTGAACAACCAGTACCAGACCCTCGGGCTGCTGCTGTACGAGGAGGGCTGGAAGAACTACCAGATGGGGCGGGCGGCCACGGTCGCGTGGACGATGTTCCTGCTGCTCATCCTGGTCTTCGTGGCGCAGCGCCTCATCAAGCGCCTGATGGCGTCCCGGCAGGCCGCGGCCCGGCCCGGGCCGGCCGCGCCGCCACCCGCCTCCCCGTCCTCGTCGTCCTTGTCCTCCTCCTCGTCCTGACCAGGGAGCGGTAACCACCATGACCACCGAAACCGCCCCCGGCCGGGCCAACCCCCGCAAGTCCCCTCCGAGTTCCGCGCCGTTCCCGGCCCGCAACCGGCTGCGGCTGCGCCCCCGGGCCGGCCGCCAGCACCACGCCGGCCCGCTCTCCTACGCCCTGCTGATCCTGGCCGCGCTCCTCTCCATCTTCCCGCTGTACTGGACGATGGTGGCGGCCTCGACCGACAACACCCGGGTCAGCCAGACCCCTCCGCCCTTCCTGCCGGGCCCGAACCTCTTCAAGAACCTGGCGGCGGCCTGGGAGGACGCCGCGATGGGGCAGGCCCTGATCAACAGCACCATCGTGGCCGGGACGATCGCCCTGTCCACGGTGCTCTTCGCCACCCTGGCCGGCTTCGCCTTCGCCAAGCTGCGCTTCAAGGGCCGCAACGTCCTGATGACGCTGGTCATCGGCACGATGATGGTGCCGCCCCAGCTCGGCGTCGTGCCGCTGTTCATGATGATGAGCGAGCTGGGCTGGGGCCAGAAGCTGCCCGCCGTCATCTTCCCGACCCTGGTCAGCGCGGTCGGTGTGTTCTTCATGCGGCAGTACCTCAGCGAGGCGCTGCCGGACGAGCTCATCGAGGCCGGCCGGGTCGACGGCGCGCACTCGCTGCGGATCTTCTGGAGCATCGTGCTGCCCGTCGCGCGCCCGGCGATGGCCGTCATCTTCATGATCACGTTCGTGCACGCCTGGAACGACTTCTTCTGGCCGTTCATCGCACTGGACATGAGCAACCCCACGATCCCGGTCGCCCTGACCCAGCTCAGCGCGGGTTATGTGCGGGACCAGTCGGTCATCATGGCCGGCGCTCTGCTCGGCACGCTGCCGCTGCTGCTGATGTTCGTCGTCTTCGGCCGCCAGATCGTCGGCGGGATCATGCAGGGCGCGGTCAAGGGCTGACGGCCCGCCCCCTCCCCTCCTCCCCCACCGGGCGGCCGTCCGGTCTCCCCCGGCTGCCCTTCTCCTCCCCTCCCCCTCCGTACCACCGCACCGTGGAAGGACCCCTCGTGTCCTCAGCACCCCGTACGACCGCCCCCGCCGCGGACTCCACCGGCGGCCGCGCCTTCCCGCCCGGCTTCCTCTGGGGCACCGCCACCGCCGCCTACCAGATCGAGGGCGCCGCCGACATCGACGGCCGCACCCCCTCCATCTGGGACACCTTCTCCCGCACGCCCGGGAAGGTGCGCAACGGCGACACCGGGGACATCGCCACCGACCATTACCACCGCTGGCGCGAGGACGTCGCGATCATGGCGGATCTGGGGGTGGGGGCCTACCGGTTCTCCATCTCCTGGCCGCGCGTCCAGCCCACCGGGCGCGGCCCGGCCCTGCAGAAGGGCCTGGACTTCTACCGCCGGCTCACCGACGAACTGCTGGAGAAGGGCATCCAGCCGGTCGCCACCCTCTACCACTGGGACCTCCCCCAGGATCTGGAGGACGCCGGCGGCTGGCCGCAGCGGGAGACCTCCCACCGTTTCGCCGACTACGCGGCCCTGGCCGCCGAGGCCCTGGGCGACCGGGTACGGACCTGGACCACCCTCAACGAGCCGTGGTGCAGCGCCTTCCTCGGCTACGGCTCCGGGGTGCACGCCCCGGGCCGCACCGACCAGGTGGCGGCGCTCCGCGCGGCGCACCACCTCAACCTCGGGCACGGACTGGCCGTCCAGGCGCTGCGCTCCGGAACACCCGCCGGCACCAAGATGTCCGTCACCCTCAACCTGCACCACGTAAGGCCGCTGACGGACAGCGCCGAGGACGCGGACGCGGTCCGCCGGATCGACGGCGTCGCCAACCGGGTCTTCACCGGGCCCATGCTGCACGGCGAATACCCGGCCGACACCCAGGCCGACACCGCGCATCTGACGGACTGGTCGTTCGTCCGGGACGGTGACACCGCCGAGATCAGGCAGCCGCTGGACTTCCTGGGCGTCAACTACTACACGCCCACGCTCGTCTCGGCCGCCGCCGAGGCCGGGGCGCACCGCTCGGACGGGCACGGCGCCAGCCCGTACAGCCCCTGGCCGGGCGGCGACCGGGTCGCCTTCCACCTGCCGCCCGGCGACACCACGGCCATGGGGTGGGCCGTCGACCCGAGCGGGCTCTACGACCTGCTGCTCCGGGTCCGGGACGACGTTCCCGGGCTGCCGCTGATGATCACGGAGAACGGCGCGGCCTTCGACGACTACGCCGGTCCGGAGGGCGAGGTGCGCGACCCGGGCCGGATCGGCTACCTCCACGGCCATCTCGACGCCGTGCACCGGGCGATCGCGGCCGGGGTGGACGTCCGCGGCTACTTCCTCTGGTCGCTGCTCGACAACTTCGAGTGGGGCTACGGCTACAGCAAGCGGTTCGGCGCGGTGTACGTGGACTATCCGACCGGCACGCGCATTCCGAAGTCCAGCGCCCGCTGGTACGCGGGGGTGGCGCGGAGCAACGTCCTGCCGCCGGCCGCGGACGGCACGAGCTGACGGACCTCCGGAGCACGGCCGGGATCACGGGGCCCGGCCGGCTCCGGACACCGCGCCGCCCCGGGTGCGCCCCCGCTTCCTGCGGTGGGGACGCGCACCCGGGGCGGCGCCGTGCCGTCAGCCGCGGAGTTCCGCCAGGGTGGTGTCCAGGTCGGCGCCGCCGCGCGGCCGGCTGTTGTACGGCAGCTTGCCGAGCATGACGGCCATGCCGCAGGTGTTGGTGAGGGCGGAGAAGACCAGCCCGCCGGCGATGAACGCCGAGATCCACCGCGCCATGGGGAAGAAGAGACCGAGGACCAGGCCGAGCAGGACCAGGGAGCCGGCCACCAGCCGGACCTGACGGTCCATCGCCCAGGCCCGGCGGCCGCCCTCGGGCCGGTTGAGCGGATGGCCGTGCTCCGCCCAGGCGTCGGTGCCGCCGACGAGGGTCGCGGCGGGGACACCGGCCGCGGTGAGCTCCTCGCACGCCTGCTGCGAGCGGGAACCGGAGGCGCAGACCACGGCGAGCTCGCCGCGCCCGGCCGCTTCCCGCAGCTCGGGCAGGGCGCGCCGGAGCTGGTCGAGCGGGATGTTGAGGGCACCGGGGATGTGGCCGCCCGCGTACTCACCGGGGGTGCGCACGTCTATGACGGTGAGGTGGTCCAGGCGGGGGTGCAGCTGCTGGGGGGTCAGAGCCGAGCTCATGGATTCCGGGTCCTTACTCGTCGCGCATACGGGGTCGGGGCCTGCTTGCCGGGGGTGCCTGCCGGTGGGGGCCGGGCCCGGCACGTATCCGGTCGGTCAGGGTACGTCCTGGGCGCGCGGCGGCTTCCCCGCCGTCCGGTGGACGGACGGGAGGTACCGGCGGCCCACACCATACCCGCAGGGGCATCCTCCGGTATCCCGGTCCGGCCATCGGCCCCGCGGCTCCGGCGCCCCTCGCGCTGTCCGTCTCCCGGCAGCGCGATCGCCCCGGCCGGACGGCCGGGGCGATCGGATGGGTCGCGGAGGCGGGACGGGTCAGACGACCTGGCCGGGGCCGCCGCCCGCCGTGCGGACCGGCAGCCCGGCCTGCTCCCAGGCGCGCATACCGCCCGCGACGTTGACGGTGTCGATGCCGCGGCCGTTCAGGATCTCGGTCGCCTGCCGGGAGCGGTTGCCCGAGCGGCAGAGGGCCAGCACCGGGCGTCCCCGCGCCTCGGCCGGGAGGTCCGCGCCCGCGGCCAGCGCGGAGAGCGGCAGGAAGACGGCCTCCGGGGCGTGCCCGGCCGTGAACTCGGGGGTCTCCCGGACGTCGAGCAGGACGGCGTCGCCGCTCCGGGCTCGCTCGACGGCCTCGGTCACGGTGATCTCGGGGGTGCGGGGGCGGTGCGGAAGGGTCATGGAATCTCCGGGTGACTGCGCGGACAGCGGGACGGGGAGAGGACGAGAGGGACGGATCGGGCGGTGGGGGACGGGTGGTGGCCCGCGGCCGGGTCCTCGGCCGGCCACGGGCCACCGGTTCTGGGGGCGGGGGGTCAGCCGTTCTCGACGAGGCCCTCTTCGCCGGCCTTGTCGAAGCTGTCGTCCACGGCCACCACCTCGCGGCCCATGGCGTCCAGCATCGACGCGGCGATCCCGGCGCGCATACCGCCGGCGCAGTGCACCCACACCGTGCCCTCCGGTATCTCGCCGAGCCGGCCGTGCAGCTCGTGGATGGGGATGTGCACGGAGCCGCGGATCCGGGCGCCCGCCCGCTCGGAGTCGCGCCGGACGTCCAGGACGACCGTCTCCGCGCCGCGCCCGATCTCCTTGGCCAGCGTGGCGAAGTCGGAGCGGCGGAAGGAGCGCAGCGCCTCCGGGTTCTCCACCCACTCGGCGGGGGTGCCGGTGGCGGCGGCGGCCGGGCGGTCGATGCCGACCCGGACCAGTTCGCGCTGCGCGGCGGTGATCTGCTCGGGGGTCTCGGCGAGCAGGGTCACCGGCTTGCCCCACGGGATCAGCCAGGCCAGGTAGGTGGCCAGCTGCCCTTCGAGCTCGAAGTTGAACGCGCCGGCGACGTGGCCCTCCGCGAAGGCGACGCGGTTGCGCAGGTCCACGACCCACTCCCCGGCGGCCAGCCGTGCCGCGATCTCGGCGGCGTCGGCGCGGCGGGGCGCGGTCAGGTCGACCGGGCCGGGGCCCTCGGCGTTGGCCGGGCCCATGTGCGTGTAGTAGGCGGGGACGGCGTCCAGGCCGGCCAGCATGTCGGCGACGAAGGTGTCGACGTCCTTGGTCAGGGCGTCGTTGCCGGTCTTCTCCCGGCCGATGGTGGTGGACTCGCCCTCGGCCTGCGAGGAGGAGCAGAAGCTCCCGAAGCCGTGGGTGGGCAGCACCTTCACCTCGTCGGGGAGCTCGGCCAGCCGGTGCGCGGAGGCGTGCTGCGCGCGGGCCAGCTCCTCGGTGAGCCGGGGCTCGACGAGGTCGGGGCGGCCGACGGTGCCGATCAGCAGGGAACCGCCGGTGAAGGCGGCCACCGGTACCCCGCCGTCCTCCAGGACGTAGGAGGTGTGGTGGGGGGTGTGGCCGGGGGTTGCGACCGCCCGTACGGCGACGCCCTCCTCCAGCTCCGCGGTGTCGCCGTCGGCGACGGGGACGCGGGAGAACGAGACGTTCGCTCCGGCGGGCACCAGGTAGCGGGCTCCGGTGAGGCGGGCGAGCTGCAGGCCGCCGGTCACGTAGTCGTTGTGGATGTGGGTCTCCACGACGTGGGTGATGCGCACTCCGCGGCGGGTGGCCGCGGCGAGAACCTGGTCGATGTCGCGGGGCGGGTCCACGGCCACGGCGGCGGTCCGCCCGCCGGCCAGGTAGCTGCGGTTACCCAGACCTTCCAGGGCCAGAGTCTCGACGAAGTACATGCGCTCCTCCTGCTTCCTCAAATACCTAGGGGGGTATGTCCGCCACAACACCCTATACCCCCGCCCGTATTTCCCGGGACGCGGAAGGGCCCGCGCCGAGCCCTCCCCGGGGGGATCCGGCGCCCCCTTCCGGAGCCGCGGCACCACAGCCCGGACAGGCCCCGCCGGGGGCGGCGGGCGCCCTCCCGGCACCGCCCGCGGGCAGGCCCGGGAATGTTCCGGCACGGAACCGCGTTCCCCATACCCAATGGGGTATGCGAGGGCGGCCACGGTACGCCATCGGCACCGGTGGCAGGAAGCCCGCCCCCGGCCCGGAGTCACTCCCTCCCCCGTCCCGCCCGGGTGCCGCCGTCCGGCAGCCGGACACCGCGCCCGGGCCCATACCAGCCCGGGTACCATGAACAACCGGTATGAAGGAGGCGTCCGAATGCAGGTGGACGAGGAAGCTGTCGGCGCGGTGCTCAACCGTCTGCGCCGCGCCCAGGGACAGCTGGCAGGCGTGATCGCCATGATCGAGGCCGGGCGTGACTGCAAGGATGTCGTGACCCAGCTCGCCGCCGTGTCCCGCGCACTGGACCGGGCCGGGTTCAAGATCGTGGCCAGCGGCATGCGGCAGTGCATGGCGGCGGCCGACGAGGACACGCCCCCGATGAGCGAGCAGGAACTGGAGAAGCTCTTCCTCGCTCTCGCCTGACCGCGCCCCCTCGGCGGACGGCCCACGGCGCCCGCGCACAGCGGAACCGGCCGGGGTCCCGGAGAGAACGGTCTCTCCGGGACCCCGGCCGGTTCCGTGCCCGGGGGACCCGGTCGTCCGGCCGCGCGGGCCCGGCACCCCGGATCGGGCCGCCGGGCCGCCGGGCGTCAGCCCTTCAGGGCGTCCAGAGCGGCCTGGATGCGCCGGCCGGCCTCCTCCGCCACCGGCTCCATCTCCGGCCGGCCCGGCACACTGACCATGACCCCCGGGTCCAGCGCCTGGACCAGGGTCGTCCCGTCCCCCGCGGCGCGCACCACGACGTTGCAGGGCAGCAGCAGGCCGATCTCCCGCTCGATGTCCAGGGCCCGGTGGGCGAGGTGCGGGTTGCAGGCGCCGAGGATGACGTAGTCCTCGATGTCCTCGCCGATCTTGTTCTTGAGCGTCGCGCGGACGTCGATCTCGGTGAGCGTGCCGAACCCCTGCTCCGCGAACGCCTCCTTCACCCGGGGAACGGCCTGGTCGTAGGGGAGGTCCAGGGTGATGGTGCGGGCGTACTCCATTGCTCTTCTCCTCAGCGGTGTCGCGATGTTCCGGGGACAGTCGGAGCCCTTCCCGGTGTCCCGGCCCGCACACCCGCCCCCGGACGGCCTCCGAGCCCCGCGTTTACGGAACGGGTGCCGGGGATACCGGTACGGCGTCCGCCGGCGGGCCGCGCAGCTCCCGGCCGGGCGCCACCCGTTCGCGCGAGGGAGCCGCCATGGTGCAGCAGGATCCGGCGCCCGGGGACACCGGGCCGGGCCCCGTCCTCGTGGGCGTCGACGACGCGCACGACCAGCAGATCGTGGTACGGCACGCGGCGGCGGAGGCGGCGCGCCGGGGCCAGCCGCTGCACATCCTGCACGCCGTGGAGTGGCCGCTGCCGGCCGGCGCGGCCGAGGTCTACCGGGAGGTCACCGCCCCCCAGGCGCAGGCCGCGGCCGTGCTGGCGCCGTTCACCGCGCAGGCGCACGCCGAGCACCCGGGGCTGAACGTGGTGGCGGAGCCGTTCGCGGGACGCCCGGCCGCGGCGCTGGTCGACCGCTCCGCGCGGGTGTCGCTGGTGGTCGTCGGGCACCGGGGCACCGGCGGCTTCCCCCGGCTGCCGCTGGGCTCGGTGAGCTGGCAGGTGGCGACGCACGCCGAGTGCCCGGTGATCGTCGTACGGCCGGGGCGGACCGCGGCCCGACCCCCGCACCGCGTCGTCGTCGGCGTGGACACGGCCGACCTGCCGGCCGAGCCGCTGCGCTTCGCCTTCGCGGAGGCCGCGCTGCGGGAGGCGGAGCTGACCCTGCTGGGCGCGGGCCCCCGGCCGCGGCCGCCTGCCGCGGAACCCGCCGCGCCCGCCGCGCCGGAAGAGGAGGGCCGGGAGTCCCCGGCCCGGGCACCGGGCGGCCTGGAGGATCTGGCCACGGCCTGGCGGCACGAGTACCCCAACGTCACGGTCACCACGCGCCATGTCGCCGGGCGGCCCGCCACCGCGCTGGCGGAGGCGTCGCACGACGCGGAGCTGGTGGTCGTCGGCTCCCACGGCCGTACCGGGGTGCGGCGGGCGCTGCTGGGGTCCGTGAGCGCGGAGGTGCTGCACACCGCCGTCTGCCCGGTCGCCGTCGTACCGGTCCGGCCGGCCGGCGACTGAGCCGGGCGCCGGGGCGGAATTCAGGCAGCCGGTCCGGACGCGGGGCCCTACGCCGCGGAACCGCCCCGCCCCACCGCACCGGTCGGCTCCGCCGGTTCCGTGGCGGCCAGCCGGTGCAGGGACTTCTTGAGCGCGGCGACGAAGCGCTCGCGGGTGTCCTCGTCGACCAGGTCCAGGGAGAGATACGGGTTGAGGTCCTCCAGTTCGACGAGCAGCAGCTCCCCGTCCGCGGTGCGGCAGGCGTCGACCCGCTGGACGCCGTGGTCCGCGGGGTTCCACTCCACGAAGCGGCGGGCGAACCGCAGGTCCTCCGGGCCCGCCTCGTAGGGCTCCAGCCGCCAGCGCTCCCCGGGGCGGGGCGCGTACAGGGCGTACTGGAAGACGCGGTCGACGAAGTAGAAGGACACCTCGTACCGGAAGCGGATGCGCGGCTGGACGAGGACGTCACCGAAGCGGACCTCCCCCAGCCGGTCCGGGGTGAGGAAGACCAGGCCGTGCGAGTCGGCGCCGCGCAGCGGCTTGACGGCGTACTCGTCCGCCGCGGGCAGCGCCGCCAGGTCCTCGCGGCGGGCCGCGGTCGGGATCACCGGGTATCCGGCGGCGCTCAGCTCGGCCAGATACCCCTTGCCCGCCATGTCCCCCCGGCCGGTCAGCGGCGGCTGGACGCGCACACCGCCGGCCAGGGCCCGGTCGCGGAAGGCGTCGAAGGCGGCCTGGTAGTGGGTGACGGGTCCGCTGTTGCGGATCAGTACGGCGTCGAAGGCGGCCATGAGGTCCGCCGCGTCCAGCGGGTGGCACAGGGCGACGGTGAAGTCCTCCCGGAGCCGCGCGGAGAGGGCGAGGTCCTCGTCGCCGTAGCGGCGGCCGCGCGCGGGGTAGGCGGGGTCGGTGACGTAGAGCAGGCGCGGGCGGTCGGACGGCATGGCGGGGCGGCTCTCCTGGGGTGCGGGTGCCGGTCAACATACCCGCGCCGGTCCGTCGCGCGGCACCCCGGGCCTCCTTCCGGCCCGCCGCGCACCCGCACACCCGCGTGCCCGCGCACCGCGCCCCGGCCCGGCCGTCCGCCGGAGGCACGGGGGACACGCCCCGTACCGGCCGGGCGTGCGGTGCGTAGTCCCCGGCCCGCCGGGCACCCGGAGCATGACCTCACCTCCGTACACCCCTGTACCGAAACCTCTGCACCGAAAGGGGGTCGTGATGTCCGAGACCGATGCACGGCCACTGGACCCGATCAGCGCCGCATGGAACACGGTGGCGAGCTACGACGCATACGAGGAGGCCCAGGCCGCGGTCGACCGGCTCTCCGACGAGAAGTTCCCCGTGGAGCACATCGACATCGTCGGGTCGGGGCTGCGCCTGGTGGAACACGTCACCGGCCGCCTCACCAAGGGGCGCGCGGCGGCCGCGGGAGCGGCGGGCGGTGCCTGGTTCGGTCTGCTGATCGGACTGCTCGTGGGGCTCTTCACCACCGGGCCGGTCTGGCTCGGGCTGATCCTGGGCGGTGTCCTCATCGGCGCGGCCTGGGGTGCCGTCTTCGGTTTCGTCGGGCACGCCGCGACCGGCGGGCGCCGTGACTTCGCGTCCACCCGGCGACTGGTCGCCTCCCGCTACGACGTCGTCGTGCGGGGCGGGAAGGCGGATGAGGCCCGGGCCATCCTCCAGCGGGCCGGGCTCACCGGCACCTGACGGCTCTCGCCGGCCCGCCGTGTAGCCGGGACGGGCCCGGCCGGGGCATCCCCCGGCCGGGCCCGTCCCGGGTCGCCCTCCGGCTCCCGCCCGCCCTCCGGTTCCCGGGCTCCGGCTCCCGACCTCCGGTTTCCGGGCTCCCGGGCTCTCAGGGGCCGTCCGGGTCCATCGCCTCCAGAGCCGCGCCGGTGACATAGCCGTACACGAGGTGCGGGACGAGGTCGCTCACCCAGTCCGGGGCCGACCAGGTGCGGGGATCACTGGTCACACCGAGCCGGGCCATCGGCAGGTCGGTGGCCGCCATGGCCAGCACCCCCGCGGCGGCCCCGCCGAGCCACAGCGGGAGCCGCAGCCCGGCCCGGCGCAGCACGCCGAGCGCGGCGCCGGTCCCGACGCCCACCGCGATCCCGGAGAGGGCGCCCAGCCCGGAGAGCCGGTTGTCCCGGTCCTCGCCCCGGCCCGGGACCGGGTGGCCGGCCCGCTGCGCGAGGTCGTCGACGGCGCGTTCCGGCACCGAGCTCGCGGGACGGGCCCGCAGGACCATGTCCCCGTAGGTGGCGGCGTTCAGGGCGGTTGTTCCGGCGGCGCCGGCCAGGGCGCCTTTCAGCAGTCCGCTCGTCATGGCGGTGCGGGTGTCCCTTCCGGAGGCACGTCAAACCGCTCCGCCACCGGCCGGCGCCGCTACCCTTCCCGTTTCGGTTTCCGCACGCATGTCCGTGCCGTTCCGCCGGACCGCCCGGGGTGCCGGAACGCATCGGCCGGGGACCCCACCCGGC
Source organism: Streptomyces xinghaiensis S187 (assembly GCF_000220705.2). Classification (GTDB taxonomy): domain Bacteria; phylum Actinomycetota; class Actinomycetes; order Streptomycetales; family Streptomycetaceae; genus Streptomyces; species Streptomyces xinghaiensis. The sequence goes on along the minus strand of NZ_CP023202.1, from coordinate 6,852,310 downwards.
CGGATGCGTGCGGCACGGTCCCGTCCCGGCCCGCCGCCCTGCCCGCTCCCCCTGCCGCCACCCGTGAACTGCCCCGCGGGCCAGGGGCGTTGCCCGAAGGGCCCGGAGCCGCCGCCGTAACGCGCAACGAGGGGAACGGCGCTGAACCCCGCTCGCCGTCACGGCGTCCTCCTGCCCAGTCGCGCACTTCGGCGCGAGGGGAGACGTACGGGGATGGGGAGCACGAGTGGGGACGTTGATGCACCGCCGGGTGGGGAAGTTGTTGGCGGGTGCGGCCATCGCGGTGAGCGGTACGGCGATCGCGGTCGCCGTGACGCTGCCGGGCAGCGCGGGGGCCTCCGACGGCGCGGAGACCGGCGCCGGGGCGGAGGAGAGGCCCGGCGGGGAGAACGCCGGCCGGGCGGCGGACACGGCCGGCCGGCAGCCGGCGGGTGCGGTCGAGGAGGAGCCGCCCGCGGGCGAGCGGGGCGTGGGCCGGGACGGGCTGACGACGGACGAGCTGCGGCGCGTGGAGCGCCTGGCCCTCACGCCGGGGCTCCGCTCGGGCAGCGAGGACGTGGAGGGCGACCGGGGCCCGGAGGTGCTCGGCACGGATCTCGTCGAGCTGAAGCCGTCGGAGGTGGACGACGCGGCACCGCCGCGCCGCGCGGAGGTGTCGTTCTACGACTACAAGGACGACCAGCTCGTCCTGAAGACCGTCAACCTGTCGACCGGAGAGGTCGAGAAGACGGAGACCCGCGAGGGCGAGCAGCCGCCGCCCACCCGCGCGGAGGCCGTGGAGGCCGCCGAGGTGCTGCTGGCGGACCCGCTCGGCGCGGGGCTGAAGCAGGACTACAAGGCGGCCACCGGCAAGGCGCTCACCGGGCCGGGACAGCTCACCACCACCGCGATGATCTACCGGGTGGACGGGGAGAACGCGGGGCCGGACCGGGTGCGCGCCTGCGGGGAGCACCGCTGCGTGCGGCTGTTCACCAAGGTCACGGACGGCCCGTGGATCGACGTCCGGCATCTGGTGATCGACCTCAGCGCCGGCACCGTGAGCCGGATCGGCTGACCTCCCCGCCTCCCCCTTCACCGACTTCACCGGGTGCCCGGCCGGCCCCGGCAGACCAGAAAGCAGTCATCACGCATGTCGACACGACGACCCAGCCCTGCCCGGAAGCGCGCCCGGGCGGCCCTCGCCCTGACGGCCCTGGTGGGCGGTACCGCGGCCGCCGCCGGCCCGGTGGCCAACGCGGCCGGCACCGCGCCGCGGGCGCCCTCCGCACCGCAGGCGGCACCCTGCAGCGCGGCCTACACGATCGAGAAGAAGCTCTCGGGCGGCACGACCTGGCGGATGTGCTGGCACTACACGACCAAGGCCGGTCTGGTCCTGGACAAGATCACCTACCAGCCGAAGGGTGAGCCGCGGCCGATCCCCGTGCTCACCACCGCCAAGCTCGCCCAGATCCACGTCCCCTACGACGACGGCCGGGCCGAGTACGACGACCTCACCGGCTACTCCTTCGGCGAGGGCGTGGCGAACCTCGGCACCAGGGAGTGCCCGGGCGGCACCCTGAAGAAGGTCGAGCTGCCCGACGTGCCCGCCGTCAACGGGGTGTGCGTCACCACCCGCGCCCGCGGCCACGCCTACCGGCTGGCGTCCGACGACGGCGGCAGCGTGTCGACCGCCCAGGGCACGGACCTGCTCGTCTACACCGTCAACAAGGTCGCCTACTACGAGTACATCACCGAGTGGCGGTTCTCCGACGACGGCACCATCTCCACCCAGGTCGGCGCGACCGGCGAGCTGTCCCCCGGCGACTACGACGCGGCCGACGGCTACGGCATGCCGCTCGGCAAGAACAGCCGGGACCGTGCGCTGAGCCACAGTCACAACGTCTTCTGGCGGCTCAACTTCGGTCTCGACGGCTCCCCGAAGGCCAGGGTGGAGCAGTTCGACTCCACGACGACCCCGGTGGCCGGCGGCACGCCGCGGACGAAGACCAAGCGCACCACGGTCACCAAGGAACTCGCGGGCAACGCGGCGGACCAGCGCTGGTGGCGCGTCGTCAGCACCGCCGGCAAGAACAAGGACAACCACCCGCGCAGCTACGAACTCGTCCTCGGGCACGGCAGCAAGTACCCCGGGCGGCCGTACACCAGGAAGGACGTGTTCTTCACCCAGTACGACGCCTGCGAGCAGTTCGCCAGCCACAACCGCTCCTGCCCCGGCAAGAGCGTGGACAAGTGGGTGAACGGCGAGACCCTCAAGCACCCCGTCACCTGGGTCAACGTCGGCTTCCACCACCACGCGCGGGACGAGGACCAGGCCCCGATGCCCGTGCACTGGCAGGGCTTCCAGATCGTGCCCCGCGATGTGACGGCGATGAGCCCGCTCACCCCGCCGGACTTCGCCGGGCACAACGGCGCCCCGCACTGACCACCATCCCCCGCGGACCGCGGACCGCGGACCCACCGCCCCCGGCCCGGCACCGCCCGGCCGGGCACCGCCCGCCCCGGGCCGCCGGAAAACCCCCTTCCGGTGGCCCGGGGCTCCACCGCCCGCCTTTCACCCGGTTCACCCTGTACGCCCCGTTTCCCCCTCGAACACCCCCGTACTTCCCGGCGGATAGCGGCGTCCGGACCCTGGCCGGTCAACCCGCTTATCGGCCAAGGTGGTTGAGTGGGCGGAAACACCGAGCCGCGGCCCCGCCGCGGCTACGATTCCGAACACGATCGATCACCTGAATGAAGGGGCGCACATGGGCGGCAACATCCAACCCGGCGGACAGACCCGGCCGGAGGGCACGGGCCGTGACCTGGGCCTGGACCGCCATCACAGCGCACGCATCTACGACTACTTCCTGGGCGGCAAGACCCACTACCCGCCGGACCGGGAGGTCGCCGAGAAGCTGCTCCAGGCCTTCCCCGGCTTCCGCACCGCGGCCCGCACCAACCGCTCCTTCATGCACCGGGCGGCCCGCTACCTCGCCGAACGCGGCATACGCCAGTTCCTCGACATCGGCACCGGCATACCCACCAGTCCCAACCTGCACGAGGTCGTGCAGGCCGTGGCGCCGGAATCCCGGGTCGTCTACGCCGACAACGACCCGATCGTGCTCACCCACGCCCGCGGTCTGCTCAGCAGCACCCCGGAGGGCCGCACCGCCTACGTCGAGGCGGACATCACCGACCCGCGCTCGATCCTCGAATCGGCCGAACTCCGCGACACCCTCGACCTGGAGCAGCCGGTCGCGCTGAGCCTCGTCGGCCTCTTCCACTACATCACCGACGACCAGGACCCGCACGGCATCATCAAGCACCTGCTGGAGCCGCTGGTCCCCGGCTCGTACCTGATCTTCACCCAGTGCACGCCGGACTTCGCCCCGGAGGAGTGGGAGCAGGCCATCAACGTCTACAAGGCCGACGGCGGCAACGCCCAGGTGCGCAGCAAGGCGGAAGTGGAGCGGTTCTTCGCCGGGCTGGAGCTGGTGGAGCCGGGGCTGGAGGTGCCGCACCGCTGGCACCCGGACGAGGAGACCGAGGAACTGGTCCGGCTGGGCGAGCTGACCGACGCGGCCGTCAGCCTCTGGGCCGGAGTGGCCGTCAAGCGTTAGGCCCGCGCCGCGGGCCGGCACACCGGTGGTGCGGGAGAACTCGCGTCCGCACCACCGGAAACGCGCGTGCCCGGCCCCGGGACGACCGCCTACCGTGCGGGCATGACGACGACCATGACAGCAGGGGCCGCGGACCACGGCGGCACCGGCATCGACGTCCGCCTCGCCGGCGAGAGCGAGGGGCCCGAGTGGCAGCGCGCCCTCCACACCGGTTTCCTGCGGCACGGGCCCGGGGCGGAGCCGTCCGCCGACTGGTGGCGCCGGCACTTCGAGCCCGGGCGCTTCCTCGGCGCCTGGGACGGCGAGCGGTGCGTGGGCACCTTCCGCAGCATCCCGATGGAGCTGACGGTTCCCGGGGGCGCCGTGCTGCCCGCCGACGGGATCGCCGACGTCACCGTCACCTCCACCCACCGCCGGCGCGGGCTGCTCACCCGGATGATGCGGCGCGATCTCGCGCTCGCCCGGGAGCGCGGCGATGTCTTCGCGCTCCTCACGGCCGCCGAGTACGGCATCTACGGGCGGTCCGGCTTCGGCCGGGCGACCCGGTTCGGCGGCTGGACCATCGACGTACCGCGCTCCGGCGGTCTGCGGCCCGGCATCGGCGAACTGGACCCGGGAGCCCGGATCGAGCTGATCGGGATGGCCGAACTGCGCGGCGTGGCACCGGGGTTGTACGACCGCTACCGGCGTACCCGGCACGGCGCGATCAGCCGTCCGCCGGACCACTGGAAGGAGATCACGGGTGAGGCGGCCCTCGCCGGCGGCCCGCCCGTCCCGTTCTTCGCCGCCGCCCACCGGGACGGGGACGGGCGCGTCACCGGACTGCTCACCTACCACGTCGAGCAGCGCACCACCGGCGGCGACCCGGACGCCACCCTCACGGTCCTCGACCACGTCGCCCCCGGCCCCGCGGCCGCCGCCGCGCTGTGGCGGTACGCCCTGGAGACCGATCTGGTGCGCCGGATCGCGATCGGCAACATCGCGCCGGACGATCCGCTGCCGCTGTGGCTGGTCAATCCGCGCGCCGCGGTGCGGACCGAGCGGCCGGGCGACGATCTGTGGGTCCGCGTCCTCGACGGGCCGCGCGCCTTCGCCGCCCGCCGCTACGACGTGCCCGGCCGCACCGTGCTCGACGTCTCCGACCCGGAGGGCCCTCTCGCCGGGCGCTGGCTGCTGGAGACCTCGGAGGACGGCACCGGCCGCCTCTCCCCCACCACCGCGGAGCCGGAACTGCGCCTGGACGCCGCCGCGTTGGGCGCCGTCTACCTGGGCGGGGCGACCGTGCCGCAGCTGGCGGCGGCCCGGCTGGTGACGGAGCTGCGGCACGGCGCCGCCGCCCGCGCCGGCCTCCAGCTCCGCACGGCGACGGAACCCTGGTGCCCGGACCGGTTCTGAGCGCCGCCGCTCCGCGGCCCATGGCGCCGGCGAGGCGCGGTGGCCCTCGCGCCCCGGCGCCGACCCGTCCGGAATGTTTCCGAAAATTTTCGATGAAGTGGGCCGGAAACCTGATCAGTGAGCGGGCATCAGATTCACTGCCGTCACCATGAAGCACACCATGGGAGGGCTGACCAGCCATAACGCCGTCTGTCGAACTTCTTTACCAGGCCAGTGTTTCCGCAATGCTTCCGGAAACTGTTGACAACGTGACAGCTCGGCTCAACACTATCGGCATCGACGGGCCCGACCCCGCCGATCCGGTTCACCCCGCGCGACCCGGCCCGCCCCGGTCGCCGACCGCAGGACGACCGGCCGATCCCGCGCGTGCCGCCCGACCCCGGCGCACGCGGTCGGCGCCGCCCCGGCCACCGACAGGCCCGCCGGGTCGTATCACGCTGCCTGGCCTCCGCCAGCCCCCACCAGGAGGAATCATGCACAAGGACAACACCCCCGGCCGCTCGCTCAGCCGCAGGGGCTTCATCGGCGGCACCGGCGCCCTGGCGCTGGCCACCTCCGGACTGGTACTGCCCGGCACCGCCCAGGCCCGCGCCCTCCAGACCATCACCACCAACCAGACCGGCAACCACAGCGGCTACTTCTTCTCCTTCTGGACCGACGCCCAGAACACGGTCTCCATGACCATGGGCAACGGCGGCAACTACAGCACCCAGTGGAGCAACACCGGCAACTTCGTCTGCGGCAAGGGCTGGAGCAACGGCAGCCGCCGGACGGTCCAGTACTCGGGCAGCTTCAACCCGTCCGGCAACGGCTACCTGTGCCTCTACGGCTGGACCTCGAACCCCCTCGTCGAGTACTACATCGTCGAGAACTGGGGCAACTACCGGCCCACCGGCGAGCACCGGGGCACCGTCTCCAGCGACGGCGGCACGTACGACATCTACAAGACCACGCGGTACAACGCCCCCTCCATCGAGGGCGACAACAAGACCTTCGACCAGTACTGGAGCACGCGGCAGCAGAAGAAGACCGGCGGGACCATCACCACCGGCAACCACTTCGACGCCTGGTCCCGTGCGGGGCTGCAGCTGGGCAGCTTCAACTACTACATGATCCTGGCGACCGAGGGCTACCAGAGCAGCGGCAACTCCAACATCTACATGAGCTGACCACCGTCCCGGCGAGCTGATCCCGGGACAGCACCCCACGTCCCGCACCCGTGGCGCGGCGGCCCTCCGGCCGCCGCGCCACAGCGCGTGCGGGCGGCCCGCTCCGGCGGCCGGCGTGGCCGGGGCCACCTCGCCCCGCTTCCTCCGACCCTTTTCCCAACCGCTTGTCGAACCCGGCCCGGACGCATAGCCTGGCGCTTCGCCGGGGAGGGCGAGGGCGCGAGGGGCGGAGGGGCACGCCGTGAAACGTACGTCCCGGGACATCCGCACCGCGAACCGTTACGGGGTGCTGCGGCAGATCATCGCCCACTCCCCCGTCTCCCGCCAGGAACTGGCCGCCGCCACCGGTCTCAGCCTGGCGACCGTCGCCAACCTCGTCGGGGAGCTGCTGGCGCTCGGCCTGCTCACCGAGGTGGGGTTCGAGGACTCCGCGGGGGGCCGGCCGCGCGGACTGGTCGCCGTCAACGCCTCCGGCGGCGCGCTGGTCGGGGTCGACGTGGCCGAGACCTACGTCCATGTGGAGCTGTTCGACCTGGCGTTGAACGTCCTGGCCCGGGCCGACGAGGAGCTGCGCCCCGGCGAGAGCGGGCCCGGTCAGGTCGTCGGTCACATCGTGGCGGCCGTCGAGTCGGTGACGGGGCGGGCCGGTAGCGGGGACGGGAACGGGGACGGCCGGATCCTGGGCGTCGGCGTCAGCGTGCCCGGCCAGGTCGACCGCGAGGGCGGTGTCTCGGTCTACGCCCCCAACTGGGACTGGCACGACGTCCCGCTGCTGAGCCTGCTGGCCGGGCACCTGCCCCATCCGCTCCACCTCGACAACCCGCTCCGCGCCTGCACGGTGGCCGAGTTGTGGTTCGGCGCCGCACGGGACCGCGGCGACGCCGTCGTCGTCAACCTCGGTACGGGCGTGGGGGCGGGGCTCGCGCTCGGCGGCTCGCTCCACCGGGGCGTCACCAACAGCGCCGGCGAGTGGGGCCACACCACCCTGGTCCTGGACGGCCACCCGTGCCACTGCGGCAACCGCGGCTGCGTGGAGACCTATGTCGGCGCGCCCGGCATCATGCGCCGGCTGCGGGAGCTCGACCCGGGCACCCGGCTGCTGCGCCCGGGCGACCAGACCGCCACCATCGCGGCGCTCGCGCGGGCGGCGGCGGAGGGCGATCCGGTGGCGGTCGCGGCGGTCCGTGAGACGGCCCGCTTCCTCGGTGCCGGCATCGCCGACCTCGTCAACCTGCTCAACCCGGAAGTGATCGTGCTCAGCAGCTGGGTCGCGTCCCTGCTCGGGGAACCCCTGCTCACCGGGGTGCGGGAGGTGGTGGCCCGGCACGCGCTGGCCCGGCCGCTGGCCGGCACCGAGATCGTCCTCAGCCCGATCCCCACCAACCCCGTCAGCCTCGGCGCCGCGACCTTCGCACTGGAGGGCTTCCTCGCCTCCGTCGGCCGCAGGCCCCCGGGGCCGGGCGCGCCGGCCCTCCTCCCCGGCCCCGCCGACGGCACGGACGCGACCGCGCGCTGAGCACCGGGCACCGCCCGGAACTCTCGCACCGCTGTGCCCCGGTGACGGCGCGCCGGGTGCGCCCGGTGCGCCGGGGCGCCGGCACCCCGGGCCGCCGCCGTCCGCTCGTCCGGGATCCCGAACCGTCCGTGGTGATCCGCGGCCCTCCGGTACGCCCCGGCGAGAAGACTTCTTCCAACCCCTTGCCGAACCCCTGGACGATGGCTAGCGTCCCGCACCACGACGGCAGTACCGCACCACGGCACCACCGCGACCGCGCCACAACGCGCGTCGGGCAGAAGTGAGTTGAGCCGCTACAGACGGGACGTCACATGCCGGCCATCAGCAGCAGAGAGTGGGACCGCCGCGATGTCCTCCGCGCCGCCGGAGGGATCGCGGCCCTGGGCGCGCTGACCGCCTGCGGCTCGGACACCGGCCGCGGCGGCGGGGGATCCGGCCGGCCGCTCAAGCAGATGTACCACGCCTACGGCGAGCCGGGCACACAGCAGGCCGCCCAGAAGTTCGCCAAGGCGTACAAGGACGCGGACGTCTCGGTGCAGTGGATACCGGGCGAGTACGAGAAGAAGCTGTTCACCGCGCTGCTCTCCTCCGACGGGCCGGACGTCTTCGAGTTCCACCCGCAGATCCACATGGCGCACGAGCGGCAGATCGTGCCGCTCGACGACATCCTCGAAGGCGTCAAGGACGACTTCAACGAGGCGGACATCGCCTCCCACACCATCGACGGCAAGGTCTACGGCGTGCGGATGATCGACGATCCGCAGTTCCTGTACTACCGCAAGTCCCTGCTGGAGAAGGCCGGGATCGAGCCGCCGGACACCCTGGACGGGCTGATCGAGGCGGCCGAGAAGCTCACCACGGACAAGGTGAAGGGTCTCTACCTCGGGCAGACCCTGCAGCCCGTCCAGAACCCGCTGATCTGGTCCACCGGCGCCGAACTCCTCACCCCGGACAACGAGATCGCGTACCACACCGACGAGGTGGTCGAGGCGCTGCGCAAGCTGCGCCGGCTGTACGCGGGCAAGGCGCTGCTCAAGGGGGCGCCCACCGAGCACTGGGACCCGGCCTCCTTCAACCAGGGCCTGTGCGCGATGCAGTGGTGCGGCATGTGGGCGATGCCGCAGATCCTGGAGGCCCACGGCGATGACGTCGGCATCATGCCCTGGCCGTCCTCCGGTGATCCGAAGGGCCGCCCGGCGGTCTACAACGGCGGCTGGTCGGCGTTCGTCTCCGCGAAGGCGAAGGACGTCGACGCGGCCAAGGCGTTCGTCAAGTGGCTGTGGATCGACCAGAAGGAGTTCCAGCGCGAGTGGTGCCTGGACTACGGCTTCCACATCCCGCCGCGCAGATCGGTGGCCGCCGGTGCGGAGGAGCTCAAGTCCGGGCTGGCGGCGGAGGGGGTCGAACTCTTCAACACCGCCGGCATCTTCGACAACCCGTCCTGGACCCAGTCGATGATCACCACCCTCACCGACGTCATGGCCAACGCCGTACGGGACGACGCCGATCCGGAACGCGAACTCGACAAGGCGGACAAGAAGATCCGGCGCGATCTCGACAAGATCTTCGGATAGGGAACGGGGCCACCACCATGGCGACGCTCCCGCACCGGCCCGCCCGCCGCGGCCGTAGCCCCGTGCCGGCCCGCGGCGGACCGGTCGGTCCGGCCGGTCCGGCCGGTCCGGCACGGCCGGGGACGGTGCGCACGGCGGAGCGCGGACACGCCCTCGCCTTCTGGCTGTTCACCGGGCCCTTCCTGGCCGGACTGCTCGTCTTCGTCTACCTCCCGATCGGCTGGAGCCTGTGGCTCAGCCTCTTCGAGGCGCGCTCCACCGTCACGCCCACGGAGTTCGTGGGGCTCGAGAACTACCTGACGATGCTCTCCGACGGCGACTTCGTGCGGAGCCTCGGCACGTTCACGGTGTTCGCCCTCTTCGCCGTCCCGCTGACCTTCGCCCTGTCCCTGGGGCTGGCGCTGCTGGTGCACCGCATCCGCTTCATGCGGGCGTTCTTCCGGTCCGCGTTCTTCCTTCCCACGGCGTGCAGTTATGTGGCCGCCTCACTGGTGTGGAAAATGTCGATCTTCAACGGGGTGCGCTTCGGACTGGCCAACACCGTTCTGGGATGGCTCGGCGTGGACTCCGTCGCCTGGCTGGCCTCCCCCGATCCGCCGTGGTACTGGCTGGTGATCGTCACCGTGCGGCTGTGGCTGCAGTCCGGCTTCTACATGATCCTCTTCCTGGCGGCGCTGCAGAACATCCCGCGGGTCCTCTACGAGGCGGCGGCCATCGACGGCGCGCGGCCCGGCTGGCAGACCTTCCGGTACATCACGCTGCCGCAGCTGCGTACCACGTCCAGCGCGGTGATCCTGCTTCTCCTCATCGCCGCCTACCAGGCGTTCGACGAGTTCTACAACCTGCTGGACAAGGCGACCTGGGGCCGGCCGCCCCTGGTCTACCTGTACAACCTGGCACTCGGCGAGAACCAGGACTACGGCCTCGGCAGCGCCGGCGCCCTGCTGCTGGCCCTGCTCATCTGCCTGGTCACCCTCCTCCAGGGGCGGTTCCTGGGCTTCGGACGGGAGAGGGACGCATGAGCGCGGCGGCGGGAACCGGCCGGACGGCGCGGGGCGCCCGCACCACCCTCGGCAGCGCGAGGCTGTACGCGGCGCTGGTGGTCGCCACCGTCCTCTTCCTCGTCCCCTTCTATCTGATCGCGCGCAACGCGCTGTCCACGGACGCCGACATCACCGGGGAGACCTGGACGTTCTTCCCCACCGACCTCCAGTGGGGCAATGTCCGGGAGCTGTTCGACGACCCGGCCGTGCCCTTCGCCCGGGCGCTGTGGAACTCGCTGGTCGTCGGGGTGCTGCACACCGCGGGCACCCTGCTGCTCTGCTCCACCGCCGGCTACGGGCTGGCCCGCATCCCGTACCGGCACGCGCAGAAGGTCTTCTATCTGGTGCTGGGCACGCTGATGGTCCCGGCGGCCGTCACCTTCGTCCCGACGTTCGTCCTCGTCTCGTCACTGGGCTGGGTCTCCAGCCTGCGGGGGCTGATCATCCCGGGGCTGTTCAGCGGCTTCACCGCCTTCCTCTTCCGCCAGTACTTCCTGGGCTTCCCCCGGGAGCTGGAGGAGGCGGCGCGGGTGGACGGGCTGAACCACTGGGGCGCGTACTGGCGGGTGGTGGTGCCCAACTCGCTGAACTTCTTCGCGGCGATCGCCGTGATCACCTTCATCGGCGGCTGGAACGCCTTCCTGTGGCCGCTGGTCATCGGCCAGGACCAGGAGTCCTGGACGGTGCAGGTGGCGCTGTCGTCCTATCTCACCGCACAAACCGTCAACCTGCACTTGATCTTCATGGCCGCGGCGATATCCATCCTGCCCCTGATCCTCGTCTTCGTCGTCCTGCAGCGCTGGCTGGTGCAGGGCGTGGCGCAGACGGGGATCAAGGGCTGACCGAGGGGACGCATGAGCACACCTCAGGACCCGCTCCGGAACGCGCACGACCTCACGGCCCGGGAAGTCCCGGGGGCTTCGGGGGCCCCGGCGGCGGTGCCCTCCCGCCCCGGCGAATCCGGCGATGCGCAGGGCCCGTGCTCCCCGGGCCGCCCGTCCCTTCCGTACTACGAGGACAGAGCGCCCGGGCGCGGCACCCTCCCGCCCCGCGCCTGGTACGCGGCCTCCGACGCCCGCCGGCTCGGTCTGGGCGGCGAGTGGCGCTTCCGGCTCTCCCCCACGGCCGGCGCCGAGGACGACTCCTTCGCCCGCCCCGGCCACGACGCGAGCGGGTGGGACCGGCTGTCCGTCCCCGGCCACTGGGTCCTCCAGGGCCACGGCGCGCCCGCGTACACCAACACCCGCTACCCCTTCCCCGTCGATCCGCCCCGGGTCCCGTACGAGAACCCCACCGGCGACCATCTGCGCCACTTCGGGCTCCCGGAGGACTGGCCGCTCGGGGCGGGCTCCGGCGACACCGTGCTGCGGTTCGACGGTGTCGAGTCCTGCGCCCGGGTCTGGCTCAACGGCACCGAGCTGGGCGTCTTCCAGGGCAGCCGGCTGCCGCACGAGTTCGCGGTCGGGGCGCTGCTCCGGCCCGGCGGCAATGTGCTGGCCGTCCGGGTCCACCAGTGGTCGGCCGGGAGCTATCTGGAGGACCAGGACCAGTGGTGGCTGCCCGGCATCTTCCGTGACGTGACGCTGCTGCACCGGCCGCCCGGCGCGGTGGACGACTTCACCGTCCACGCCTCGTACGACCACCGCGCCGGAACGGGGACGCTGCGGGTGGACTGCCGGACCGGCGGGAGCGGTGCGGGCGGCGGTGACGGCCCCATTTCCGGCCCGGACGGGGGCGCGGTTCCCGCCCGGATCACCGTCCCCGGGCTGGGCCTGGACCTCGCGGCGGGCGAGAGCGCGACCGTGCCCGTGGAGCCGTGGACCGCCGAGACCCCGCGGCTGTACGAGGCCGAACTGGCCGCGCCCGGGGAGCGGATCGCGCTGCGGGTCGGCTTCCGCACCGTCGCGGTGGAGGACGGCGTCCTCAAGGTCAACGGCCGCCGGATCCTGTTCCGGGGCGTGAACCGGCACGAGTTCCACCCGGAGACCGGGCGGGCGGTCGACGCGGACACCATGCGCCGGGACCTGCTGCTGATGAAGCGGCACAACATCAACGCCGTCCGCACCAGCCACTATCCGCCGCACCCGGCCTTCCTCGACCTCTGCGACGAACTCGGCCTGTGGGTCGTCGACGAGTGCGACCTGGAGACCCACGGCTTCGCCGACACCGGCTGGCGGAACAACCCCGTCCGGGACGAACGCTGGTTCCCCGCACTGCTGGACCGCGCCGCCCGGATGGTGGAGCGCGACAAGAACCATCCGTCCGTCATCATCTGGTCGCTCGGCAACGAGTGCGACACCGGCCCCGGGCTGACGGCCATGGCCGGATGGATCCGCGCCCGGGACCCCGGCCGGCCGCTGCACTACGAGGGCGACCCCTCCTGCGCGGACACCGACGTCTACTCCCGCATGTACGCCCCGCACGCCGAGGTGGAGCTGATCGGCCGGCGCGCCGAGGAGCCGCTGAGCGACCCGGAGCTGGACGCGCGCCGCCGCGAACTCCCCTTCGTCCTCTGCGAGTACGCCCACGCGATGGGCAACGGTCCCGGCGGCCTCACCGAGTACCAGCGCCTCTTCGAGCGGTACGAGCGCTGCCAGGGCGGCTTCGTCTGGGAGTGGACGGACCACGGGATCGCCCGCCGCGCGGCGGACGGCACCCCGTACTTCGCGTACGGCGGAGACTTCGGGGAGGAGGTCCACGACGGCAACTTCGTCTGCGACGGGCTGCTCTTCCCCGACCGGACCCCCTCTCCCGGTCTCGCCGAGTACAAGAAGGCCGTCGAGCCGGTCCGCATCGAGGGCGACGGCGAGGCGGGCACCGTCCGCGTCACCAACACCCATGACTTCTCCGGTCTGTCGCACCTGGCCTTCACCTGGTCCTACGAGGCGGACGGCGCGCCGGTGGCGGACGGCGGTCTTCCCGTGCCGCCGCTGGCGCCCGGCGAGAGCGCGGAGGTGAAACTGCCGGAACCGCCGCGGTTCCCGGCCGGCGGGGGTGGCAGCGGAGCCGGTGCCGGTCGTGACCGTGACCGTCCGGGTGCCGGCGAACTCCAGTGGACCGTCCGGGCCGTCCTCGCCGCGGATACCGCCTGGGCGCCCAAGGGCCATCTCGTGGCCTGGGCGCAGCTTCCCGCCGGCCGGCGCCCGTCCCCGCGGCCCGCGACCGGCGAACCGGCCCGCCGCGACGGGCGGTCGATCACCCTCGGCCCGGCGGTGTTCGACGCCGCGACCGGTGGGCTCCAGCGCCTGGACAGCATTCCGGTCACGGATCTCCGGCTGGACGTCTGGCGTGCCCCGACCGACAACGACGAGGGCGCGCCGTGGCAGCCGGACCTGCGCCACGGCCCGCTCTGGCGGGCGCTCGGCCTGCACCGGATGCGGCACCGCCCGGACGCGGTCGAGGCCGCGGGCGACGCCCTGACCGTACGGACGAGGGTGGCCCCCGCCGCCACCGATCTGGCCCTGCGTGCCGACTACCGCTGGACGGTGGACGGCGGACGGCTGGGGCTGACGGTCGCGGTCACCCCCGAGGGCGACTGGCCGTGCGCCCTCCCCCGCCTGGGCATCCGCCTCGGCATCCCGGGCCGCTACGGCTCGGCCCGCTGGTTCGGCGGCGGCCCGGGCGAGGCGTATCCGGACACCCGGGCCGCCGCGATGACGGGCCTCTGGTCGATGCCGGTCGACGAGCTGCAGACCCCCTATGTCCGCCCGCAGGAGAACGGCGCCCGCGCGGACGTCCGCTGGGCCGAGCTCACCGACGACACCGGAGCGGGCCTGCGCGCCGAAGGCGGCGGCTCCGGTGGCCTCTTCTGGTTCACCGCCCGCCGCTGGACCACCGAGCAGCTGGACGCGGCCCGCCACACGCCGGACCTGACGCGGGGGCCCCTCGTCTGGGTCAACCTGGACCACGCCCAGCAGGGCATCGGCTCCCAGTCCTGCGGACCGGGCGTCCTCCCCGCGTACCGACTGGAGGCGGCACCGGCGGAGTTCTCGTTCACCTTCTCGGCGGTGTGCCGGACCTGACGAGGCCCGGCGCGCCCCGCGTACCGGCCGCCGGGCCGGACCCCGGCGGCCTTGGACCGCGCCGCCCGCCACTCCCCGGGCGGGCGGTGCGGTCCCCCTGCGGGCCCCGGTCAGTCGGCCACGGGCCAGTTGAGCTCGGTGCGCAGGTCACCCGGGTCCATGTCCGGGGAGGGTTCGGTGACGTAGGTCTCCCACCTGTCCTCCCCTGCGGGCAGTCCCCGCGCCCGCATCCAGGAGCCCAGGCGGTCCCAGGAGGACCCGAGGCGGTCGAACGAGCCGTGGTGCATCAGCCTCGCGACCCGCCCTCCGGGAAGCGAACCGGCCACGACCCCGGTCTCCGGGCGCACCGCCCGGTCCGTGACGAACCCGACCTCCAGGTCCAGGGTCTCCCCCGGCGCCCCGTGGTAGAGGCCGAAGGCCGGGCCCGTCGGGGCGATCCCCTGCGCTGCCATGACCCGGGCCAGCTCCCGGAAGGAGGCGTCGAAGAAGTCCCGCAGGCCGGCCATCGGGACGACGCCCCGGACGACCGCCGTCGTCGCCGGGTCGAGCGTCACGAGTTCCGGCTCCTGGGCCACGGCCTCCTCATCAAATCCTCGGCTGTCCATGCCACTCCCCTCGACGTCTGCGGATTACCGACGCTCTGTGGACCTCCCCCGTGCCGGAAACTCATCGCCCCAGCGCGCGAATACGGGCCGGGCCC